>DEIK01000099.1 GCA_002352425.1 Rhodobacteraceae bacterium UBA2776
TGTTGATCACCGCCGATATGGGCGTCGACACCGCCTTGCGCGTCACCGCCAACATGGCCGAAGGGCGCTTTGGTAAAAAACTATCGACTGCCGAAATCAAACACCTGCTGGCCGCCGAAATCACCCGCATCATGGAACCTGTCGCCAAACCCCTGCCGATCTATGCTAAAAAACCACAGGTCGTGTTGGTCGTCGGCGTCAACGGCTCTGGTAAAACCACCACCATCGGCAAACTTGCCAGCCAGTTTAAGGCCGCGGGCAAAGACGTGGTGATTGCAGCCGGCGACACCTTCCGTGCCGCTGCGGTTGAGCAATTGCAGGTCTGGGGGACGCGTGCCGGTGTGCCCGTGCTGACAGCGGCCGAGGGCTCGGACCCCGCCAGCCTTGCCTTTGATGCCATGACCCAAGCCGAGGCCGACGGGGCCGATCTGTTGATGATCGACACCGCTGGCCGCCTGCACAACCGCGCCGATCTGATGGAGGAGCTGTCCAAAATCGTGCGGGTTATTCAGAAAAAAGACCCAACAGCCCCGCATAACACTTTGCTGGTGCTGGACGCGACCACGGGACAAAATGCCCTTAATCAGGTCAAGGTTTTTCAAGAGTTGTCCAATGTTTCTGGCCTTGTGATGACCAAACTGGACGGCACCGCCAAGGGCGGCGTGTTGGTGGCCTTGGCGGATAAATTCGGGTTGCCAATCCACGCCATTGGCGTTGGCGAGCAGATCGACGATCTGGACGCGTTCGATCCCGAGGAATTTGCCCACGCATTGACAGGGTTAGAAGAATGAGACGGGCGCCGCTCGCCCTGATTGCACTACTGGCCGCCCCAATCCCGACCCATGCTTTCACCCGAATGAGCATCCAGGATTGCGACGCCGCATGGCAAGTGGCCACTCAGGGACAAGCGGTCAGCCATACCTTGTCCAAAGACGGCTGGTGCCTGACCAATACGCCGACGGGGTTACCGTTTGATCAGTTTGAGTGGCAGGCCGAAGGGCTGGAGCAAGTGTTGCAAAATTCGCTGCCACCAATTGCCTTGGCCATGCGCATCACTGATGCTGATATGCCGCGCAGTTTGGGGTTAAAAGTCGAACCCGATGCGCCCGCCATGCCGATGCAAATCACCCTGTCTTTGCACCAAAATGCCCAAGACAAACAGGTGATAATCGAAAGCCTGAAAATCGAGGGCCCACAAGACAATGTGGTCACACTGCAAGGCACATTCCATGACGTTGACCTTTCAAGCGCCGCCAAAATGCAAATTAGCCTTGGCAGCGCCAAACTGCGCGATGTGACCTTGACGGGGTTTGGCAATCGCAAGCTGGAACCCTATCTGCGTCCCTATATCGGCAACACATTTCCCGAAAGATCGCGTAAACGATCTGCCATGATGGGCGAGGTGACGGATTGGCCAAGCCATAGCTTTCCTGCCGCAACGAAACAGGCCGTCAAGCAGTTGATTGCCACCTTGCCCGCGCCAAACGGCACTCTGCAGGTAAATGTTGATACGGGGGCAGGGCTGTCAGCGGGAATGTTCGTGAATACCTTTGTGCTTGGCATCTCGAGCAGGGGATTGGGCGAGCAGATTTTGGACAGCACGATTTTTCACGCCACATGGACGCCCGCTGAATGAGCGACTGGGTTATCTCGTTGCAAGGCACATCGGCCGGGCATCAGATCGCGATAGGGCTGGCCCTGCTGTCGGCCATCCTGCACGCGATTTTTGGCGCGTTGCAAAAAGGCAGCCATGATCCGTGGCTAACCCGCGGCGCAATTGACATATCCTACGGGCTGATCGCAATGCCATTTGCGCTGTTTGTGGTGCCTTGGCCCGAACCGCATATGTGGCTAATTTTTGCCGGCGCCTTTTTTATTCACTGTGCTTATAAATACTTGCAAGCCATGACCTATACCCGGGGTGCCTATACGGTGGTCTACCCAATCGTACGCGGAACGGGGCCTCTATTTGCTATAATCGGGGCATTTTTCCTGTTTGGCGAGCGGTTCTCAGGTCTGCAGTGGCTTGGTGTTTTGGTGTTGCTCAGCGGCATTTATGGGCTGGGGCTCTATAATCTGCGCACCCTCACTGTTGGGCGCGAGACTTTGAAAATGGCGTTTGTGTTTGCGACTTTGACAGGGCTATTGGTGTCGGCCTACACCACCTATGACGCCTATGGCATCCGCGCCAGCACGGACCCGTTCACATTTTTGGCGTGGTTATTCATGATTGACGGGCTGTTTTTTATGCCCTCAATCGCTCTGATCCGTTATCGTGGGATGTCAAACCCTCCAACACTCGGCCCGCTGATGATGCGCGGGTTGATTGGTGGGGTCATCGCGATTGCCAGCTTTGGTGGTATCATTTTGGCCACCCGCCTAGCCAACGTCGGTCAAGTCGCCGTGCTGCGCGAAACCTCGACCGTGTTCGCGGCGGTGATCGGCTGGGTGATGTTGAATGAGAGGGTCGGCCCGCGCCGCTTTACGCTTATGGCATTGATTGCGCTGGGCGCTGTGATAGTTGAATTGGGTGCATAACAGGAGAACGTGATGAGTGACGCGAAAAAGATAAGCCCTATTGTTAAAATACTGCTCGATCTGGGGCCGATCGTGGTGTTTTTCATCGCTTATACCAAGCTGAAAGATCACACTTTCACCTATGCGGGGACGGATTATAGCGGCTTTATCGTGGTCACGGCGATCTTTGTGCCACTGCTGGCGCTGACCACGTTCATTCTGTACCGGCTGACGGGCAAGATTTCGGTTATGCAAATTCTGACACTGGTGATTGTGGTGGTGTTTGGCGCGTTGTCGATCTGGTTCAATGACGAGCGATTTTTCAAAATGAAACCAACGATGATTTACCTCTTGTTCGCGGGGATGCTGGGGTTTGGCCTGATGCGCGGCCAAAGCTATCTGCAACTGGTGATGGAGGAGGCGATGCCGCTGCAACACGAGGGCTGGATGATCTTGACCAAGCGCCTGTGTCTGTTTTTCGCAGCTCTTGCGATGACCAATGAGTTGGTCTGGCGCACCATGTCCACCGACGCTTGGGTGAATTTCAAAGTGTTCGGGCTGACGGCTGCGATCTTTGTTTTCTTTATGACCCAAGGCAAATTAATGCAGCAATACGCCCTAGACCAAGACGAGACCTAACCTCTTCTTTTTTAAAGTAAATACCAGCGCGCAGGCGCAAGAGTTCTCTTGCCTGCGGCGCGGGTATTTGTGGAACAATGATGGGTTAGGATTTGCGTTTGAACAGCAAATCCTGTGCTTTCTTGTCACTTTGCAAGTTAGAGCGCATCTCTGCGGCCACGCCCCGCCCCCTGATCACGCCTTCACGCGCGCCAACGGTTTCCAGCCAACGGGCCATGTGGGGTTTGCCGTCCAGCGTTGATTGCTGGCCTTCCCAAAGCGACGCCCAAGGCCAGATCGCCATATCCGCGATGGAAAAGAAATCTCCCGCCACAAATTCATTGTCCGCCAATTGTCGGTCCAACACACCATAAAGGCGCGCGGTTTCGGCGCGGTAGCGGTCTTTGGCGTAAGGCAAATCTTGCGGTGGATCCATCATCGGTGCGTATTTCAAGAAGTGATGTGCTTGGCCGGCCATTGGGCCAAGTCCGCCCATTTGCCACATCAGCCATTGATCAACCGCAACGCGCTCGCGCTCAGTGCCGCCGCAAAACTTGCCGGTCTTACGTGCCAAATATTGCAAGATCGCCCCAGATTCAAAGATCGAAATAGGCGCGCCGTCGGGGCCGTCATGGTCCACAACCGCCGGCATCCGATTGTTCGGTGCAATTTTCAAAAAGTCAGGTTTGAACTGATCCCCCTCCCCAATGTTCACCATGTTCAAGGTATAGGGGAGGCCCATTTCCGATAGCGCAATGCTGATTTTCCAACCATTCGGGGTGGGCCAATAATAGAGATCAATCGGTTTGGTCATGTTTTCGCTCCTTGGGTTCCCCCGCATTTTGATCGGGATTTTGACGAAAGGGCAAGGCGGTAATGATCAACAAGTCTTGACCGCGCCGGTTACGCACAGTATTCCCACTCTTGTGGCGATTTGTTACCGGATTGCGGGCCACGTTAAACATGCCGCTAAAGAGGGAAGGGACATGCGCCCCGTACCTTTGCCGGTTCGGGGTTTTTTTGTGCCCATAGCGGCGCGGTAAGGATGATGAGATGAAAAACGATTGGAACGCTCGCACGAAACTAGTGCATTCGGGCACGCGACGCAGTCAATATGGCGAAGTCTCGGAGGCGATTTTCCTAACTCAGGGTTTTGTTTACGACACAGCCGAGGACGCCGAAGCGCGGTTCATTGAAACCGGCGAAGACGAATTCATCTATGCCCGCTATGGCAACCCGACGGTGCGCATGTTCGAGGAGCGAATTGCCGCGCTTGAGGGGTGCGAAGACGCCTTTGCCACAGCCTCCGGTATGGCGGCTGTCAGCGCGGCGCTCACCTGCGGTTTGAAATCAGGCGATCACGTGGTCGCGGCCAAGGCGCTGTTTGGCTCATGTCTTTATATCCTTGAGGATGTTTTGGCCCGTTTCGGGGTTGAGATCACGCTGGTGGACGGCACGGATTTGGGGGCTTGGAAAACGGCGCTGCGCCCCGACACCAAATTGGTGTTCTTCGAGAGTATTTCCAATCCTACGCTTGAGTTGATCGACGTTCACGCCGTCTGTGATCTGGCTCATAAGGTCGGCGCATTGGTGGTGGTAGACAATGTGTTCGCCACCCCGATTTTCTCGAACGCCTTTGATTTGGGCGCCGACGTGGTGATCTACTCAACCACCAAGCACATCGACGGCTCTGGCCGCTGTTTGGGCGGGGTTATCTTGGGCAGTAGGGATTTTATCCGCGGCACGCTGGAACCCTATTTAAAACACACGGGCGGCTCTATGAGCCCGTTCAACGCATGGGTGATGCTCAAGGGTATGGAGACGTTGGATTTGCGCTGTCGTGCTATGGCGGACTCTGCGCTGAAAATTGCCAAGGCCGTTGAGGGCCATGAAAAACTGGCCCGCGCGATCTATCCGCATCTGAGCAGCCACCCGCAAGCCGAATTGGCGCAGCACCAGATGACAACGGGCAGCACTATGCTGGCGATTGATCTAAAGGGCGGGCAGGCGGCGGCGTTTAAGTTCTTAAACGCACTGGAAATCTGCACGATTTCCAATAACCTCGGGGATGCCAAAAGCATTGTCACCCACCCGGCCACCACCACCCATCAACGTCTACCGGAGGAACAAAAAACCGACCTGGGCATCACGCCGGGTTTGGTGCGGATCAGCGTCGGGCTGGAGGATGTGGATGATCTGACGCGCGACATTCTGAACGCCCTGATGGCGGCCTAGGTGCATGCCACGTCGGTAACGGTTGGTATATTGCGCGCGATCCCTTACATTAAGGGGTGAACGCGAACCAATCAGGAGCGGAAATGAACATTCAGCCCCCAAAAGACAGCACAGATGTAGATCGGGAAAAGGCGCAATTGGCGCTTGAGACCCTGCGCACATGGGCGGCGTCCGTCACAGCCATCGAAGTGGCGCAGCTGGACCCAGCGATTGCACGGTTATTGCCGGAAAACGAGGTGTCAAACTACCCCGCCCTGGCCCGCGCGTACCCTGAGGAATTTGCGGTGGATGAGGCCTATAAGGCGTCTTTGCCGGATTTGCAAAATGGCCCTGAAAGCCTGATCAAAGGGGCAAAACGTCATATCCAACACGTCGGAATTTCCAATTTCCGCTTGCCGATCCGGTTTCATTCCCGCGATGGCGGTGATTTGCGGTTGGAAACTTCTGTCACCGGAACTGTCAGCCTAGAAGCGGGTAAAAAGGGCATCAACATGTCGCGCATTATGCGCACTTTTTACGGCCACGCCGAAAAAACCTTTAGCTTTGATGTGATCGAGGCGGCGTTGAATGACTATAAGGCTGATCTGGACAGCTTTGATGCGCGCATTCAAATGCGATTTTCCTTTCCGGTCAAAGTACCGTCATTGCGCTCAGGTCTTGAAGGCTATCAGTATTACGACATTGCGCTGGAACTTGTTGAAATAAAGGGAAAAATACAAAAGATCATTCATTTGGATTATGTCTATTCTTCCACATGTCCCTGTTCGCTTGAGCTGTCTGAACATGCGCGCCAAACCCGTGGCCAACTGGCAACCCCGCACTCCCAACGATCCGTCGCACGGGTTTCGGCGCAGATGATACCGGGTGAGAACCGCCTATGGTTTGAAGACCTGATAGACATCTGCCGCGCCGCCGTGCCGACCGAAACCCAAGTCATGGTAAAACGCGAAGACGAACAAGCCTTTGCCGAACTTAACGCCGCCAACCCGATTTTTGTCGAAGACGCCGCTCGGCTGTTCTTTGAGGGGTTGCAACGCGACGAACGCATCGGTGATTTTCGCATCATCGCCAGCCACCAAGAAAGCCTGCACAGTCACGACGCAGTCAGCATACTGACAGAGGGCGAGACATTCGTGTCTGACAGTCTGGACCCCAAACTGTTCAACACGCTGTTTCATGTGGGGTAGGGTGCCCCTGTCACGGGCCCCCTCAAATGCAGCGGCTACATGGCCCGAATGAGCCAATACCGCTTGACAGATTTCCCAGACACGGCCAAGCCTTGACCCTATGTTTGATCTGCGTCCTGTAGGATTTATTATTGGCCAATTGGCCGTGTTGCTCGGGCTCACGATGTTGATCCCGATGGCGGTCGATATTCTGTATCAAAACGGCCATTGGAAAATATTCCTTGAAAGCGCGATCATCACCGTGTTGCTGGGCGGCATGATCGCGCTGGCTTCGGCCAATCGCGACCGCGAAGGGTTAAGCATCCAGCAGACCTTTTTACTGACCACTGGCGTTTGGTTGGCCCTGCCGGTGTTTGGCGCCTTGCCCTTTATGTTTGGTGAACTCGATGCCCGCGCAGTGGACGCGTTTTTTGAGGCAATGTCGGGGCTGACAACCACCGGATCGACGGTGTTCACAGGGCTGGACGATATGCCCGAAGGCATCTTGCTGTGGCGTTCGATGTTGCAGTGGTTTGGTGGCATCGGCATCATTGTTGTGGCGATGGTGTTCCTGCCCGAACTGCGGATCGGGGGGATGCAGATATTCAAGTCAGAAGCCTTTGATACAATGGGGAAAATTCTGCCCCGCGCCGCACAAATTTCGGCCCGTATTTCGACGATCTATCTGGGCCTGACCTTTGTCTGCTTCCTCACCTATGTGGCCTTTGGTCTGCCCGGGTTTATGGCGTTGAACCATGCGTTGACCACCATGTCGACGGGCGGGTTTTCTACCCATGACGCGTCTTTTGGCGAGTATCAGGGCGCGCCGGAATACGTTGCCTCTGTGTTCATGATTTTTGCCAGCCTGCCATTTGTGCGCTATGTGCAACTGGTTTCGGGTTCAAGCCGCCCATTGTTTTTGGACAGCCAAATTCGCGCCTATATTTCGACCATTGTGATATTGGTTGTGCTGGTGACCCTGTACCGCGTTCTGGTCAATAGCGACCATTATGAACATGCCCTGCGCGAGGCTCTGTTTAACGTCACCTCGATAATATCTGGAACCGGATATGCCAGCGTGGATTATCAGCTCTGGGGGCCTTTCCCCATCGTTTTGTTCTTCTTTATCGGCCTGATCGGTGGCTGCGCGGGATCGACCGCTTGTTCTGTCAAAATATTCCGTTACCAGTTGTTGTTTGCCGCGATCCGCGCACAGATTTCCAAGATCCACTCGCCGCACGGCATGTTTCGTCCGCAGTATGACAAGCGCCCCGTTTCGGAGGACGTCATTTCCTCTGTGATGGCGTTCTTTGTGATGTTCGTTGTTTCGATCGGTGTGTTGTCGGTCTTGTTGGGCGCGACAGGGCTGGATTTTGTTACCTCGGTTTCTGGGGCTGCCACGGCGATTGCAAACATCGGGCCGGGCCTTGGCGATACCATCGGTCCCTCAGGCAATTTCGCCAGCTTGAATGATCCGGCAAAGTGGATGCTGGCCTTTGGCATGTTGATTGGACGGCTGGAACTGCTGGTGGTCTACACCATCTTGACCGTCAGATTTTGGAGAGGATAGACAATGCGTAAACGCCCTCTTGGTGCCAATATTTCCCATATGCTCAAGGCGCGCGGGGTTGATGTGATATTCGGCATTCCGGGGGTGCATAATGTCGAGCTGTATCGCGGCATTGAAGAGGCCGGTATCACCCATGTTTTGGCCCGCCACGAACAAGGCGCTGGCTTTATGGCTGACGGGTATGCGCGCGCAACGGGCAAGCCCGGTGTGGCCTATGTGATCACTGGTCCTGGCTTGTGCAATATCATGACCCCGATGGGGCAGGCCTATTCCGACAGCGTGTCGATGCTGGTGATTTCGTCCTGTTTGGAAACCAAAGACACCGGCATGGGCCGTGGCCGTTTGCACGAGATGCTGGATCAAGAAGGGGCTGCCGCCACGGTTTGTGACTGGTCCAAAACTGCCCCGGATGCCGCGGCCGCGTATCGGTTGATCGACAAGACATTTGCCGAGTTTTCCGCCAAT
Source organism: Rhodobacteraceae bacterium UBA2776 (assembly GCA_002352425.1). Classification (GTDB taxonomy): domain Bacteria; phylum Pseudomonadota; class Alphaproteobacteria; order Rhodobacterales; family Rhodobacteraceae; genus Profundibacter. The sequence continues at coordinate 8,572 of DEIK01000099.1, forward strand.
CGCGCCCGCCCCAAACACATTCAGGTGCCGATTGATGTGCTGGGCACGCTTGCGGACGCGGCGCCAGATCAGCCCACTCCGCCCGCAAAACCCATTGCCCGCCCCGAAGACATCGCGGCGGCAGCAGAATGGTTGCTGGGGGCCAAACGACCGATGTTTATCTTCGGTGGTGGGGCTGCCAGTGGTTTCGAGGCCGCGCGCAAACTGGTGCGCTTGACCCGTGCAGCCACCATGTGCTCCTTTGCGGGACGTGGCATCATCGCGCCGGATTACCCGTTGAACTACGGCCCCTGTCTGGCCAAAGCCGACAGCGCCACTGAACTGGCCAAAGCCGATTTGGTGCTTTGCATCGGGACAGAACTGTCTGAAACAGACCTTTGGCGCGACCAGTTGGGCTATGACGCGCCGATGATCCGCGTTGATTTGGACGCGCATTCCTTGGCGGATGATCACGTCGCTGACTTGCCAATTATGGGCGACGCGGCTGCGTTCCTGGCAGATATTTGCGATTTGATCGAAGGTCAAAACATCAAAACGAACTGGGGGACCGAGGAGGTCGCTGCAGCCAAATTAGCCTATGCGGCTGAAACTGACGCGGCCCGTCAGGGCATCGCGCCGATCTGCGCAGCAATGGCCGAGGCGTTGCCAAAGGGCACGTTGATCTATTCGGACATGACGCAATTCGCTTATGTGTCCAAGGAACTCTATCCGCTGGACCGCCCGAACCTGTGGCACCACCCCTACGGTTTTGGCACGCTTGGCTACGGATTGCCTGCGGCCATCGGCGGCAAAATTGGCCGCCCCAAAACGCCCGTCGTGGCGATTGCGGGGGATTACGGGTTTCACTACACGATGCAAGAACTCGGTGTTGCGGTGGAGTTGGGCCTAAGCCTGCCGATCATTCTGTGGGACAATGGCAAACTAAAGGAAATCGAAGACAGTATGGTGCGCAGCCAAATTGCACCCAATGCGGTGGTCGCCCAAAACCCTGATTTCTGCGCTTTGGCACGGGCTTTTGGGTCCAATGCAACGGCCCCAGATACGCTGGTAGAGTTTCAGCAAGCCTTGAAGAACGCGCTAAAGGCCGACGGCCCGACACTGATCTATATAACGCCCGAAATCACAGTCTAACTATCGTTGTTCCATCGCCAGTCGTAGCCCAAGCGCAATAAAAATAGCACCCAAACCGCGATCCAGCCAAAGGCCAAAGCGTGGCGAATTGCGCAGCTTTTTTGTGAGCGTTTCGCCGGCCAGTATCAGCGGCGGTTCGACAAAGGCGGCAACCACAATGATTAGACTGCCATGCAGGAACAATTGCGCCCAAACAGGACCAGCTCCGACCACCACGAATTGCGGCAGGAAGGCCAAAAAGAAAATCGCAACCTTGGGGTTCAGCAGCGCCACAATGACACCCTGCCGGTAGATTGGTCGAAATGCTGCGGACGTCTTCACCTGATCCGAGATAAACCCGCTGCCGTCAGACCTAAGCGCTGCAATGCCCAGCCAGATTAAATAGGCAGCGCCCGCCCATTTCACCACCGAAAATGCGACCGCCGAAGTGGCTAAAATCGCCGACAGCCCAGCTGCGGCCATCAACACATGGCCAAACGCCCCTGTCCAAATACCCGCCAGAGCGGCAAAGCCAGATTTGCGCCCACCGCGCACAGTTTGGCCAAGGATAAACGCAACATCAGGGCCAGGGGCCAAGTTTAGAATGACCGCCGTTGTCAGGAAGGTGGTCCAGTGTAATAGCGTGTAGTCAAACATCGCCGCCTCCTAGTTCCAGCAACTAACCAGCACAGTCATATCGGTGCCGATGGTGGTCAGATCATTTGGTGTCAGTGCCCCACCGGGGTGCGACGCCGAAATCGTGACGCCGTTCTCGGACAGGGCTGCGCCCATGGCCTCTGAACTGATGGCAAAACTGACCTCATCCGGTAGACGCTGACCGTTTGCCTGTGTCTTTGGCAAAAGCATGCCCAAAACGCTGCCCGTCATATCAAACACCGGACCACCCGCGTCGCCATCTTGCGCCGCCACAACAAGACGACGCAGTTCGACTTCGCCCTTTAGGCCGCGAATATCGCCAAGCTTGCCAAAGGTCATGGTCGAGGCCCCAAGAACACCTTCATAAGCATAGCCCGAGACCGCGACTTCAGAATTGATGCGCGGAATGGCAGTGCGAAAGTTTGCGTGATTTGTCGGGGACAGCGGTTCTAACGGGGTCAGCAGCGCAATGCCCAGATCAGCGTCCATGAACGTCACTTCGGCGTCATAACTGTCATCCAGCGAAATACGGCTGCAGTTTTGAACCGCTTCAATGGTGGTCAAAACCCGTCCGCCCGCATCGACATAAAAACCCGAGCGCGAGATAGTGGGTTTGCGAATTTCCAACCCGGCCAAAAGATCAATACGTTGATCCGGCGAAGCTTCGCCCAAGGTGTCAGACAGGGCCGTTTCGCCAAACGGCTTAAAGCTCGCCTTCATTTCCTCAATCACACGGGTACGGCGTTTTTCATCACCCGTTGGCCAGATCAGCGTGAAGCCTTTGACCATGCCACCCTTTAGGGCTGCATAGGTGTAGGACTGAATGTCGGCGTCTTGGCCCGTTAGGGTGAAACTGTTGTCCCGACGGTTGCGCTCGCCCTCGGTCGGGACAATCGCCAGCGTTTGCATGATGTCATACAGACCAAACAGCGAGGATTTATCCCCCACTTGCGAAATCAGCAAAACCCGCACGCCATTGTCTTCTTTGGAGCGAAAATGCACGAAAGGCGGTTCGTATTTCTCAAACTCGACCAGGGCCGTCGGGATGTTGATTTCGATCCCTGCAGCCTGTTCAATCAAGGGGGCCATACCGATGCCAGCCAAAATAGCGTTGTAGGATTTAAGCAATTCAGCGCGTTGCTTGGTGGTCAGAACGCCGGTTTCATCATAACCCAACGCGGCCTGATAGGCCGCCATCGCACCGCGTGTGCCGCGCCCAAAGGCACCATCAATGGCTGAATTGTAAAAGCCTTCCCATTGCAATGCGGTCTGCAATAACTTGCGCTCATCTCGGTCCAGCAGGGCCTCGGACTTGCGGGCCTCGCGTGGGGTTTCGTCAACAGGTGGGGGCGGTGCGACGGGGGTTTCCACCACGGCAACTTCGGGTGTTGTATCAGGCGTTTGAGTGGTTTCGACAGGGGCAGGTGTGGGTGTTTGACTGCGCGTATCAGCGCCAACCGGCCAAAACTGCTGACGAAACGCTGCTCCATCCACCACGAAGCTATCGCGCGGGATCAGGTTTTCCTGGCGCAGTTGAACACGATGCGCTTCGGCTGCATCCGTTGTGAAAGGGCCCAACGCAATGGCGTACCAGCCAGAACCAATAGAAAACCCGTTCACATTTTCAAAAACACCAGCATATGCGCGGGCGCGGGCCTGACCTTGGCGCAGGCTTGGTTGTGCCTCGATCTGAATCCACGACGCCTGCTGTGCGTCTGCCGGTCCTGACAAGACCGCGAAAAATGCCAAAAATACCCAAACGAAAAATTGTTTCATATTACCCCTCAAGTGCACAAAGAAATTCTGGTGCGGAATCATTTCCACTTAAGTAGCGACAAGAATTGAGATTTGCACCCCATTTTTGCCTCAAACCCAAGGGATGGCGCGGCGGCTACCTATGCTATGCGTTTCATGTTAGGTGAAGTTGCTGAACAGGAGGCCGTGATGACCGATACGCTTGACCCCGACAACTGGCCGGAATTTCGCCAAACTGCCCATGCAATGTTGGACGCGGCCTTGGACAAAATGCAAGGTGCCACCGAGGGGCCGGTCTGGCAGGCCATGCCCGACGCGATGAAACAGATGTTGCAGGTCCCATTGCCAGTGCAGGGCGCCGAGATCGGCGCGGTGCAGCAACAATTGCAAGACTTGTTGCCCTACGGGGTTGGCAACACCCATCCACGCTTCTTTGGTTGGGTGCATGGGGCAGGGACACCTGCGGGCATGATCGCTGACATCACGGCGGCCGCGATGAACGCCAACTTGGGCGGGCGGGACCACGGCGCGATCTATGTGGAAAAACAGGTTGTCGCTTGGGTGCGCGAGATGTTCGGTTTTCCCGCTGACGCCAGCGGCTTGGTGGTGTCTGGCACCTCGATGGCGACCATCATTGCGCTCAAAGTGGCGCGGGATGAAGCGCTTGGAGGCGCGGCACGCAAGGATGGCGTCGATGGCGCGCGGCTGGTTGGATATGCCTCCAGTCAAGCGCATAATTGCGTGGCGCGGGCCTTTGATTTGCTGGGGCTTGGGGCGGATGCTCTGCGCTCTGTACCTGTGAGCATAGCCTATGAAATGGACGTTGATACGCTCGCAGAGATGATTGCAAAGGATCGCGCAGCAGGGCATCGGCCCTTCCTTATCGTCGGCACCGCAGGCAGCGTCAACGTTGGCGCATTTGACGATCTGGACGGCTTGGCCGATCTGGCCGCGGTGCAAGACTTGTGGCTGCATATCGACGGCGCGTTCGGCGCGGCTGGGGTCTTGTCTGAAACTTTGCAGCCACGTTTGAAAGGCATCACACGGGCGGATTCGCTGGCTTTTGATTTCCACAAATGGATGCACGTGAACTATGACGCGGGCTTTGTTTTGGTCCGTGACGGGGCGGCGCATTTGGCCGCCTTTTCCAGCCGACCGGAGTACCTGCAAGCGACCGAGCGCGGCTTGGCGGCGGGCAATCCATGGCCTGTGGAATACGGCCCCGAATTGTCGCGGGGCTTTCGCGCCTTGAAAATCTGGACCCAAATCGCGACGCACGGCACCCAAACGCTGGGCACGATGATATCCAAAAACTGCGCCCAAGCCCAATTGCTTGCCGACCTCGTCACAACGCACCCCGACCTGACCCTACTAGCCCCCGTTGCCAGCAGCGTGGTTTGTTTCCGATACGGCGACAATGACGCGGTGAATGGCGAGATTGTCATGCAGTTGCAAACAAGCGGCATCGCCGCCCCCTCGGTCACCACTTTGGACGGGCAGGTGGCAATTCGCGTGAACATCACAAACCACCGCACGCAAGACAGCGACATGGCGCTGTTGGTGGATGAGGTTGCGCGGATTGGTGTGTTTATTAAAAAGGAATTTGAAAAATGTTGAATCATAAGAGAATCATCAAAATTATCGAGAATGAAGGCGACCTAACCAAACTGCATAAATGGATTGTGAATGCCAGGCGTGAACAAGCCCAAAATGTGGAATCTGCCGCTGTTAAGCGCTTGGTGGAAGTAAATGCTCTGACCAATCACGGCGAGCCAAACGACTCGCTCGTATTGGATTTTTGGAAAAGCATAACAGCTCTCGAATTCGCACTATCAGATGAAAGGGGAAAAACAATTCGATTGGCGCGCACCCGTCAGAAGATCAAACGAGTAGGTGTTAGGCAAACTTTAGAGGACCTAGCGATGTCTTCGACCCCATCGGAAGGCTTTTTTTGCTGCGAGATAGGAACATGATGGATATGAGTGCTGAGGCGGTCGTGTTACGCCACCATGTGCGGTTTGAAGATTCTGTGCTAAAAGCGGCTCGAACGCGTTTGGAAGCGAAAGATAAAAAGGCAGGCAATTGACCCCCCCCGCCACATTGCCTATTTGAAACCAACCCGCCAACAACCCCGAGGCCATGATGACCGACAAACCCCGCAGCTTTCAGGAAATCATCCTGCGTCTTCAGTCCTATTGGGCGGCCAAGGGGTGTGCCGTCTTGCAACCCTATGACATGGAGGTCGGCGCGGGCACCTTTCACCCCGCCACAACCCTGCGCTCTTTGGGGACCAAACCTTGGGCGGCTGCTTATGTTCAACCCTCGCGCCGCCCAACCGATGGGCGCTATGGCGAAAACCCGAACCGCTTGCAGCATTACTACCAATATCAAGTGCTGATCAAACCCTCGCCGCCGGACCTTCAGGCGTTGTATTTGGGCAGCCTGCAAGCCATTGGTGTCGATATGGACCTGCATGATATCCGCTTTGTCGAGGATGATTGGGAATCGCCCACCCTTGGCGCATGGGGTTTGGGCTGGGAGGTTTGGTGCGACGGTATGGAAGTCAGCCAGTTCACCTATTTCCAACAGGTTGGCGGCCATGATTGCCATCCGGTGTCGGGTGAATTGACCTATGGGTTAGAGCGCCTTGCGATGTATGTTCTGGGCGTCGATCACGTCATGGACATGCCGTATAACGACCCCGACGCGATCATTCCGCTGAAATACGCCGATGTGTTTAAACAGACCGAGCAAGAATACTCGCGCTGGAATTTCGACATCGCCAACACAGATGTGTTGCTGAAACAATTTGAAGAAGCCGAGGTCGCCTGCGCCGATATTTTGGAGCATCCCTATGAGGACCCCAAAACCGGCACGCGCATCGTTATGGTGCATCCGGCCTATGATCAGGCGATCAAGGCCAGCCATCTGTTTAACCTGTTGGACGCGCGCGGCGTCATTTCCGTGACCGAACGCCAAGCCTATATTGGCCGCGTCCGCGCCCTGACCAAAAAATGCGCTGATGCCTTTGTGGAAACAGACGCTGGCGGATGGGCTGCGCAATGAGCGGTGGCAAGCTGATAGGAGTGGGTCTTTTGGTTGTAGCATTGATCGCGGGCGTCATGCTCTATTACATGCAGAACTTTGCGTTTTATGATGAGATCGAGCAAAACACCGAAGTGGTCGAACTGACCTCAATCGTGTCGGGTGAGCCCGAAGAGATCATCGCAGACGGTTTTGAAGGGATCGACAGCGAGTCATCCCCAATCCGGTTTCGCGGCTGTTTCACCACCCCGATGTCGCAAGCACTGCTGTCGGAAACCTATGTGTCCTATGACAAGGCCGTCCCCCTAAACGGCCCAACGTGGTTTGCCTGCTATGACGCCAAAGTCATTGGGGCAGACATTGAAGCTGGCGTTGCCTTGCCGTTTCTAGCCAAGGCCGATGTGTCAAACGGTGTCGACCGCGTTGTAGCGGTCTACCCTGATGGACGCGCCTTTATCTGGCACCAACTCAATGAAAAATTTGCGGAATAACCCCCATGCCTGACCTTCTGATCGAACTGTTTAGCGAAGAAATTCCTGCTCGTATGCAAACCCGTGCGGCGGCTGATCTGAAACGTCTGGTGACGGACGGTTTGGTCGAGGCTGGCCTGACCTATGCTTCTGCGGGTGCGTTTTCCACACCACGCCGCCTGACCCTGTCGGTGGATGGTGTGTTGGCGCATTCGCCCACCACTCGCGAAGAGCGTAAAGGCCCGCGCGTCGATGCCCCCGAAAAAGCCATCGAAGGCTTCTTGCGCGGCGCAGGTGTGTCCCGTGACGACCTCGAAGTCCGAGACGAAAAAAAGGGGCAGGTTTATTTTGCCTGCATCGAAAAGCCGGGCCGCCCGGCTGCTGATATCATCGCGCAGGTGCTGGAAAAAACCATCCGCAACTTCCCTTGGCCGAAATCCATGCGCTGGGGCAGTGATTCTTTGCGCTGGGTCCGCCCGCTGCACTCAATTATCTGTATTCTAAATGACGAGGCTGGCACCTCCATCGTGCCACTCGACATTGATGGGATCGCGGCAGGGGACCGCACCGAAGGTCACCGTTTCATGGGGCAGGACGCCTTTGCCGTCACCTCATTTGAGGACTACGCCACCAAGTTGAAAACAGCCCATGTGATCCTTAGCGCCACAGATCGTGCCGATCACATCTGGGCCGACGCCACCAATCAAGCCTTTGCGCAAGGTCTTGAAGTGGTTGAGGACGCCGCCCTGCTGGCCGAAGTCTCTGGACTGGTGGAATGGCCTGTCGTACTGATGGGCGAAATCGCCGAAGATTTCATGGGTCTGCCAATCGAAGTGTTGCAAACCTCGATGCGCGAGCACCAGAAATTCTTTAGTGTGAAAAATCCCAAAACCGGTCGGATTGAAAAATTTATCACCGTGGCCAACCGCGAAACCACGGATGGCGGCAAAACCATTCTCGCCGGCAATCAAAAGGTGCTGTTTGCGCGCCTGTCAGACGCCAAATTCTTTTGGGAGAATGACCTGCGCGTGCCATTGACGGATATGGCTGCGAAACTCGACAACGTCACCTTTCATAACAAGTTGGGCACCCAAGCGGACCGTATCAGACGCATTGCCGATCTGGCCCGCGAATTGGCCAAACCCGTCGGCGCGAAGCCCAAATTGGCCGTTCAGGCCGCCCAAATCGCCAAGGCTGATCTGTCCAGCGAAATGGTCTATGAATTTCCTGAATTGCAAGGGTTGATGGGGCGCTACTACGCCCAAGCTGCCGAACTGCCACAAGGTGTTGCCAACGCTTGCGAGCAACATTACTCGCCGCTCGGCCCTTCGGACGATGTCCCAAGTGAGCCAACCTCCGTCGCCGTTGCGCTGGCCGACAAAATCGACACGCTGACAGGCTTTTGGTCAATTGATGAAAAGCCGACGGGCTCCAAAGATCCCTTCGCGTTGCGCCGTGCAGCCCTTGGGGTGATCCGGCTGGTGCTGGACAATAACGTGCGCTTGCGCCTTGACCGTTATGTGGATTCACAACTGCTGCGCCACAATCTTCAAGCTGGCGGCGACGCGATGTTGCAGGACATGCTGGATGAAATCGGCGACCACGGCGTATTCGGGGCCGCAATCCGCGAGGTTTTGGAACGCTTTGATGGCGAGGCCCCAAAGGCCGTGCGCGAACTGGAAACCGGATTGCCCGACATGTCGTCCAACCTGTTGGCGTTTTTCCATGACCGGCTAAAGGTCTACCTAAAAGACCGTGGCATCACCCATGACGTGATCGACGCCTGCCTCGCGATGCCCGGCAACGACGACCTGACCTTACTGGTCAAACGCGCCGAAGCGCTGCAAGCCTTCATGGCCACCGACGACGGGGAAAACCTGCTGCAAGGCGTCAAACGCGCCTCCAACATCCTAACGGCTGAAGAAAAGAAAGACGGGGTCGAGTATTCCTACGGGGCGGACGCCAAATTCGCCGAAACCGACGAGGAACGCGACTTGTTCAAAGCATTGGCGGCCGCCGAGGCCAAAATCGCCCCTGCCGTCGATGCCGAAGACTTCGCAACCGCAATGTCTGCCATGGCCACACTGCGGGCGCCGATCGACGCATTTTTTGATAAGGTTCAGGTCAACACCGACAACACCACCGTGCGCCGCAACCGCTTAAACCTGCTCTCGCAAATCCGCACAACATGCAGCTCGGTCGCAGATATCTCCAAACTCGAGGGTTAGCCTTCCCATCATTGTTCCCTGGGCTGCACCCGTTTTAGCTGGAAACGATCCCCCTGATCGTTTCTTTTTCAGCACAACCCTGCGCCGCGGCCATAGAATCTTTTTACTCCCCAGCCCGCAGCCGCTAAGGTGCTGTTGAACAGTGGAAAACTTCTGCTGTGCAAAAAATAGGCCAGCACAATGGGTTTTACCGAAATCACTCAAACGGCCCCGATCGGGGTAAAAACCCACGGCGGCAGAGCAAAATGCCTGCAACGCCTGATCCGGCTGGAAATGCCGGTGCCCAAAACCCTCGCCCTGTCGTTTGAAGCCGTGCATGGCATCGCGGCCGGAGAATCGGCCAGAACCGAAGCCATGATGCAAGCCTTTGGCGACGCGGCCCTGGTTTCTGTGCGCCCGAGCTCGGAAGACCCCGACTGGGGTGGCCCCGGCGCGATCCTGAACATCGGCATGAACGCGAAACGCCACAAGGCTCTGTCAAATGAGCTGGGCGAGGCCGCTGCCAATGCGCTTTATTTACGGTTTATACGCTCCTTTGCGGTGCATGTGGCACGGTTGGACCCTGATATGTTCAACCTGCCCGAGAGCCCAACAAATGAGGCGCTGCAAGATATGTTGCGCGCCTATAGTGATGAAACCGACGCGGAATTTCCGCAGGACCCCGCCGTTCAACTGGGGGCCGTGCTGCGCTCGATGGCGCGGGCCTGGCTTGGCACCACAGCGCGCTTGCTGCGGCAAGCCAAGGGCGCGCCTGCGGATGCAGGTCTAGGGTTGATTGTGCAAGAAATGGCTTTGGGGGTTGGGGTCGGTGAATGTGGCTCTGGTGTGATCCAGTTCGTTGACGCCTTAACCGGATTGGCCAAAACAAAAGGCCGCTATCTTAGTCAAAGCCAAGGGCGTGATGCGCTGTTGGGCGATCCGGCCGCAGTCTACCTCACCCATGATGACCGTGGTCCCGCGCTTGAGGATATCTGTCCGGACTGCATTGCAACCCTGATCGGGTTTGGCAATGTGATCCGTGAACGTCTGCGCGAGGAAATGCAGATTGAGTTCACCATCACCAATAATTGCCTTAGCATTCTGGACGCCGTGCGCATCCCACGCCGCCCCCGTGCGGCTGTGCGCATTGCCGTCGCCTTGGCCGAAGACGGGATCATAACCCAGCAAGAGGCCTTGATGCGCATTGAGCCACGGGCGTTGAGTGAGCTGATGCACCCGCAAATTGATCCAGACGGCAAGCGCGACATGTTCCAGCAAGGCATCGCTGCCAGCCCGGGGGCCGCCAGCGGACGCATTGTCTTTACCGCCAACGAGGCCCAGGCCAGTGCAGCCCGTGGCGAGGCTTGTATTTTGGTACGCCGCGAAACCACGCCCGAGGATGTGCGCGGCATGCATGCCGCAGCAGCTGTTTTGACTGTAAAAGGTGGCATGACCAGCCATGCGGCCGTGATCGCGCGTGGCATTGGTTTGCCCTGCGTGGTTGGTGCAATGGGGATGACGCTCGACACCCGCGAAAAGACCCTGACCGGCGAGGATGGCCGCCAGTTTACCGCCGGCGACACGATCACCATTGATGGCACTTCAGGCCAAGCCTTGGTGGGCGCACCTGCAATGCTTGAGCCCGCCTTGGACGGGGCATTTGCCACCTTGATGAAATGGGCCGCCGAGGCATGCGACATTGGCATTCGCGCCAATGCCGACACGCCTGCCGATGCCCGGATAGCCCGCGAGTTCGAGGCCCAGGGTATCGGCCTTTGCCGCACAGAACACATGTTCTTTGAGCAAGACCGCCTAACGGTGATGCGCGAAATGATCTTTGCCGACACTTCACAGGATCGCGCCGAGGCCTTGGGGCAACTGCTGCCCATGCAACGCGAAGATTTCGTTGAATTGTTCGAGATCATGCAGGGCAAGCCCGTCTGCATCCGCCTGTTGGACCCGCCCCTGCACGAATTCCTGCCTGCAAACCGCGAAGGCCAACGCGCCTTGGCCGAGGCGCTGGACCTGCCGGTGTCCGATGTGACGCGGCGCGTCGATGCCCTGCGTGAATATAATCCAATGCTGGGAATGCGCGGTGTGCGTTTGGGCATCACTGTGCCCGAAATATATGCCATGCAAGCCCGCGCCATTTTCGAAGCAACAATCAAGGCCAGCACAAAAGACACCCCAGTGGTGCCCGAAATCATGATCCCGTTGGTCAGCGCCACGCTTGAGGTCGAATTGGTCAAATCCCAAGTGGACGCCGTCGCGGCTGCGGTGCGCGTCGAGCATGGGCAGGACTTTGATTACAAGCTCGGCGTGATGGTCGAAACACCGCGCGCCGCACTGCGCTCTGGTGACATAGCCCAGACCGCCGCCTTCTTAAGTTTCGGCACCAATGACCTGACCCAAATGACCTATGGGTTGTCACGCGATGACGCGGGCCGCTTCATGTCGGACTACGTCCAGCAAGGCGTTTACCCCGAGGATCCATTCCACATGCTGGACACCGAAGGCGTGGGCGAATTGTTGACCATAGGTGCAGAGCGCGGGCGAAGCACCCGAAAAGACGTGGTTTTATCCATTTGCGGTGAACACGGCGGCAACCCCGAATCAATCGCATTTTGTCGCAGCGCCGGATTCGACTATGTTTCTTGTTCGCCATTTCGTCTGCCAGTGGCGCGCTTGGCAGCTGCGCAATTAGCCATCGAAAACACAATTTCATAAATTATTATTTATTAACAAAACGATACGATGAAAAATTGATTCAAATGATCGTTTCCAAATCGGGAACAAACGCACCCGCACGCCCAACCTGTTGCCAAATTGTCACGTGGGCTGGACTCGGTGCTTTTACTGGGGTATGACCTGCCTTGGTCGCAGCCTGGGGGCTCGATCTCTGTGTAAACAGTAGAGATTTGGGGAAGTTATGCATTCTAGTTTGGTTAAACTACAGACTTCGGTCTGGATGTTCGTGCTTGCTATGGCAGGTTCCGTTGGTGTTGCTGTGGCTGATGTTACCGTCAGCACCTCGACTGACCCAACCGTGCAGCCTGACGAAATCGCGCTGAGCAGCGGATTGACTCGCCTGCTTAGCCACGAGCGTTACGCCCTAAGCCGCCTGAGTGTTGAGCGGATGCGGGTGATTTCATCTGCGCCGTCTGTCAGCTTGCGCCCTGCGGCACGTGGCGAAAACCATGTTTCTATCCCGGCCATAAGCTACACCCGCAAATGGGTTGCCAACCAGCCCGCCGCAACGGGCGGGGCCGACTGGCGTTGTTTGTCAGAGGCATTGTATTTCGAAGCCCGCGGCGAAAGCGTCAAGGGGCAGTTTGCCGTTGCCGAAGTGATTTTGAATCGCGTCAAATCAAGCAAGTTCCCAGGGTCAGTCTGTGCGGTTGTTAACCAAGGCACTGGCAAATTGAACCGTTGTCAGTTTTCATACACATGTGATGGCAACCCTGAAAACATCCACGAACCATCCGCCTACCGCAATGTTGGCAAAATTGCCCGCGTTTTGCTGGATGGTGCGCCGCGCAACCTGACTGTGGGCGCGACCTATTATCACAACCACACGGTTCGGCCACGTTGGAGCCGGGTTTTCACCCGCACAGCCAGCATCGACGGGCACCTCTTTTACCGCTAGCGCAATATGCATCTGTCCCGATGCCGAATTCGCCCCAAATCAGGGCGGATTTGGATGCCCGGTGTTTCCCATTGATTGTAAAACGCTATAGAAGGGCGACATATCTGTCCCCTTTAGTGGATTCCCTATGACCGACGACATCAAGTTTGCCTTTGATCACCCCGACGCGCGCGCTTCCCAAACCAAAGGCAGCGATTTCTACGACCGCATTTCTTTGCGCGATCATATTACCGAAGTCGAAATCGGGGCCTTTCAGGTCGAACGTGGCACCACCCAACGCCTGTGCTTTGACATCGTCGTCGAGGTGCGCGCTGCCAGCGCCCCGCTGGACGATGATGTGGATCGTATCCTGTCCTATGACACCTTAGCCGAGGCCATCGCGTTCGAATTGGCGGCAGAGCGTTTGAACCTGCTTGAAACCTTGGCCGAACGCGTGGCCGAGCGGATATTGCAAGAACCCCAAGCCATGCGGGTCTTTGTGCGCATTCAAAAACTGGATCGCGGCCCCGGCGCACTGGGGGTCGAAATTGCGCGCTCTCGCAAGGGAGGTGTGGTTGAAACCACCGAGGATGCGCCCGTGCACCCCATGATCGTTTACCTTTCGAATGACGTGATCACAGCGCCCGAGTTGACCGTTTGGATCGACCGTTTTGAGCAACAGGACGCGCCGGTGATCCTTTGTGTCGGCTTGCCGGAAAATCTGCCCCCCCAAACCGGCCACGCCCCGACCCAGCGCCGTATTGATTTGCTACAGATCGAGCAAAACGCATGGATGCTGGCCAGCAAAGACGCCCGTTGCGTTGTGGTCGACAGCCGAACCGAGTTGGATTGGGCCATGAAACAAGGCAAGCTCAGCGTCTGGGCCCCATCGCGCCTGGTTCTGGATGCCGTGGATGGTCCGGCTTGGGAGGCCGACGGCGTGGGCTTGGCCGAATGGTTGGGCGAATTGTTACAAGCTGCGCGTTTTGTCCGAATTGGCAGGGGGGAGGGCGCTTTTGCGGCGAACGCGCCGCAAAATTTCACATGAAGGACTACTTTCGCCCAATTCCGATGCGAACCCTGACCCGCACCGCGAATGCCCGCAACATCGCGGGTGGTTGGTGCTGGTTTGATACGGTCGAAAAAATCAACCATTCGGGGCGGGAACTGATCTCGGTTGATGACGTTCCGGCCGATATTCTGGAGCGCATCACAGCCCCGCGCCGCCACCTCGCGGGTCTGTCCTTTGAGACCCCCCGCTTGATGGGCATCCTGAATGTCACCCCGGACAGTTTCTCTGATGGCGGTGATTTTTCTAACCCAGAAGCGGCCCTGAAACGGGCTCGCGAATTGGTTGTAAACGGGGCTGATATTCTGGATGTCGGCGGTGAATCTACCCGTCCTGGCGCTGATGCGGTGTCGGTTGATCTGGAAATTTCTCGCACCGCACCGCTTATTTCAACCATCTGCTCTGAAATGCAGACCCCGGTGTCGATCGACACCCGCAATGCCGCCACCGCACAGGCGGCCTTGGCGGCTGGCGCGCATTTGATCAATGATGTGTCTGCCTTCAGCCATGACGCCGAGATGGTCAATTTGGCCGTCGCCTCTGGGCTGCCCGTTTGCCTGATGCATGCCCAAGGGCCGCCCAAAACCATGCAAGCCAACCCCAGCTATGATGATGTGTTGCTGGACGTTTATGACTATTTGGAGAGCCGTATCCAATGGGCCGAGGCCGCTGGAATTGAGCGCGCCAACATCATGATCGACCCTGGCATTGGCTTTGGCAAAACCACCGACCATTGTCTGGGATTGCTGCGCGATATCAGCTTGTTCCACGCCTTGGGCTGTGTCATTTTGGTGGGCGCTTCACGAAAATCATTCATTGGTGACATATCCGGCACCCTATCGGCAAAGGACCGCACATTTGGCTCGGTTGCAGTGGCTGTTTTGGCCGTGGCGCAGGGTGTTCAGTTGGTGCGTGTGCATGATATGAAGGCGACAAAACAGGCAATCATCATCCAGATGGCCATTCAGACGGTAAAGCGAGACTAATCTATGGGTAAATTATTTGGCACTGACGGTGTGCGCGGACGCGCAAACACATACCCAATGACCGCCGACATGGCCCTGAAGCTCGGGGCTGCCGCCGGGCGCTATTTCCGCACTGATGGGCTGAACCGCCACCGGGTTGTGATCGGCAAAGACACCCGCCTGTCAGGGTATATGCTGGAAAATGCGCTGACGGCTGGATTGACCAGCACGGGTATGAACGTCTTGCTTTTGGGGCCGGTGCCGACCCCTGCGGTTGGGTTTTTGACCCGCTCCATGCGGGCCGATCTGGGTATTATGATTTCAGCCAGCCACAACCCGCATTACGACAATGGCATCAAGTTTTTCGGCCCCGACGGGTTCAAGCTGTCGGACGAAGCCCAAGACGAGATTGAGCGTCTGCTACAGGGCGAAATCGAGCCAACCCAGCCGCAAAACATTGGCCGTGCCAAACGGATTGATGACGCCAGCGGACGTTACGTCGAATATGCCAAAACCACATTTTCGGGCAACGGTGGGCTGACAGGTTTAAAGGTGGTTGTGGATTGTGCCAACGGGGCGGCTTACCGTGCCGCACCCGAGGTGTTGTGGGAACTTGGCTGCGAAGTAATCCCTGTGGGCATTGATCCAAACGGGTATAACATCAATCAGGAGTGCGGTTCGACCCACCCGCAAACCGCCGCCGAAGCCGTGGTGCAACATGGCGCTGATGTGGGCATCTGTCTGGATGGGGACGCGGACCGCGTGATGATCATTGATGAGAATGGCAAAGTTGCCGATGGCGACCAGGTGATGGCGCTGATCGCGACCAGATGGGCGCAAAAGGGGTTACTAAAGGGGGGCGCTTTGGTGGCAACGGTGATGTCAAATCTGGGGCTTGAGAAATATTTGAACGCCCAAGGGATCGACCTGCTGCGCACCGATGTTGGCGACCGCTATGTGGTCGAGGCCATGCGCAAAGGTGACTATAATCTGGGCGGCGAACAGTCCGGCCATATCGTGCTAACGGATTACGCCACCACCGGGGATGGGCTGATTGCGGGCTTGCAGTTTTTGGCGGCGATGGTGGAGTCTGGCCAGCCTGCCAGTGCCTTGGCCAATAGTTTCGAAACCGTACCGCAGATGCTTAGCAATGTGCGCTATGAGGTCGGCAAAGAGCCGCTGTCAGATGCGCAGGTCAAAGCCGCAATCACCGAGGGTGAAGCGCGTTTAAAGGCAAATGGACGTTTGTTGATCCGGAAATCCGGCACCGAGCCATTGATCCGTGTGATGGGCGAATGCGAGGACGAAGCTTTGCTCAAAGATGTGATCAACTCCATCACATCCACGATCGAAACCGTTTTGGCGGCGGGCTAGGCGGCTATATCAACAACCGAAGGACGGACATGAATCAGCAGTTCGCTTTCGGTTTGGTGGGCACTGCCCAACAGCGTGCCATTGCTTTGGACTTGATCCAGATTAGGGCTATGCGAAGCCGCAACGCGGCGCAGGCCGGTCTTTGGTTCCCACGAAAGTTTGCGGTGGGCAATCACTACACCGGAGATGTTGGAAACGGGTGCGTTTTGCGCAACAACGATCAACTGTCGCTGGTGTAAAAACACCTGCCCCATAGGATCCGCGGGGCTGAAACGATCCTTCAACGGTTGGCGAAACAGGCTTTCCAGCATCGGCGTTGTTTTATAGGACAAGCGATGTTCATTGAACTGGGATATCGGTGTGCGCAGATCGACGCCAAACATGCTAACCGGCGTGGCAATCAACAGCTGCGAAACAGTTCCCCTAAAGGTGTTAACGTCGAGCGTAACCCGGCCAAATTGCGCAACGGAATAATGCCCCAAGGCCTCGGCACGGGCTGTGCGCGCAGTCAATACGGTTGGCATGGCAAGCGCCGCAGCCACAAACCCTGTTGAAAATTTACGCCGATGCATTGCGGTCTCCTTTATCATAGCGACTATCTAGCACAAAGCTACGCGCGCTCCAAGGTCGTGCCTTAAGCCCGTTTCCAACGCTGGCTGACCGCCAACCCCAACATGATCAAGCCCAGTGCAACAAATGTGCGCGGGGGCAGGACTTCGCTTAGGAACAGCGTGCCGAAAATGACCGACCAGACCGGCACCTGATAATTCACCAGTGACATAAAGGTTGGGCCGGCACTGCGGATCACGGAAACCAACAACAGATTAGCGGCGGCTGTGGGCACCACACCCAAGAAAACCATGGCCCAAAATGGTTTGTCCAGCGCTATTGTTGGTACGCCCTCGACCACAAATGCAGTTGGCACGACGATCAACGCCGCTAATAAAGTGGCGGCGCCAGCAAAGGCAAAGGGGTTAACTTTGGGGGTCAGTTTGGTGGTGATGCTGCCACAAGCATAACAGGCAGCGGCGGCAAAACAGGCCAAACGCGCGACAGGTTCCAACCCCAATCCACTGCTTTTGAAGGCGTCTAGGCCGATCAAAACGATCACCCCAACAAAGCCAATCATAAAACCTATGAATTTGCGCGGTGTCAGCTTTTCGCCTGGTATGAGAAAATGCGCCAGTGGCAAGACCAACAACGGCACTGCAGCCATGGTGACACCGGCAAACCCCGAGGCCACATAATACTGCCCCCAACTGAGCAAGAAAAACGGCAAGGCCATCGAAAACACACCAACACCAAAGGCCGCCAGCCAAACGATGCGCCCTTGCGGGGCTCTGATATCTGGCAAGGAAATGCCCATGAAACGCAACAATATCAGCAGCACAACCGCCCCGATCAGGATGCGCCCGGCAGAGACGGTGATCGGGCCATATCCCGTGATGGCCACGCTCACCGCCATAAAGGACGACCCCCAGATCATCCCTAATACGCCAATGCGCAGCCAGTTTATCAGCCCTGCTTCCATGTTCGTACCTTTGCAACATGCGCTGTTTTCTTTGAAAGAAAACAGATTGAAATCTTTCAAAGATTTCTAGTCCCTGTTTGATAGAAAAAGGCGCCCCGAGGTGCGGGACGCCTTTGGTAACGGTATGAAAAGACGTTTAGTTCTTTTCTTTGTCAACCATTTTACCTGCGGAAATCCACGGCATCATATCACGCAATTTGCCGCCAACGATTTCGATCTGGTGTTCGTCGTTGGAGCGACGCGACGCTTTCAATGTTGGTTGACCAACAGCGTTTTCCAGCATGAAGTCGCGTACGAATTTACCAGACTGAATGTCGCTCAAGACGGCCTTCATGTTTGCTTTTGTTTCCTCGTAAGGCAGGATGCGCGGGCCAGAAACATACTGACCGTATTCCGCCGTGTTCGAGATCGAGTAATCCATGTTGGCAATGCCGCCTTCATAGATCAGATCAACAATCAGCTTGGTTTCGTGCAGACACTCGAAATACGCCATTTCAGGTTCGTAACCCGCTTCTACCAGCGTCTCGAAACCCATGCGGATCAGCTCGACAATACCGCCACACAGAACGGCTTGCTCACCAAACAGGTCAGTTTCGCATTCTTCGCGGAAATCCGTTTCGATGATACCGGAACGCCCGCCACCGATGGCTGAACAATAAGACAGCCCAATTTCCAGCGCCTTGCCGGAAGCATTCTGATCAACAGCAACCAGGCATGGAACGCCGCCGCCTTTGGTGTATTCGCCGCGCACGGTGTGGCCTGGGCCTTTTGGTGCCATCATGATCACGTCAAATTCCGGCTTTGGCTCGATCAGGCCGAAATGCACGTTCAGGCCGTGGGCAAAGGCGATTGCTGCCCCGTCTTTTAGGTTGTCGCGCACGTATTTGTTATAGGTGTCAGCCTGCAACTCATCGGGCATTGTGAACATGATCAAGTCACACCACGCAGCCGCCTCAGCGATGCCCATAACTTTAAGGCCTTCGCCTTCGGCTTTCTTGGCGGATGCCGAGCCTTCGCGCAGGGCAACAACCACGTTTTTCGCGCCGGAATCGCGCAGGTTCAACGCATGCGCGTGACCTTGAGAGCCGTAGCCCAGAATGGCCACTTTCATTTCTTTGATCAGGTTAACATCGCAATCACGATCATAATAAACGCGCATATTGGCAGTCCTTTTGTTTGATAGATTTGAATTGCGACTGTGATATAGGGAAACTCATGCAAGGTGTAATTGATTTTGTAAAAAACCACTGTTATCAGGGAATAATTATTCGTCTAAACTAAGTATTGGCCAAAAATCATGCTTGATGATGTTGATCGCCGTATTCTACGCAACCTGCAGGCCGAACCAGACCTCAGCACGGCTGATCTGGCCGGGCGGGCTGGCGTAACCTCTGCCGTCTGTTGGCGGCGGATGGAGAAAATGCGCGAAGGGGGCGTGTTGATCGGCCAAGAGGCGGTGATTGATTGGCGCGCGCTTGGCTACGAGGTCGAGGTTTCCCTGCGCTTCACTTTGGAAAAAACCCAGCGTAACGCCTTTGATGAATTTTTAATCGAGGCCCGGAAAGTGCCTGAAGTGATTGAAATACAAACATTTTTGGGGCGTGTAGACGTGCGCCTAAACGTGCTGGCCCGCGACATGGCGCATTACCAAGATCTATATCGTACTCGCATTCTGACCCTGCCACATATTGCCGACATCGAGGCGCTGATGCTGATTGCCACCATCAAATCAGGCGAGGCATTGCCCCTATGAATATGGATGGAATCGACCGTAACCTGCTGCGCGCTTTGGCGAAAGACGCGAGCGTTAGTGCGGGCGCTTTGGGCCGTCGCTTTGGCCTTAGCCAACCGGCCGCATGGCGTCGGATCAAGCGATTGCACGACGCGGGCTTGATCAAAGGGCGCCGTGTAGTGTTGAACGCCGAGGCCGTCGGGTTTGGCGTTACTGTGTTTTTGGGCGTGAAACTCGCCACCAAGGGCCGCGTGTCG
>DEIK01000024.1:0-274 GCA_002352425.1 Rhodobacteraceae bacterium UBA2776
CATTTGAAATCGTTCAAACTTCGGAATATTTGCTCAAACCGACCTTTCAAAATCTGGATGATTTTCGCGGCAAAGTGATGAATGTGCCGTGGTTGGAAAATAAAATCACCCCCGAAATCGAAAAACAGGTTGCCGCTGCGTGGCAGGACCGTGCTGACCCTGATGGCTGTGCAACTTTATCTTCCCCGATGCTTGTGTTTGTCTTGCGCAAATTGTGAAATTTTCAAAATAACGGTGAATAAATGACCAAAGAAACCAACGCGACCCGGCACCA
>DEIK01000024.1:339-542 GCA_002352425.1 Rhodobacteraceae bacterium UBA2776
CCTGATCCGGTGCCTGATGATACCTTGCTTGATCTGCTTGATCTGGCATCACGCGCCCCCAGCGGGACCAATACCCAGCCCTGGAAAGTGCACATCGTGCGCGGTGCTGCGCGGGATCAGCTGTGCGATGAAATCGTCGCGGCATTTTTAGCTGGTGATCAATACAGCGAAGAATATGCCTATGCGCCCGACCCGTGGGGCGA
>DEIK01000024.1:553-3890 GCA_002352425.1 Rhodobacteraceae bacterium UBA2776
TATCAGTCGCGGCGGCGGGCCAATGGCTGGGGGCTTTATGGCGCCTTGGGGATCGAAAAGGGCGAAAAGGAAAAAATGCAGACGCAACACGCGCGCAATTTTCAACTGTTCGATGCGCCGGTCGGATTATTTATCACCATTGATCGCAATCTGGAACTGGGGTCTTGGCTGGACATCGGCCTGTTCATGCAAACCCTGATGCTGGCGGCGCGGGGCCACGGGCTTGATACTTGTCCGCAACAGGCATTCGCCGGTTTTCACGCGATCATCCAAAAACGGTTGGCGATTCCGGCCGATCAAATGGTGGTCTGCGGCGTGGCGCTTGGCTATGCGGACATGAGCGCGCCGGAAAATCATTTCACCTCTGAGCGCGAACCCGTAGAGACATTTGCCCGTTTTGTGGATGACATAGCCAAATAAGTAAAAACCAATTCAAAAACCAGGAGAGATCGCATGAGCCTTTTTACCGAAACTGCAACTTGGGCTGAAGACGAACACCGGATGTTCGCCGACACAGCGCGCAAGCTGTTTATCGACGAAATGGCACCCAATATTGACAAATGGGCCGAGCAGGGCGTCGTGGATCGGGAATTCTGGCGCACAGTCGGCGCGCAGGGTGTTATGGGCGGCGCGGTGCCCGAAGAATACGGCGGCTTTGGCGGCGGCATCGGGTATGATGCGATCACGATTTACGAGCAGGGCCGCGTTGGCGATACCGGCTGGGGCTTTGGCATCCAGTCGATTGTCGTCCATTATCTGATGGCATTTGGCAGCGAAGAGCAAAAGAAACGCTGGGGGCCGGGGCTGGTCAGCGGTGATCTTGTCGCGGCGATTGCGATGACAGAGCCTGGCACCGGATCGGATTTGCAAGCCGTGCAGACCCATGCAGAACGCGATGGCAACCATTATAAGATCAACGGCTCCAAGACATTTATCACCAATGGCCACACCGCCGATATTGTGATTGTCGTCACCAAAACCGACCGCAATGCCGGTGCCAAAGGCGTATCGCTGATCGTGGTTGAAACCGAAGGTCAGGACGGGTTTCGCCGGGGTCGCAATCTAAAAAAACTGGGGATGAAAGGCAGCGACACGGCTGAATTGTTCTTTGAGGATATGCGGGTGCCGACGGCCAATCTGTTGGGGCCGGAGGAAGGGCAGGGTTTTTATCAGTTGATGAAACAACTTCCGTGGGAACGGTTGATGATTGCCACGACCGCGCTTGGGTTTATTGATTTCGCACTGGCCGAAACCATCGCCTATACGCAGGATCGCAAGGCGTTTGGCCAACGGATCATGGATTTCCAGAACACCCGTTTCAAGCTGGCCGAGATGAAAACCAAGGCCGAATTGCTGCGCAGTTTTGTCAATGACGGGATCGCACGGCTAGAGGCGGGAACGCTGGATGCGGCCACGGCCTCGATGGCGAAATACTGGGGCACGCAAACCCAGAACGAGGTGATGCACGAGTGTCTGCAATTGTTTGGCGGTTATGGTTTCATGATGGAATACCCCATCGCGCGACTATATGCGGACAGTCGTGTGCAAATGATTTACGGCGGCACAAACGAGATCATGAAAGAACTGATTGCCCGTTCGATCGACGTTTAGGAACAGGGAATTTTGCGCCAAGCGATGTTTGGCGCAAAGTAAAAACACGCCTATGCGCTGCTTGTCAGTCTAGAATTTCCGCGCTGTGTTCGCCCAGTTTCGGCACCGGCAAAATATTGTTGCGCGCGGGCGTGACCGAATATTTCACCGCCGGTTTGGTTGTCCAAACCTTGCCCTCGGTGGGGTGATCAATCTGTTGGAAAAATCCGGTTGCGGCCAGATGCGGATCGTTTGGCAGATCCTTCAACAGGCGCACCGGCATGGCCGGAATATCGGCCTGCTCCATCAGCGCGACCCAGTCCGCGGTGGTGCGTTCAGGGGCCATCTGGGCCACCATGTCATAGACCGCACCAATATTGGCGCTGCGTTCATCCATGTTTGTCACCCACGGGTGATCTAGCATATCGTCACGCCCGACGGCTTTGAAAAACCGCGACCATTGCGCATTTGAATAGGGCAGGATGGTGATAAAGCCGTCTTTGGTTTGCACGGGGCGACGATGCGGCACCAGCATTCGTTTATAGCCGAAACTTGTCGGCTCTTCCTCGAATGTTGCGGCGGCCATGTGTTCAACCATCAAAAATGACGCGAGGGTTTCAAACATCGGCACTTCTACGTGCTGCGCCTGGCCTGTGCGTTCGCGATGAAACAGGGCCGTTGTGATCGCATGCGCCGCCGTAACCCCGCCCAATTTATCGGCAATGATGGTCGGAGCATAAGCAGGCGGGTTGTCGGGATTTTGCATCATGGCCAGCCCGGCCATACCCGACACGGACTGAACGGAATCGTCATAGGCGGGTTTGTCGGCATATGGTCCATCCGAGCCAAACCCAACAGCCGCCACGGTAATCAAACCGGGATTGAGCGTGCGTAGGGTTTCAGGATCAAGCGACAGGCGCGCAAGGGCAGCGGGGCGAATGCTCGAGACGAAAACATCGGCATTCCCCAGCAGCGCCAGCAATTGTTCACGGCCATCGGGCGTTTTCAGGTCAATAACAATGCTGCGTTTGTTGCGGTTGGTTCCCAAAAAGGCAGCCCCCATGCCCGGGTTTTGGGCCGGTTGCACTTGCCGCAGCATATCACCCTCGGGGCTTTCGACCTTGATGACATCGGCCCCCAGATCGCCCAGCATCTGGGTCGCCAACGGGCCGAACACAACCGAAGTCATATCGATAATTTTAATGCCCAAAAGCGCGCCAGAGGGTTGATCATTCATATCTATAGCCTGCATTCGTTGATTGCACCATGGAGGAGTTGCAATAAATCTAACGTCTGTTAGAAATATCGTCAACGCAGATTCGTAACCTGCCAAATAAGGCAGCAAGGAGGGTAATGTGAAAAATTCGCTAGGACCGGACGCGATGTTCAGGGATGGGCTATCAAAAGGGCAAATCAACCTGCAGCAATGCGATGATTGTGGTAAGTCTATCTTTTTCCCACGCATCAATTGCCCGCATTGCGGTGGCACGTCACTGACGTGGCAGCCAACATCCGGCAAAGGCGAAGTCCACACGACGACGACCGTGCGACGCCGGCCAGAAAGTGGCGGCGATTATAACGTCTGCATGATCGAACTATCCGAGGGTGTTCGCATGATGAGCCGCGTTGACGGGATTGACCCGCACGACGTGAAAATCGGCATGCCAATCACTACGTTTGTTGGCGACATTGACGGCGCAGCTGCCGTGTTATGCAAACCGGCGGAGGGTTAAGAAATGACAAATCA
>DEIK01000039.1:0-24353 GCA_002352425.1 Rhodobacteraceae bacterium UBA2776
AAAACGGGCAAGACCCTAAACGATAAAAGGAATAAACCATGAGCGACATCGCAGACCGCGTTAAAAAGATTGTTGTCGAGCACCTGGGTGTGGAAGAAGACAAAGTAGCTGAAAAAGCATCGTTCATCGATGATCTGGGCGCTGACAGCCTGGACACTGTTGAGCTGGTTATGGCTTTTGAAGAAGAGTTCGGCATTGAAATTCCGGATGACGCTGCTGAAACCATCCAGACATTTGGCGACGCTGTGTCGTTCATCACCAAAGCTTCTTAAGCTTTAAGTGATATAGAGTTCGAGAGCGGCGTCCCTAAGCGGGGCGCCGTTTTTCGTTGGAGGATTGGTGAGATTCCGCGGGTTGAAACAGAAAGATTAATGCTGGTGCCACCAAAGCGAGAGGACTTCGCAGCGTTGGCGCGGTTGTGGAGCCTGCCCGAGGTTTACCGCTTTATCGGTGGGGAGGTGCGACCCGAGGCGCAGTTGTGGGCATCGTTTCTAGCCAATGTCGGTGCTTGGACTGAAATGGGCTACGGTATGTGGTCCGTAAAGCGGCGCGACACGGGGGACTTGATCGGGCAGGTCGGGTTTCCCGCCGCGATGCGCGGGCATGGCGCGGGATTTGACGAATATCCCGAGGCGGGCTGGCTGTTTGAGGGAGCCGCGCAGGGCCACGGATATGCCCATGAGGCGATGTTGGCGGCGCTGGGCTGGTTTGATGGTTCCGGGGTTGCGGACTGCTGTGTGTGCATGATTGATCCAGCAAATACGCCATCCATGCGGCTGGCGGGCAAGCTGGGGTTTATAAAAACGCGCCTGTCTGCGTTTGAAGGCGATCAGTTGCAGTTGTTTGAGCGGCGGGTCTAAAGCGCCCGAAACCCCATGTTAAGCGCTGCCCACGGGATTTCTTTGTAGATATGGTTTTTTCGGGGGCGGGGATGGCAAAAAAAATATGCGTTTTGCGGCAATCGGGGCATTAATGAAAATATGCGGGGATCGTATATTTGGGCGTATCATTGCAGATTACACCAGATAGGCTTGCCGAACTGGGTGGGGGCGGGGTAATAGGGCTATGAGCAGAATAAGAACACCATTGGGGGAATAATATGCGCCGAGTTGTCGTTACAGGTTTGGGAATGGTTACGCCGCTGGCATGCGGGGTCGAAGAAACCTGGAGCCGGATCATTGCGGGCGAGTCTGGTGCGGGCACTATCACGCGGTTTGATGCTAGCCATTTGCTGACCGATTACGCCTGCGAAATCCCGATGGGGGATGGTACTGACGGTACGTTCAACCCTGATGACACAATGGCAGCCAAGGATCGACGCAAGGTGGATGATTTCATCCTCTATGGCATGGCGGCGGCGGATCAGGCTGTTAAGGACGCAGGCTGGCAGCCCGAAGATGAAGAGAGCCTATTGCGCACGGGCGTTATGATTGGATCGGGCATTGGCGGGTTGCAATCGATTGCCGAGACCGCGGTGACGTTGAAAGAGCGCGGCCCACGCAGGGTTTCACCGTTTTTCATTCCGGGAGCGTTGATCAATCTGGCCTCGGGGCAGGTTTCGATCCGATATGGTTTCAAGGGGCCGAACCATGCTGTCGTGACGGCGTGTTCCACTGGTGCGCATGCAATTGGTGATGCTGCGCGTCTTATCATGCTGGACGATGCTGATGTGATGATCGCTGGCGGCACCGAAAGCCCGATTTGCGAATTGGGCATTGCCGGGTTTAACGCCTGTAAGGCGCTTTCAACAACGCGCAGTGATGATCCCAAATCCGCCAGCCGCCCTTATGACGAGGACCGCGACGGGTTTGTCATGGGGGAAGGCGCAGGTGTGGTCGTGCTGGAGGAATACGAGCATGCCAAGGCGCGTGGGGCCAAGATTTACGCCGAAGTTCTGGGGTATGGGTTATCGGGTGACGCATATCACATCACGGCGCCTGCGTCGGATGGGGACGGGGGCTTTCGGTCCATGTCGGCGGCATTGAAACGTGCGGGCGTTACGCCGGCGGATGTGGATTACATCAACGCGCATGGCACATCGACCATGGCCGACACGATTGAGCTGGGCGCGGTGGAGCGGTTGATGGGGGATGCGGCGTCAAGTGCCACCATGTCATCCACAAAATCCGCGATTGGCCATCTTTTGGGCGCGGCTGGGGCTGTGGAGGCGATTTTCTGCATCCTTGCGTTGCGCGACCAGATTGCGCCGCCTACGCTGAACCTTGATACCTTGCCAGAGGGGATCAAGCTGGACTTGGCCCCGAAGGTGGCTGTGAAACGGGATATTTCGGTGGTGTTGTCGAATTCATTCGGATTTGGTGGGACCAATGCCAGTCTTGTTATGGGTAAGGTGAAGGACTGATGTGGCGTCACATTACATCAAGTTTCCTATCGTTTCTGGTGGTGTTGCTGGCGGTGATCAGCGGCGTCGTATTGCTGATGCAAAGCAAGTACAAAGAGGTCGGCCCGTTGGAGCAAGCGATTTGCTTGCGGGTAGCCAGTGGCAGTACCATGCGCGAAGTGTCCAAGGATTTGGACACCCGTGGGGCTGTTAGCAGTGGCACGCTTTTTCGCATCGGGGCGGAGTATTCGGAAAAGACCCAACAATTGAAAGCGGGTAGTTTTTTGGTGCCGGAAGGCGCGTCGATGGTCGAGATTGTTGATATAGTGACCCGCGGCGGCAAGAACACCTGTGGCACCGAGATCGTGTACCGTGTCGGGGTGCGACGCACTCAGGTGCAGGTGCGCGAGTTGGATCCTGAAACCAACAAATACGTTGAGGCGGTTGCCTTTATTCCTGCGGATGACGAGGTGCCTGCGGCTTATACTGAAGTTCGGGCCGAGGCGGATGTGCGGTATCGCATCGCGCTGGCAGAGGGTGTGACCAGCTGGCAGATTGTCGAGGCGCTAAAGGCGGCGGATTTCCTTGAAGGGGAGGTTGCCGAGGTTCCTGGCGAAGGGTTGTTGGCACCGGACAGCTATGAGGTGAAGCTGGGCAGCAGCCGCGTTGATGTTTTGGAAAAAATGCAGGCAGCGCAAGTCAAGATATTGGATGGCGCATGGGCGGCGCGGGCCGAGGGTCTGCCGCTGGCAAGCAAAGAAGAAGCCTTGGTTCTGGCGTCTATCGTCGAGAAAGAAACTGGCATCGCCGAGGAGCGCCGTCAGGTTTCAAGCGTGTTTATCAACCGTTTGAATCAGGGCATCCGTTTGCAAACTGACCCAACCGTGATCTACGGCATCACCAATGGTGAGAGCATTTTGGGGCGCGGATTGCGTCAGAGCGAGCTGCGCCGCAAGACCGATTACAACACATACCAGATCGACGGTCTGCCGCCCGGTCCGATTGCAAACCCGGGTAAGGCGGCGATTGAAGCGGCGCTAAACCCGGACAGCACAGAGTATATTTTCTTTGTGGCGGATGGCACTGGAGGCCATGCATTTGCCGTTACTTTGCGTGAGCATAACGAGAATGTTGCCAAGTGGCGGGCGATTGAAGCAGAGCGCAACGGGAACTAGAGTCGGCGGATAAAGCCTTGTGTTGTAAAGGTTTTGTTAACCCCATCGCACGGTGGGGGTGGCGTGGTTTTGGCGAATATCCTTGACTTTGCGAACGCTCCAAAGTATACCTTATGGCAAGCTAGAAGAAGTGGGCAAGCAGTCGAGGAGAAATCCTGCGGCTGCTTTTTCATTTTTCTTGTGCGGATCTAAAGCAATTTGCATGAACCGATTTCATATTTCGTCCTGAGGGTGGGCGGACCTTGAGGCGTGTTTAACTTTGCAGTGCAAAACGCTTAAGGCATGAGAGGCAAACACCAAGCATATGACAATCAACACATCGCTAACAGACCTGAGCAATGCGGAGGATATTCTTTCGATTGCCGAGAAACACTTTGGTCGGATGCTACACCGTGCCGAAGCCATTATTGAAATGCTCGAACAAGAAGACAACGACGTTTCCAAGGAGGCGGCGGGGCGTATTCGCGATTTGGGCAAAGCTATACAGACGACGCTGGATGAGAGGTCGAAACTTGAAAAACTCCGTAAACATACCGCAGGAATCGTGCATGAATATGCGCTCGACTTCGACGCGGCGCGCGATGAGATCGGGCGCAGAATGGCTCGCTTGCGCGACGCCGGAGATTCAGCAAGCGTTTCTGAATGACTTGGGGGAGAACGAGATTTTGGCGCTGCCATATCTGTTCGAGTTTTGGGCCTTTGATCACCAGATGCCGCCAAAAGGTGATTGGCGCAGCTGGGTGATTATGGGGGGGCGTGGCGCTGGAAAAACCCGCGCTGGAGCCGAGTGGGTGCGCAGTGAAGTTGAGGGGTCGCGTCCCAAGGACATGGGGCGGTCACGCCGCGTGGCCCTGGTTGGAGAAACCATTGAGCAGGCGCGTGAAGTTATGGTGTTCGGCGAGAGTGGGATATTGGCCTGCTCTCCGCCAGACCGGCGTCCCGAATGGCAGGCCACACGCAAACGTCTGGTTTGGCCAAACGGAGCGGTGGCGCAGTTGTTTTCAGCGCATGATCCCGAGAGCTTGCGAGGGCCGCAGTTTGATGCTGCTTGGGTTGATGAGTTGGCCAAGTGGAAAAAAGGTCAAGAGGCCTGGGATATGCTGCAATTTGGTTTGCGATTGGGGGACAACCCGCGCCAATGCGTGACCACCACGCCAAAGAATGTGCCGGTTCTAAAGGATTTGTTGGCCAATTCGACCACGGTGACGACATCTGCGCCAACCGAGGCCAATCGGGCCTATTTGGCGGCGTCGTTCCTGGACGAAGTGCGGGCACGTTATGCTGGTACACGTTTGGGGCGACAGGAGTTGGATGGCGTCTTGCTGGAGGACGCCGAGGGTGCGCTGTGGAATTCAAAAATGCTTCAGGATTTGCAGGTTGAGGCGGGGGAAGAGTTTAGTCGCGTCGTGGTGGCGATTGACCCGCCTGTTACGGGCCACAAAGGATCTGATGAGTGCGGGATTGTTGTGGTTGGGGCCAATTGTGAGGGTAATCCTTCTGATTGGCATGCTGTGGTGTTGAGGGATGCCACCGTGAGCGCGGCCAGCCCGGCCGCCTGGGCACGGGTGGCGATTGCGATGATGGAAGAATATGGCGCGGATCGGCTGGTAGCCGAGGTCAATCAGGGGGGGGACATGGTTGAGTCCGTGATCCGTCAGATTGACCCGCTGGTACCGTATCGGTCGGTGCATGCCTCTAAAGGCAAGATCGCGCGGGCCGA
Source organism: Rhodobacteraceae bacterium UBA2776 (assembly GCA_002352425.1). Classification (GTDB taxonomy): domain Bacteria; phylum Pseudomonadota; class Alphaproteobacteria; order Rhodobacterales; family Rhodobacteraceae; genus Profundibacter. The sequence continues at coordinate 5,237 of DEIK01000039.1, forward strand.
GCCTGTGGCCGCGCTTTATGAGCAGGGACGGGTGCGGCATTTGCGTGGTTTGCGCGTGTTGGAGGATCAAATGTGTCTGATGACCACACGCGGGTTTATGGGCAAAGACAGCCCGGATCGGGTCGATGCTTTGGTCTGGGCCTTGCATGAGTTGATGATTGAGCCCGCTGCCAAGTGGCGCAGGCCACGGGTACGGAATTTATAGTTACTATTTGGTTAAATGTACGCGCCACAGGTCAGCAGGGATTTAACCTGTAACGTGGATATTTGTACAAACAAGAAGACAGGGAACTGTCACGAAAATCGGTGAGATAAATTGGTGAAGAGACGAGGAGCTTCTTCTTATGGCGTTTAATTTCTTTAGAAAGGGTGCAACCGTGCCCGAGCAAAAGGCTTCGGCGACGGGGCCTGTGGTGGCGTATCATGGGGCGGGACGTGTGGCCTGGAGCCCACGAGATGTGGTGTCCTTGACCCGCACGGGTTTTTTGGGGAATCCAGTTGGATATCGGTGTGTGAAACTGGTGGCGGAGGCCGCTGCGGCGCTGCCTTTGGTGCTGCAGGATAGCGAGCGGCGGTATGATGAGCACCCGGTGCTGGGTTTGATCCGGCATCCCAACGCCAGCCAGGGGCGGGCCGAGTTGTTCGAGGCGCTTTATGGTCAACTGTTGTTGACTGGCAATGGGTATCTTGAGGCCGTGCCGGATGACATGGGCGCGCCGATTGAGATGCATGTTTTGCGCAGTGACCGTATGAATGTGGTTCCGGGCGTTGATGGTTGGCCGATTGCATATGACTATGCCGTTGGTGGCAAAAAACACCGCTTTGATATGAGTGGTGATTTGCAGCCGATTTGCCATATCAAGACGTTTTCGCCGCAAGATGATCATTACGGGTTTTCGCCAATGCAAGCGGCGGCCAGCGCGGTGGATGTTCACAATTCCGCGTCCCGTTGGAGCAAGGGATTGCTAGACAATGCGGCGCGGCCTTCGGGGGCAATTGTGTATCGCGGATCGGACGGGCAAGCGAGCTTGACGCCGGATCAATACGATCGTTTGGTGGACGAGATGGCCAGCCAGCATCAAGGGGCCGCGAATGCGGGGCGTCCGATGTTGTTGGAGGGTGGTTTGGACTGGAAACCGATGGGGTTCTCGCCCTCGGATATGGAGTTCCAAAAGACCAAGGAAGCCGCGGCGCGCGAGATTGCGATTGCCTACGGTGTTCCACCGATGTTGTTGGGTATTCCTGGGGACGCAGCCTATGCAAATTACCAAGAAGCCAACCGTGCGTTTTACCGGTTGACGGTTTTGCCGCTGGCGACCCGTGTGGCGGCTTCGGTTTCGGAGTGGTTGATGCGTTTTGGTGGTGACGCTGTCGAGCTGAAGCCCGATCTGGATCAGGTTCCGGCCCTGTCGGCCGAACGGGACAACCAGTGGAAGCGGGTGAGTGAGGCTGCGTTTTTAAGCGACACCGAAAAGCGCGCCCTTTTGGGATTGCCAAAATTGTCGGAGGATGAATGACCGATGAGCGCACACACGCGACTGGATCGCGGTTCTTATACGATAGTTTTGATGCCGCAACCGCCCGTATTGAGGCCAATGAACGGGTGACCAAATTGCAATTTGAGGCTTTGGCTGACCGTTTGGCACGCATTGAAGTGATGATCGAGCGGTTGGAAAAACGGCTGTGGCTGGCGGTTTATGGCGTGGTTGGCGTGGTGTTGACCCAAGGCGTAATCTCGCTGCTGGATGCGGCACCTAAGTAGGAAGATGGACATGAAATCAATGGATTATGAGACCGGTTTGGAGCGCAAGTTCTGCCGGATCGATAGTGGTGTGACCGTTACTGATGGCACTTTGATCGAAGGTTACGCCAGTTTTTTTGGCAAATGCGACCAGGGTGGCGATGTAGTTGAGGCGGGGGCTTATGCCGCGTCTTTGGCCAATCTTGCCCAAAAAGGACGTAATGTTAAGATGCTGTGGCAGCATGACCCGACCCAGCCAATTGGCATTTGGGACGAGGTGCGTGAGGACAAAAAGGGCCTGTATGTTAAGGGTCGTTTGTTGCTGGACGTCGAAAAGGGCCGCGAGGCGGCGGCGTTGATTGAAGCGGGGGCGATTGACGGTTTGTCGATCGGATACCGCACCAAAAAGGCACATAAGAATGGCAAGGGCCAGCGGCTCTTGGCTGAACTGGAGCTTTGGGAGGTGTCTTTGGTCACTTTCCCGATGCTTCCAGAAGCGCGGGTGGGGGCCAAGGGGGAAACTCCGGATGCTGATGCTCTGCGTGATCTGGCGGGCGTTATCAATGATGCGCGCCACATGCTGGCCCGCGACTGAGCCAGCGATCTAACCTCCCTTTTTTAAAGGAACACTAAATGAGCAAAACCGACCGAAAGGCTCGGGACGTTGGACATGCGCCAACGGACCTGTCTCCGGCTGCCGAGGTGAAGACCGCGATGGCCGGTTTCGTAAATGATCTGAACGAGTTTCAGGACAAACTTAATTCNNAAACTGCAACAACAAGAAGAGCGATTGACCATGCTGGACCGCAAGACAATGACCCATAAACGCCCTGCACTTTCTGCAGCGGCCGAGACCGAAGCCCCACACCAGAAAGCGTTCAACGCTTATTTGCGTTCGGGCGATGATGACGCGCTGCGCGGCATTCATTTGGATGGCAAATCCATGAACACATCTGTTTCGGCAGACGGTGGTTATCTGGTGGACCCGCAAACAGCGGACACCATTCAATCGGTTTTGAACTCCACAGCATCTTTGCGTTCCATCGCAAATGTGGTGAATGTTGAGGCGACATCCTTTGATGTGCTGATCGACCACACCGATGTTGGTGCCGGTTGGGCCACTGAAACCGATCCATCCGTTGAAACCGGCACGCCCTCCATTGACCGCATCACCATCCCGTTGCACGAGTTGAGCGCGCTGCCTAAAGCCAGCCAACGCCTGCTGGATGACAGTGCATTTGACATCGAGAGCTGGTTGGCCGGTCGTATCGCTGACAAATTCTCGCGCGCAGAAGCCGCGGCTTTTGTTTCTGGCGATGGCATCGACAAACCAACGGGTTTTCTGACGCATACGGCTGTAGATGACGCAAGCTGGGCCTGGAACAACCTGGGCTATATCGCCACTGGTGTCGATGGTGATTTTGATGGCGTAACGCCAGCGGATTCGATCATTGATCTGGTTTATGCGCTGGGTGCACAGTACCGCGCAGGTGCGACGTTCATCATGAACTCGAAAACCGCCGGTGCCGTTCGCAAGATGAAAGACGCTGATGGCCGCTTTTTGTGGTCCGATGGTCTGGCCGCAGGCGAGCCTGCTCGTTTGATGGGTTATCCAGTTTTGATCGCCGAAGATATGCCTGACATTGGATCGGACGCCACGGCGATTGCCTTTGGTGACTTTGCCGCTGGTTACACTGTGGCCGAGCGTCCTGATCTGCGTGTTTTGCGTGATCCGTTCAGCGCCAAGCCACATGTTCTGTTTTATGCGACAAAGCGTGTTGGTGGTGATGTAAGCGATTTCGCTGCGATCAAACTGCTGAAATTCTCGGTCTCCTAAGGGATATCGAGAGAGGTCATCCCCCATCTATGCGGGGGGTGACCGATTGGGCGTACGCCGAGATTTTTTCGTGTTGTCTAGCTGCTCCCCTCCGTCCGAGCAATGCGAATGGCGTGCGCCCGCCTACCGACCAGGGGCCCCAATTACCGGAGAATTTTATGATGTTAATCGAGCAGACCACAGTGCCCACGCTGGCGCTGCCAATTGCAATATTCAAAGACCACTTGCGGATGGGCACGGGGTTTGCCGATGATGCGGTGCAGGATGCGGTGTTGGAAAGCTACCTTCGCAGTGCGATGGCGGCAATTGAGGCACGCACAGGTAAGGTTTTGATAGAACGCAGCTTTATGTGGTCGTTGACCGCATGGCGGGCGCTGGATCAGCAGGCGTTTCCTGTGGCCCCCGTGAATGCAATTACCGAATTGCGCTTGCTGGATCGGTTGGCGGTTGTGACCGTGATTGATTCCGCGCGCTATGGTTTACAAAAAGATGACCACCGCCCCAAATTGTTGGCGGCAAGTGGCAACCTTCCGGTGATCCCGATTGGTGGCAGTGCCGAGGTGATTTTCACGGCAGGTTTTGGTACCGTTTGGGAAGATTTGCCGGCTGATGTGACCCATGCGGTCATGTTGCTGGCAGCGCATTATTATGAGCACCGTGATGTCGGCGGGGCGGGCAATGATGTGATGCCTTATGGTGTGACCAGTTTGATTGAACGCTATCGCACGGTTCGGATTTTGGGCGGGGCAGCGTCATGAGTGCGCCTGTTTTAAATCGCAAGCTGGTGCTGGAGGATCCGGTGCAATCACCGGATGGTTCGGGTGGGTTTGTCGAGAACTGGGTTGAGCTGGGCACGTTATGGGGTGAAATAAGTGCCGGTACCGGGAGCGAGAAAGCGGGAGAATTTGTCACCGTTTCCAATGTTCCCTACCGGATCACCGTTCGTGCGGCGCCCGTGGGTGCTGAATCGCGCCCCAAACCAAATCAGCGGTTTCGCGAAGGAACACGTTTGTTTCGCATCAAGGCTGTGACGGAACGTGATCCTCAGGCCCATTACCTGACCTGTTATGTTTATGAGGAGGTATCGTCATGAGTTATGGAGTTTCTGCAGCCCTACAGGCGGCAATCTACCAGCGCCTCACGGCGGATACGGCTTTGGCGGCCTTGGTCGGCACAGCGATCTATGACAATGCGCCGTCGGGAACGATTTTGGGCACCTATGTCAGTTTAGGACCTGAGGATGTTCGGGACCGTTCCGATAAGACAGGTTTCGGCGCGCTGCATTTGCTCACCATTAGTGTGATTTCGGACGCGGCTGGGTTTCAGGTGGCCAAGCAGGTCGGCGCTGCGGTGAGTGATGCGCTACAGGGCGCTGAGCTGGTTCTGGCGCGCGGCGCACTTTGTTACATCAACTTTAACCGTGCAACGGCACGGCGGGTTGGCACCGGAGAAACACGCCGGATTGATCTGCAATTTAATGCGCGGGTTGAAGACAGCTAAGAAATGTCGGGACCGCATATCAAGCCTGAGGGTTTTCTTCGCGAAGAAGGCCCCGCAGGGACTGATGAGCGGCCCGGATACAGTGATCTAATTTTCAGAAAACAATGGAGTGACAGCTATGGGTGCCCAAAACGGCAAGGACCTTTTGATTAAACTCGACATGACCGGAGGCGGTTTGTTTGAGACCATTGTGGGGCTGCGTGCCACACGGATTAGTTTTAATGCCGAAGCGGTCGATGTGACCTCTTTGGAGAGCCAAGGTGGCTGGCGCGAATTGCTGGGTGGAGCTGGCGTTAAAGCGGCTTCGATTTCCGGTTCGGGCGTGTTCAAAGATGCGGCCACGGATGAGCGCGCGCGGCAGATTTTCTTTGATGGTGAAACGCCGAATTTTCAGGTGATTATTCCCGAATTTGGCATCATCGAAGGTGCGTTCCAGATGACGGCGATTGAGTATTCCGGCAGCTACAACGGTGAAGCAACGTATGAGCTGAGCATGGCCTCGGCAGGCGCATTGACCTTCACACCGGTTGTGCCATGAGCAACCCTTGGGCTGGTGAAGTGGCCTTAAGCCTGGATGGGCAGATGCACAATTGCAAGCTGACACTCGGGGCATTGGCCGAACTTGAAGCGTCTTTGGAAACAGGGACGCTGATTGGGATGGTTGAGCGATTTGAGAGCGGTCAGTTCAGCACACGTGATGTGCTGGCGCTGATTGTGGCCGGATTGCGTGGCGGCGGCTGGCAAGGGGGCGCAGTAGATCTGTTGTCTGTCGAGATCGCGGGCGGCCCTGTTGAGGCTGCGCGCGTGGCGGCGGAATTGCTGGCGCGGGCCTTTGCTGTTCCGGATGTGGCTGCAGGATGAGCGGGTTTGACTGGCCGGCTTTGATGCGGGCAGGTCTGCGTGGTCTTGGTTTGCGGCCTGGTCAATTTTGGCAACTGACCCCTGCGGAATTTCTGATGATGCTGGGTGAGGGTGGGGTGGATGCGCCGATGGGCCGTTCGCGGCTAGAGGAATTAAGCCAGGCGTTTCCAGATAAAGGGGCGCCCGAAAAAATGGAGACTAAATAATGACAAGAGAAGTGGACGGGCTGGACGGATTTGACGATCAGGTTGCAGCACTTGAGACAACGATGAGCAGTGCCACGTCGATGACGGCGGCCTTTGATAGCGAACTTGGCAAAATGCGCGACAGCCTGACCACAACCAACCGCGAGGTGGATGTTTTATCGAAAGGCATGAGCCGTGGCCTAAAATCGGCCTTTGACGGCTTGGTGTTTGATGGACTCAAGCTGTCGGACGCTTTGGGCAAAGTGGCGGATTCGATGATTAAGGCAACCTATAACGCCGCAATCACACCGGTTACCAAACATATTGGTGGCCTGATTTCGAGCAGTATCAGCAGTATTGTCGGCGGCAGCTCCGCCTATGCGGATGGGGCTAGTTTTTCGCAAGGCCGGGTGATGCCTTTTGCCAACGGTGGCATTGTCAGTGGGCCGACCACATTTCCAATGCGTGGTGGCACTGGCCTGATGGGCGAAGCCGGCCCCGAGGCGATTATGCCGCTGACCCGTGGCATGAACGGGCGGTTGGGCGTTGAGATGAACGGCCAATCAGCCCCTGTCAATATAACGATGAATATATCAACCCCGAATGTCGAAGGCTTTCAGCGTTCGCAGGGGCAGATTGCATCACAAATGGCGCGCGCTTTGGGGCGTGGGCAACGCAACCGCTAGGAGGGCGACGCAATGGGTTTTCACGAGGAAAGATTTCCGGCCAGTTTGAGTTTTGGCGCGGTTGGTGGTCCTGAGCGGCGCACCGAGGTTGTGACACTTGCCAATGGATTTGAAGAGCGCAACACTCCATGGGCCTTCTCGCGGCATCGGTATGATGCGGGGTTGGGTATGCGTTCGTTGGATGATGTTGAGTTGTTGATTGCGTTTTTTGAGGCAAGGCAAGGACAGCTATATGGGTTCCGTTGGAAGGATTGGTCGGATTACAAATCCGGCAAGGCCTCTTTTGAGACGAATTTTGAAGACCAGGTGATTGCCATTGGGGATGGGGTGACCTCGGCGTTCGCTTTGAACAAAACCTATACGTCCGGTGATGCAACTTATGTGCGCCCTGTAACCAAACCGGTTTTGGGCAGCGTGACGATTGGAATCCAAGGTGATCAGTTGCAAGAGTCCATTCATTTTGATGTGGATACGGCGACCGGTATTGTAACCTTTGACCACCCACCGGATGAGGGGGTCGAGGTGACAGCCGGGTATGAATTTGATGTTCCTGTGCGGTTTGATACAGACCGGATCCAAGCCTCAGTGGCGAGTTTTCAAGCTGGGCAGGTGCCGAACGTGCCCGTGGTAGAGGTGCGTATCTGATGGGTGTTTCAGCAGAGTTTCAGGCACATTTGGGCAGTGGCATTACAAATGTGTGTCGGTGTTGGGCTGTAGTTCGCAGTGATGGTGTTTCTTATGGGTTTACCGATCACGATCGCTCATTGGCGTTTGAGGGCGTTGATTTCAAAGCGGATTCCGGTTTGGCGGCAAAGGCATTGCAGCAGACATCTGGTTTGGCTGTAGACAATAGCGAGGCCTTGGGCGCGATATCGGATGCAGCGATCACTGAAGAAGATATCTCGGCCGGTCGATTTGACGGGGCCGAGGTTCGGGCCTGGTTGGTGAATTGGGCGGATCTGGATCAACGTGTATTGCAGTTTCGCGGCACGATTGGCGAGTTGCGTCGCAGTGGTGGAGCATTTCAAGCAGAATTGCGCGGCTTGACCGAAGCGTTGAACCAGCCACAAGGGCGGGTCTATCAAAAGCCTTGTACGGCTGTGTTGGGCGACAAAGACTGTCGGTTTGCCTTTGATGTGCCAGGGTACGTTGCAGAGATGGCTGTAGAGGATGTTGAAGAAGCCCGCATTTTCCGGTTTGCCGAAATAAGTGGATTTGACGCACGTTGGTTCGAGTATGGCCGGTTTGTTGTCTTGAGTGGTGAGGCGGTCGGTTTGGTCGGCGCGATCAAGAATGACCTCCAGACTGAGGATGGTCGCGTGATCGAGTTGTGGGAAGGATTTCGCGCAAAGATCGCGACCGGTGATTTGGTGCGCATTGAGGCTGGTTGTGACAAGCGCAGCAATACCTGCCGCTTGAAATTCGATAATTTTCTGAATTATCGCGGCTTTCCTGACATCCCTGGTGAGGATTGGCTGATGTCATATCCGACCAGTGGTGGTGTCAATAATGGTGGGAGTTTGAGCTGATGTCAGACATTGGGGAGCAGGTTGCCTGCCTTGCTCGGGGTTGGATTGGTACGCCGTATCGGCACCAAGCGTCGACCAAAGGTGCCGGCACAGATTGTCTGGGTTTGCTGCGCGGTGTGTGGCGAGAGGTTTACGGGGCAGAGCCGGAAACGGTGCCTGCCTATACGTCCGATTGGTCTGAACCACAGGGCGAAGAGCGTTTGTGGAGGGCGGCCTTGCGGCATCTAAGGGTGCAGCAAGGGGCGGCTGTAGGTGATCTGCTGTTGTTTCGTATGCGAGCGGGTGGGGTGGCCAAGCATTTGGGGATTATGGGTCAATCCGGTCCAACCCCGACTTTTATTCATGCCTATACGGGGCACGGGGTGGTTGAGAGCCCTCTGAGCACACCGTGGCAGCGCCGCATTGTGGCGCGATTTGCGTTTCCCGAGGAGGGGCTCTGATGGCGACTATTGTATTATCATCAATCGGATTTGCGGCAGGTTCGTCGGTAGGCGGTGCCGTTTTAGGGATGTCGAGTGCCGTCATTGGCCGCGCTGTCGGGGCAACGCTTGGCCGTGTGTTGGATCAGCGGATCATGGGGGCAGGCTCGGACGTTGTCGAAACCGGTCAAGTAGACCGTTTCCGTTTGACAGGGGCGTCCGAGGGGGCCTCGGTAGCGCAAGTTTATGGCCGAATGCGGATTGGCGGTCAAGTTATTTGGGCGTCGCAGTTCAAAGAGGGTGTTGTGGCCTCGGGCGGGGGCAAAGGTGCGCCACCGCAGCCTAAAACATTGACATATAATTACACGGTCAGCTTGGCGATTGCCCTGTGTGAAGGGGTGATCACACGAGTTGGTCGAATTTGGGCCGACGGGATCGAGATTTCGCGCGACGATCTAAATATGCGGGTGTATTCTGGGTCAGAAGATCAAATGCCGGATTCTAAGATCGAGGCGATTGAGGGGGCGGGACACGCCCCTGCGTATCGCGGCATTGCCTATGTAATGTTTGAAGATTTGCCAATGGGGCAATTTGGCAACCGGATACCGCAATTCACCTTTGAAGTGCTGCGCCCTGCACAAGATGAGGACGAAGGTGACATTGCGCAGGCCGTTTCGGCCGTTGCTTTGATCCCTGGCACTGGCGAATATGCGTTGGCGACAACGCCGGTGCATTATTCATCGGGGTTTGGTGTGAACCGTACAGCCAATATGAACACGCCTTCGGGCAAAACCGATTTCGCGACATCTGTAGAAGCGATGGATGAAGAACTGCCCAATTGTGGCTCGGTTTCATTGGTGGTTTCCTGGTTTGGCGATGACTTACGCTGCGAGGATTGCAATATCCAGCCCAAGGTTGAGCAGATTGTCGATGACGGCACGGGGATGCCCTGGTCCGTTTCAGGTGTGTCGCGGGCCTTGGCTGAGGAGATTCCAAAGGTCGATCAGCGTTCAATCTACGGCGGAACACCAACGGATCAATCTGTGATTGAGGCAATTACGCATTTGAACGGGATCGGCAAGGGTGTGGTTCTTTATCCGTTTGTTCTGATGGATCAGATCGAGGGCAACGTCTTGCCAGATCCTTATTCAGATGAGGTAGGCCAAGCTGTGCTGCCATGGCGTGGGCGCATTACCCTTTCGGTTGCTCCTGAGAAAGACGGTGGCCCTGATGGCACGGTAGCAGCAGAAGACGAGGTTGCTGCATTCTTTGGCATGGCGACTGCAGCGGATTTCACCCCGACGGCCAATGGTGTGATCTATAGCGGTCCAGCGGAGTGGTCGTATCGACGTTTTATCCTGCACTATGCACATCTTTGTGCAGCTGCAGGTGGGGTCGAGGCGTTTTTGATTGGTTCTGAATTGCGCGGGATGACACAGATTAGGGGGGCTGCAGGCAGCTTCCCCGTGGTCGAGGGGTTGCGGATTTTGGCAGCTGATGTGCGTGGTATTTTGGGTGTCGGAACCAAGATTTCCTATGCAGCCGATTGGTCCGAGTATTTCGGATATCAGCCACAAGATGGCAGCAATGATCGGTTGTTCCATCTGGATGCGCTATGGGCGGATGCAAACATAGATTTTATCGGCATTGATAACTACATGCCTATGTCCGATTGGCGCGACGGCTACGACCATCTGGATGCGGCTGCGGGTTCGATCTATGATCTTGATTATCTGAAATCAAATATCATGGGTGGCGAGGGTTATGATTGGTATTACCACTCACCAGAAGCACGGGCCGCGCAAATTCGCACGCCAATTAGCGATGGAGAGCATGGGGAGCCATGGATCTATCGCTATAAAGACCTCAAAGGGTGGTGGTTAAGCACCCATCATGAACGTATTGGTGGGGTAAGACAGAGCGATCCAACTGATTGGGAAGCTGGTTCAAAACCGATTTGGTTTACGGAACTTGGCTGTGCTGCCGTTGATAAGGGCACCAACCAGCCCAACAAATTTGTTGATCCCAAGTCGTCGGAATCCAGCCTGCCACGCCATTCGAATGGCACACGGGATGAGCTGATACAGGTTCAGTATCTGCGGGCGATGCATCAGTTTTGGACAGACCCCGAAAACAATCCGGTGCACGATGAAACTGATGTGAAAATGTTGGATATGGAGCGCGCCCATGTTTGGGCATGGGATGCGCGTCCGTTCCCGTACTTCCCGAACAATCAAGACCTATGGACCGACGGCGAGAATTATGCGCGTGGTCATTGGATAAATGGACGTACTGCGGCGCGGTCTTTGGCATCGGCTGTTGCTGAGGTATGTGAGCGGTCGGGTGTTGTGAATTATGACGTGAGCCGCCTGTTTGGATATGTACGTGGTTATAGTGTTCCGGCAATTGACGGCGCGCGGTCAGCTCTGCAACCCCTGATGCTGGCCTATGGGATCGATGCAGTCGAGCGCGACGGTGTTTTAATATTCAAAAACCGTGACGGGCGTGAAACGGCGACTGTACTGCCCGAAAAACTGGCAGTGGCGGCAGAAGCCAGCGGTTTGATCGAAACAGTACGCGCTCCATCTGCCGAGGTGGCCGGGCGGATCCGGTTGAACTATGTCGAGGCCAATGGTGATTATGAGGTGCGGGCGACCGAAGCAGTTTTTCCGGATGAGGCGACGTTTGGGGTTTCACAATCAGAACTGGCGTTGTCTTTCACTGCTGCTGAGGGACGCGCCGTGGTGGAGCGTTGGTTGGCTGAATCGCGGATTGCACGCGATGGCGCGCGTTTTGCGCTGCCGCTTTCGGAACTGGCGATTGGCGCCGGTGATGTGGTGCGATTGCCTAGCGAGGATGGTGAAGCGCTGTATCGGTTGGACCATGTGGAGCAATCTGGAGCGCAGATGATTGAGGCGGTTCGGGTCGAAACGGGGGTTTATCGGCCGAGTGACCGCTTGGAAGAAGATACCACTGTGCGCCCCTTTACGCCAGCAGTACCGGCCTATCCAGTATTCCTAGACTTGCCGTTGATGCGCGGTGACGAGGTAGAGCATGCGCCGCATGTTGCTATCACCGCGACGCCTTGGCCAGGGCCAGTGGCGATTTACAGCTCCTCAACAGACGAAGGTTATAGTCTGAACCGTTTGGTGGAGGCCTCTTCTATCATTGGCCTGACGGCAACGCCTTTGGCGGCGGCGCGCCAAGGTATGAAGGACAATGGGCCGGCACTTCGTGTGACGGTCTTTGGCGGAGCATTGTCGTCGGTTAGTTGGGCAAATGTGTTGAATGGGGCAAATCTGGCGGCCATTGGTGATGGGTCCAGCGAAAACTGGGAGTTGTTCCAGTTTGCGGACGCGACTTTAGTGGCCGAAGACACCTATGATTTAACCTTACGGTTGCGGGGCCAAGTTGGCTCAGACGGGATAATGCCTCAGGAATGGCCCGTTGGCAGTCAATTCGTTTTATTAAACGGTGTGCCTGGACAGGTGGACATAGCCGCTAGTGAGCGTGGATTGTCACGACATTACCGGATTGGGCCTGCGGCGCGAAACTATGATGACCCGGCCTATATCCATCTGCAATCTGCGTTTCAGGGGATCGGTTTACGACCCTATTCGCCCTGCCATTTGCTGGCCGTTGGCAATTCCGGGTCTGATATTGATGTTTCATGGATCAGGCGCACGCGGATCGATGGGGACAGTTGGGAGTCTGTTGAGGTGCCTCTGGGCGAAGCTGGCGAAAGCTATCTGGTTCGCGTGATGGATGGGGGTACCGTGGTGCGTGAAACCACCGTGGGGGGGGCAAATTGGACGTATCTGGCCACGGATCAGGCGCTGGATGGCGTAATGGCCCCATTTCAAATCGCAGTTGCGCAAATATCCAACCGATTTGGGGCAGGGGTGTTTGAAGTGCTCGAGGTTGCAAGTTAATAGATGCGCCCTGTCTTACATGGTGATATCGTGACTGCGGCGCGGGTTTTGTTGCCGTTGCCGCACCCCAAACGGCGAGAGATCATGCAGCAAATGCTGGAGCAGGCCAGCTTTGCGGATTTGCATTTCAAACGGTTGAGGCGCGGGCATCCGGTTTGGGGCAATGGCAGTTTGATGGCCGCAGCCATGGCTCGCGATATGGCACCCGAACCTTTTTTAGACGACCTAGCCTATTGTCGTTGCTTTGTCGTGGTGTTTGAAGAGCTTATAAAGTGGCGATGTGAACGCGTTGCTTTTAACCGGCCGCGCAAGTTACGCAAGAAACAACGGTTGGATCAAGTTTCATACGTTTTGTCGGAATGTCCTCACCGCAACTTGTACAAATACCGAATTCGCCCTCATCTATCCGTTTGAAAGCGGCATCAATGTGTTGTGATTGTTGCGCGCGTCGCGCTTGTGCAGCATTCGCCATCGCTTGCTGTTGTAGTGCCCCCATGCGGCTAAGGCGCCCCACGGACTGCTGATCAAGCACAACAGTTTTCTGGCTATCTTGAGCAATATCATCCTGTGCATTCAAATGCGCACGCATTTCATTCAGCAAGTTGCTGAAATGCGTGATTTGAGAGTCATTCATGATGCTGATACCATTGATCAGGGCTTTCATCTTGGCGTGTGGTGCTTATCTGTTATAAACAGGTCAAGCACTAAGGAAGCCGAGATGACAAACACGCGTACAAAACTAGTCGAAGTCGACCCCGTATGGGCCCGTATCTGTGACGAGGCTACTGAAGCGGTACAGAATGAGCCATTGATGGGTGGGTTGATCCATTCTTCGGTGTTGCACCATTCTGCCTTAGAGCGTGCTTTGGCTTATCGAATTTCGTTGAAACTGGCGTCTGGTGAGATGTCTGAGCAAATCTTGCGTGAGATATCGGATGAGGCCTATGAGGCATCGCCCCAATTGGGGCAGATGGCGCGAGCCGATTTGGTCGCCGTTTTTGAGCGTGATCCGGCCTGTCATAGACTATTGCAGCCACTGTTGTATTTCAAAGGTTTTCAAGCTGTGCAGGCCTATCGCATTGGGCATTGGTTGTGGAACAATGGCCGTCGAGATATGGCCTTCTTTTTCCAGATGCGGATTTCCGAAATGTTCGGGATCGACATTCATCCTGGGGCCAAGATCGGGCAGGGGATCATGATTGATCATGCCCATTCAATCGTGATTGGTGAAACCGCCGTGGTCGGTAACAATGTTTCGATGTTGCATTCGGTGACATTGGGTGGCACGGGCAAAGAGGACGATGACCGCCACCCCAAGATTGGCAATGGTGTGTTAATCGGGGCAGGTGCTAAGATTTTAGGAAATATTGACGTGGGCGATTGCTCAAGGGTCGCAGCAGGGTCTGTGGTTTTACACGATGTACCTGCGCGCAAAACAGTTGCAGGGGTGCCTGCAAAAATCGTTGGTGATTCCGGTTGCGACCAGCCTTCAATGACAATGGATCAACTGTTAAACGGCGCGTCGTAAATATTGAAAATTTGCAAGGAGGGCGCGTAAATTCTACTTACCGCGCCGTTTTTTGTTCGTTTTATGCAAGCATGGAAACTGGGTTTTCCAAATTCTCGACGATAGCATTCAGCAAAACTGCACCCAATGCGCCGTCAATCACGCGGTGATCGACTGAGAGTGTGACCGACATAACTGTCGCAACTGAAAGCGTGCCGTCTTTACCAACAACCGGTTTTTTCATACCCGCGCCAACGGCCAGAATTGCCCCGTGCGGTGGGTTGATCACGGCGTCGAAATTGTCGATGCCAAACATCCCAAGGTTTGAGATCGCAAAGCTGCCACCAAGGTATTCGTGCGGGGCAAGTTTTTTGTCACGGGCGCGGCCCGCTAGGTCTTTCATCTCAGTAGAAAGTTGTGAGAGCGATTTGGTTTCGGCATCCTTGATTACGGGTGTGAATAAACCACCATCAATTGCCACAGCGACGGCTACGTCAGATGGTTTCATCTGGAACAATCGGTCATTTGCCCAGATCGAATTGGCTTCTGGGACGGTTTGCAACGCCATTGCACAGGCTTTGATGATAAAGTCGTTGACCGAAACCTTTACTCCACGCTTTTCAAGCTGCTTGTTGATTGCGGTACGACCCGCCAGCAGTGCATCAATGCGAATGTCGCGGCGCAGGTAAAAATGCGGGATCGATTGTTTGGCTTCCGTCAGGCGCGCGGCGATGGTTTTACGCATGCCATTCAGGGCGATTTCCTCATATTCACGATCTGCATAGATTTTGGATAGAGCGTCGTCGGAAGGGCCGGTCGGCAAGGCTGTAGCGGTAGGGGCCGCGACGGCAACGTTCGCAGTTTTACCCAAAACGTCGGCCATTACGATGCGGCCATGTGGGCCGGAACCGGAAATTGTTTTAAGATCAATGCTTGCGTCCGCCGCAAAGCGACGCGCCAGCGGTGAGGCGAAAACGCGCGCGCCATCTCTGGCTGAAACAAGCTTTGCGACTTCTGACGCTACAGCTTTTGTGGCAATTTCAACGGCGGCTTCAGGTGCAAGGGACGCAGCGGCGGTGGCAGGTTTAGTCGATATGTCCGCGCCGGTTTCCCCATCTTCCAGCAGTACCATGATGGCGGTATTCACTTTCACGCCCTCACTGCCTTCAGTTACCAGTAATTTACCAACAATACCTTCGTCGACGGCTTCAAATTCCATCGTGGCTTTGTCGGTTTCGATCTCGGCGATCAGGTCGCCCGAGGTCACCGCGTCGCCTTCTTTGACCAGCCATTTGGCCAGTGTGCCTTCCTCCATCGTTGGGGAAAGGGCGGGCATCAGAATTTCAATTGGCATCGCTTACGCTCCCTTAACGATATGTAACTTTGTGAACGGCCTCGATGACCTCGTCAGTGGTCACCAGCGCCAGTTTTTCAAGGTTGGCGGCATAGGGCATCGGGACGTCCTTACCAGTGCAGGTGATTACAGGCGCATCTAGATAGTCGAACGCCTCCTGCATAAGGGTCGAGGCGATATGCCCGCCAATCGAGCCAACGGGCCAACCTTCCTCAACTGTGACACAACGATTTGTTTTCATTACGGATTTAATAACCGTCGCAGTGTCCATCGGGCGCAGTGTGCGCAGGTCAATCACTTCGGCAGAAATACCGCCCTCGGCCAAACGATCAGCGGCTTCAAGCGCGTATTTCATCCCGATGCCGAAGCTGACAATCGTCACATCCGTGCCTTCGCGCCAGATTTTGGCGACGCCGAAGGGCACTGTGTAATCCTCCAAAACCGGTACATCAAAACTTTGACCGTAGAGGATTTCATTCTCTAGAAAAATAACGGGGTTCGGATCGCGAATGGCTGTTTTCAACAGACCCTTGGCGTCAGCGGCCGAATACGGCATCACCACTTTCAGGCCCGGAATTTGGGCATACCAAGCGGCGTAATCTTGACTGTGTTGGGCACCCACGCGGGCCGCTGCGCCATTGGCACCGCGAAACACCATTTGTGAGCCCATCTGACCGCCAGACATATAGAGCGTTTTGGCGGCGGAGTTGATGATTTGGTCGAGCGCTTGGACGGCAAAGTTGAAAGTCATAAACTCGACAATTGGTTTTAGACCACCAAAGGCGGACCCGACAGCGATGCCCGTAAAGCCGTGCTCGGTGATGGGTGTGTCGATCACGCGCCGTTCGCCAAACTCTTCCAACATACCCTGACTGATTTTATAAGCACCCTGATATTGGGCAACTTCTTCGCCCATCAGGTAGACCATTTCGTCGCGGCGCATTTCTTCGGCCATTGCATCCCGTAACGCTTCGCGCACTGTGGTTGATTTCATTTCGGTGCCTTCCGGAATTTCGGAATCCTGCGGCATGGTTGCGGCGACAGGTGCGGCGGCTGGAACTGGAGGCGCCGTTGGGGCTGCGACTTCGACCGCGGGTGCAGGGGCTGCCGCAGCGATCGACACAACGGCCGCGCTAGCATCCTCACCTTCTTCTAACAACACAGCGATAGGGGTATTGACTGTAACGTCTTCAGTGCCTTCAGAAATCAAAATTTTACCCATGATCCCCTCATCAACAGCCTCGAACTCCATCGTGGCTTTGTCGGTCTCGATTTCAGCAATAATCATGCCGGATTCGATCACATCCCCTTCTTTGACCAGCCATTTGGCCAATGTGCCTTCTTCCATCGTGGGCGAAAGTGCGGGCATCAGAATTTCGATAGCCATATAAAACATCTCCGTATTATCTGATGGTTACGCTTCGGCGTAAATGTCTGTCCATAGCTCACTCAGCGCCGGTTCTGGGCTTTCGCGAGAGAACTCTGCAGCCTCGTTGACCACGGTTTTGATTTCTTTGTCGATGGATTTCAGATCGTCCTCGGACGCATGCTTGCCCTGCAAAATCAACTCGCGCACATGTTCGATCGCATCGCGTTCTTCACGAACTTTCTGAACCTCTTCGCGGGATCGATATTTGGCGGGGTCCGACATCGAGTGGCCGCGATAGCGGTAAGTGACCATCTCCAAAATGTAGGGCCCTTCGCCAGAGCGACAATGCGCAACAGCCTTTTCCCCTGCGGCCTTCACGGCCAATACATCCATGCCGTCCACTGATTCACCAGGGATGCCAAAAGCCGCGCCACGGGTGTATAATTCGGGGGTCGAGGAGCCGCGTTGTAGGGACGTGCCCATCGCGTATTGATTGTTTTCAATCACGAAAATAACCGGCAGTTTCCATAGGGACGCCATGTTGAAGGTCTCGTATACTTGGCCTTGGTTGGCAGCCCCATCACCGAAATAGGCAAAGGAAACATTGTCGTTGCCTTTGTATTTGTCAGCAAATGCCAGTCCAGCGCCGATCGGCACTTGCGCGCCAACAATGCCGTGGCCGCCATAAAAATTTGCCTCTTTTGAGAACATATGCATCGAGCCACCCTTACCTTTGGAGTAGCCCCCTTCGCGGCCCGTCAACTCGGCCATCACACCTTTGGGGTCCATGCCACAGGCCAACATATGGCCGTGATCGCGATAAGAGGTGACGCGCTTGTCGCCCTGTTTGGTGGCGGACTCGAGCCCAACGATGATGGCTTCTTGTCCGATGTAGAGATGGCAAAACCCGCCAATCAAACCCATGCCATATAGTTGGCCTGCTTTTTCCTCGAATCGTCGGATTAAGAGCATCTCGCGGTAGTAATGAAGCAAATCTTTTTTGGAAGTGTTTGGTTTATTTGTTTTTTTCTTGGCTGCCATTGGGGATTGCCCTTGCATGGTTCAAAGTAGTTTAGCATTAAACTATATACTACCTGATTGAAACAGCAAGTGCGAGAAAAGAATTTGGCCGAGGTGTTTGGCGGGATTTTTGACCGGTGGCTAGCGAATAACGATTTCGTCTGCCCGCAGCAGCCCCAGCACGCTGCGGGCTTGTTCGTCCAGTAGATCAAGGTCGAGATACTCGTCGGACAGGCGATGGGCCTTATTTTCGATCCATGCCACATCTTTGGAGAGAACGGCCAAATCCTGACGCAGGATTTCCGCCTCGGCGTCGATTTGAACACGGCGAAACAGCCCATAATCGCCCTGAATGGCGGCAAAGGCAAAATACAGCCCAAGCGTCAAAACGCCTGTGAAATACATGATCACGCCAACAGGCGGGCGTTTGCGGGAAATATTCATTGTTGTCTGCCTCTTGGGTGCCGTCTGTGTTGCGGCTTTTGACAACAGTATCAAAACCTAACGGTTTTGTGAATCCCTAAAATATCCATCTCATGATGCGATTTGCGCGGACCTGATTGTGGGTTGCTGCGCGGGCAGAAAACCGATTGAGAAACCGCAAATAGTGCACAGATTTCAAAACAATCAGGGTCAGAAGGCGCATTCGATAGCGTTTACAGGTGGTGGCCGCACGGATCAGCTCTGTCATTTTGATGACATAGTGACCCTCTGCATGGCGATGCGCGTGATAGCCGTCTAAAGTGTTATTTTCAAACCGTCCGGCCAAATCAACAGCGTCACCTACGCCCAAATTCAAGCCGCGCCCGTCGACAGGCGAGTGGCAATGCGCAGCGTCGCCTGCCAGAAAAACCCGGCCTATGCTATAGCGTTCTGCCTGTCGCACGGCGACGTTAAAGCTGCCTTGGGTGTTGACCTTTTCCACCTCAATGCCAGCGGGCAACATGTTCACGGCATCATCCTTGTTTGAAGTGATGCGATAACGGGTGCCGCCAATGGGCACGGCGGTTGCCACATGGCCATCTGGCAGGATGTAAATTTTGGCATAGTCAGGGTTGTTGATGTTGGTCAGGTTCACATCCGCGACAGACCATTTGTCTGGCAAAGAATACCCAGGGAATTTGATATCCAGGGATTTGCGTACAAAGCTTTTCACCCCGTCACAGGCAATAACATA
>DEIK01000039.1:24407-40276 GCA_002352425.1 Rhodobacteraceae bacterium UBA2776
GAAATCGCCCGACATCTGGCCCCTTTGCGAATGGAAACGCCATAGCGGCTCAGGCTGTCGATCAAATGCTGTTCGAATTGGTCCTGCGCAATGCCCAGCACCCGAAAATTGTCGTCTTTTAGAGCGCTAATTTTCACCCGCGCCGCATGCTTTCCATCCCGAAACACATCGACATTGGGTACATTGACGGCCGACGTAAAGATGCCTTCAGCCGCACCGCAAGGGGCCAACATGCGAATAACGTCGGAATGCACAATGACCGCGCGTGAGTTGGAGTAGGGGGTCTTTCGGGCGTCGATCAGGGTCGGGGTAAACCCGTAGCGCGCCAATTCAACAGCGGCGGCCAATCCAACAGGGCCAGCCCCGATGATAAGGATTTTCGCGTTGCGGCTGATCTGATCGTCCATTTAGATCTTTCGATAGTGGTTCCAGCAGCGCCTTGAATTGCACGAATGCACGGGCGCTGCTGGATATGCTGTTTAGGCTTTGCCTTTGTAGATATCAACCAGTTTGCCCAACATATCGAGCGCATCTGAACGTTCGCGTTGGAATGTGTTGCGGCCGATGATGGAGCCGTTGCCGCCGCCGTCGCGGATGGCGCGGGCATCGTCATATACGCTGTCGGTGCCTTTCTTGGCCCCGCCCGAGAATACAACGATCCGACGACCATTAAAGCTGGCGTCCATGCAGTGTTTCACACGGGCGGCCTGGGTGGCGATGTCGATCTTTTCGTCTTCATAGACCTTCTTGGCGGCTGGCAGGGACAGGTGGTCCGTTGACAGCTTGATCTTGATGATATGCGCGCCCAATAGGGCGGCGATCTGAGCGGCGTAGGCCGCGATGTCGATGGCAGTTTCGCCGTCGCTGTCCAGTGCTTCGCCACGGGGGTAGGACCAGATCACGGATGGCAGACCCTTGGCGGCGGCTTCTTCGCGCATGGCCGAGATTTCTTCGAACATGTCCAGACCCATGGAGGAGCCAGGATAGATTGTGAAGCCAATCGCCGAGGCTCCGATGCGCAGCGCGTCATCAACAGAAGCTGTGATGGCTTGGTCTTTTGGCGCTTCGTTGGGGATCAGCGAGTTGGCTGAATTGACTTTGAGGATCGTCGGGATTTGGCCGGCGAAAGTGTCTGCACCGGCTTCCAACATGCCCAGAGGCGAGGCAAAAGCGTTCAGGCCGGCGTCAATCGCCAGCTGGTAATGGTAGTGCGGATCATAGGCGGCGGGGTTTGGCGCGAAAGAGCGCGCAGCACCGTGCTCAAAACCTTGATCAACTGGCAGGATGATCATTTTACCTGAACCGCCCAGCTTGCCGTTCATCAGGATGCGGCAGAGGTTTGCCTTCACACCGGGGCAATCGGCTTCATAGTTGGATAGAATTTTTTGAACAATACGTGTGGCTCTCATGACGTGATCCTTTACTAGATTTATGGCCTTGGCACTGCTCTATTTCGGTATGCATCAGCATGCAACGCTGTTGGCGCTACCATTCTGAACAATAGCACAAAATCGGTCGTTTTAGGCAGGATTTACCCCGCCAAGAGCCTGTTTAGGGCGATCTACGTTTACGCCAGTGCGGCGACACCGGGCAGGACCTTGCCTTCCATCCACTCTAAAAACGCTCCACCCGCGGTCGAGATGTAAGTGAAATCATCCCCATGTCCCGAGGCATTGATGGCCGCGACAGTGTCCCCACCACCTGCGATCGAGATCAGGTTACCGGCCTTGGTCTCGCTGGCGATTTTGTCCAACATGCCAAAGGTCGCTTTGTGGAACGGCTCCATTTCAAACACGCCCAACGGACCATTCATCACCAAAGTGTTAGAGCTGGCAACCACCGCATTGATCCGGGCGGTTGTTTGGGGACCAGCGTCCAAAATCATCGCGTCAGCAGGACAGGCGTTGACGGGCAGGATTTCATGGGCGGCATTGGCTTTGAAATCGCGCGCGACCACGATGTCGTCGGGCAGGATGATCTCGCAACCTGCCGCCGTCGCCTTGGCCAAAATATCCAGGGCCGTGTCTTTCATATCGTGTTCGGCCAGCGACTTGCCAACATCCACGCCTTGAGCGGCCAAAAACGTGTTGGCCATACCGCCGCCGATTACCAAGTGATCGACTTTGCTGACCAGATTGCCCAGCAGTTCCAGCTTAGTGGATACTTTGGCCCCGCCAACCACAGCGCAAACCGGATGTTTGGGGCTGCCCAAAGCGGCCTCAAGCGCGCTAAGTTCGGATTGCATCAAACGGCCAGCACAGGCGGGCAACAGGGTCGCGATCC
Source organism: Rhodobacteraceae bacterium UBA2776 (assembly GCA_002352425.1). Lineage (GTDB taxonomy): Bacteria > Pseudomonadota > Alphaproteobacteria > Rhodobacterales > Rhodobacteraceae > Profundibacter. The sequence goes on from DEIK01000039.1 coordinate 26,691, forward strand.
CGGTGGTCGAGGCATGGGCGCGGTGGGCGGCGGAAAAGGCGTCATTGCAGAACACATCGCCAAGCATGGCCAATTCGGCGGCAAAGGCTGGATCATTCGCCTCTTCACCGGCGTTAAAGCGCAAGTTTTCCAACAATAAAATGTCGCCTTCATTCATATCGTTGATCATTGATCCCGCCCGAATGCCGTCTGTACCATCGGCAAACAGCACCGGTTGGCCAAAAACGGCCTCAAGGGCGGGCAGGGTGACGCTTAATGACATCTCTGGCACCACTTGGCCTTTGGGTCGTCCGAAATGCGCCATCAAAACGGGCTTACCGCCAGCGGCCAGAATGTCGCGCACGGTTGGCGCAATGCGTTCAATCCGTGTGGCATCGGTGACGATGCCATCGGCAACGGGCACGTTAATGTCGACTCGCACCAAAACCACTTTGCCGTCTAAATTTACATCGTCCAGTGTCTTCCAGTCCATTTCAGACCTCCTATTTGTGCCGATTTTCGCACAGTTTGACCATCCGGCGGGCAGGGTCAATGCGGCACGTTGTATTGCCTCTTTAATAATGTGTTGATCCCGCTTAGGTTCGCCCCAAATTATACCACATAAAAGGAGCGCCAACATGGCCGATATCAAAGATCCCGAAAACACAATCCTGATGGAGCTGACGGGCGGCACTGTCACCATCGAACTGCTGCCGGACGTTGCGCCAAAGCACGTTGAACGTATGAAAGAGCTGACCCGCGCTGGCGCCTATGACAATGTCTGTTTTCACCGCGTGATTGATGGCTTTATGGCCCAAACCGGTGATGTGGCCCACGGCAACATGGAAAATGATTTCAACCTGCGGGCCGCTGGCACTGGTGGGTCTGAGCATCCGAATGTCCCTGCTGAATTCTCCAAGGTGCCGCATGCCCGTGGCAGCATTGGGGCGGCGCGCTCGCAAAACCCTGACTCGGCCAATTCGCAGTTCTTCATCAACTTTGGCGACAATGATTTCTTGAACGGTCAATACACCGTTTATGGCCAAGTGATTGACGGTATGGACCACGTTGACGCGATTGTGCGCGGCGAGCCACCGATGAATCCTGACCGGATGATCAGCATGAAAGTCGCCGCAGATGCTTAAAGTATTGTGGCTGCCTATCACGCTCGCAGCTCTGGGTCTGGCGATCTGGGGGGCGTTTTTTCTATATGATGGCGCTGACCAACAGGCGTTGTCAGACGACACGCCCAGCCCAAATCTGGTGATCGAAGTTGGTGGCAGCCACAGCGGCACGATTGTGATTGATCTGCTGCCCAATGTTGCGCCCAAACATGTGGAACGCGTTATCGCTCTGGCCAAATCCGGCGCCTATGATGATGTGATCTTTCACCGCGTAATTGACGGGTTCATGGCCCAAACCGGCGATGTTCAACATGGTGTGCGCGGAACGGACAACAGCGGCGCTGGTACGGGGTCTTCGGATATGCCCGATTTGTCGGCCGAGTTTTCCAACATCCCGTTCAAATTGGGTACGGTTGGCGCGGCGCGCTCCAGCAACCCGAATTCCGCCAACAGCCAGTTCTTTATTGTTTTGGCACCAGCCAAACATCTGAATGGCCAATATACAGTGTTCGGCCAAGTCACCGAAGGTTTGGAAACACTTTACAACATCAAGTTGGGGGATTCGAACGCCAATGGCGCGGTCGATGATCCCGACTATATGGTGAAAGTAACTGTCACCAACGAATAAGGTTTTGGGGCGTGTCCTGTGCGCGCCCCAAAACACTCCGCATCACTGTCTCGTGAGCAGGGCTGTTTTCGCAAAGCCAGTTCTGCCATCCTTTGGGTACCCAAACCGGAGGATCGAAAATGCGACGTTCTTTGCGAATATTCCCCTTGATCGCCAGCCTTGTGGCTATGCTTGCCACGGTGGCGCAGGCAAATCCTGATCGCTGGAAATCCGAGTGGCCCAACACTGATTTCTCGCGCAGTTCGGTGACGGATTGGAACGAAATCCTGTCTGGCGGCCCACCCAAGGACGGTATTCCGGCGCTGTCGGACCCCAAGTTTCGCAAAGTGACCACGGAAACCCGCATTGAGCTGCGCGAGCCGGTGATCACCGTCGAAATCAAGGGCCAAGTGCCGCGTGCCTATCCGATCCGCTATTTGACATGGCATGAGATCGTCAATGACAAGGTCGGTGATACTCCCATCGCTGTGACGTTCTGCCCGCTGTGCAATTCGGGCATGGTGTTTGATCGGCGTTTGGGCGGTAAACTGCGCACGTTCGGGGTGTCTGGCAAGCTGCGCAATTCGGATATGGTGATGTATGACGCTGAAACCGAAAGTTGGTGGCAGCAGGCAATTGGCACGGGGATCGTTGGGGCGCATAAGGGGGATGTGCTTAAACAATTGCCCAGTTGGATGGAAAGCTGGGCCGAGTTTAAGACCCGCAATCCGCAAGGGTTGGTGATGGACGAGCCGGATTGGTCGCGGGCCTATGGGCGCAATCCTTATGTCAGTTATGATTCCTCCGGTCGGCCGTTTCTATATGGGGGCGAGATGCCGCCGCACGGGATACCGGCGCTGATGCGGGTGGTGCGGGTCGGTAAGCGGGCTTGGCCGATGAGCCGTTTGAATACGGAAGGTGAAGTGCGCGAAGCCGGGTTGGTGATCAGCTGGGTTGCGGGACAGGCCTCGGCGCTGGATGCGGATCGGATTGGCGACGGCAAGGATGTCGGCACGGTCCGTGTGCGGGATGGCAGTGGTCGCAATGTAGCGCATGACGTGATGTTCGCCTTTGCGTTCCATGCGTTTTTCCCGCGCGGGAAATGGATGTTGCCTAAATGAGCTGACGCGCATGTTGGTTGGTAAAACCCCCTCGGTCCCCCTGAAGGGGGAGGCGATGGGGGGGAAGTTGCTTCACCAAAATGGGAATTGGGTTGGCGATAGGTTGGAGCCTGCGGCGCAGGTGTTTGGGAAAGAAAAAGCTAAGAGACGAGTGTGACCAGTGCGTGGCGTTTCTTGCCAGCCGAAAGTTTTAGGGGCGGGGTTAGATCGTCACTGGTGATCATTTGGCCCGCAGAGGTGACGGCTTTGTCATTCATTTTGGCCCCGTTTTCCGCAATCAGGCGTTTGGCGTCTTTGCCGGATTTGGCAAGGCCGGATTTTACGAGGAGTTGCACGATGGAGATACCATCACCAATGTCCTCGGCGCTTATGGCGATTGTTGGCAGATCATCGCCAACGCCACCTTTTTCAAACACTTCGCGGGCGGTGGCTTCGGCAGTTTTTGCAGCCTCGGCGCCATGGGCCAATGTGGTTACCTCATTGGCCAGCCGGATTTTGGCGGCATTAATGTCGGCCCCGTCCAGCGCGGCCAGACGGTCGCATTCCTCAATCGGCAGTTCGGTGTAGAGTTTCAGGAACCGCCCGACATCGGCATCCGTGGTGTTGCGCCAGAACTGCCAGAATTCGTAAGGGCTGCGCATGTCGGGGTTTAGCCAGACGGCCCCATCTTGGGATTTGCCCATCTTCTTGCCGTCAGACGTTTCCAATAGTGGTGTGGTCAGCCCGAATATCTGGTTGTCCAACACGCGACGGGTCAGGTCGATCCCATTGACAATGTTGCCCCATTGATCGGAGCCGCCCATTTGAAGCAAACAGCCATAACGGCGGTTTAATTCAAGAAAATCATAGGCCTGCAGGATCATGTAATTGAATTCGAGGAACGAAAGAGATTGTTCCCGATCAAGGCGTGATTTCACGGATTCGAACGCCAGCATCCGGTTGACTGAAAAATGGCGGCCAATGTCGCGTAGGAATGACAGGTAGTTCAACCCGTCCAACCATTCGGCGTTGTTGACCATTTCGGCGTCGGTATCGGCATCGCCAAAGCTGACGTAATTGGTGAACACGGCCTTGATGCCGGCAATGTTGGCGTTGATCGCGGCGTCATCCAGCAGCGGGCGCTCATCCGCACGGAACGAGGGGTCGCCCACCTTGGTGGTGCCGCCGCCCATCAAAACAATCGGTTTATGGCCGGTCTTTTGCAGCCAGCGCAGCATCATGATCTGGATCAGACTGCCGACATGCAGGGATTTGGCGGTGGCGTCAAAGCCGATATAGGCCGGCACAACGCCTTTGATCAGCGCCTCATCAAGGGCTTGATAATCAGTGCAATCGGCCACAAAGCCGCGTTCCAGCATCACCCGCATGAATTCTGATTTGGCGTGGTAGGTCATCTTGATAAATATCCGTTCTCATGTGCTTTGGACCCTGATATATCGGGGCAAGCGACGAAGGGAAAGAGCATGTTGAAAACAGGACCGATTTGGGCGCTTGGCGCGATGTCCGGCACGTCGCTTGACGGGGTGGATGCGGCGATGCTGCACACGGATGGTGTTTCGATCCTTGGCTTTGGGGAAAGTCGCTATCGTGCTTATAACGAGGCGGAACGCGCGGTGCTTAAAGCGGCGCTTGGGCAGTGGCCGGGCGAATCTGCCGTGGCCGAAGCGGCCGAGCTTTCGGAAACGATCCATGCCGAGTTGCTGGATGGGTTCGAGGATGCGGAACTGGTTGGGTTCCATGGCCAAACTCTGGCACATGATCCGGCGGATCGCGGCACCCATCAGGCGGGCAACGGCAGCATTCTAGCCGAAGTTCTGGGCCTCCCTGTGGTTTGGGATTTTCGCACCTCAGACGTTGAAATGGGCGGGCAGGGCGCACCCTTGGCGCCGTTTTACCACTTTGCCTGTGCCAAATACATCAAGGCTGACGCGCCTGTTGTGTTCCTAAATCTGGGTGGTGTTGGCAACGTGACATGGGTGAACCCGGCCAAGGATAGCCCCGAGGAGGGCGGCGCGTTGTTGGCGTTTGACACTGGCCCTGCAAATGCCCCGATCAATGATCTGATGGCGGCACGGTTGGGAAAGCCTTACGATAAGGGGGGCGAATTGGCCCTAAAGGGGGCGGTAGATGAACCGCTGGTCGAGGCATTTTTGGAACGTGCCTATTTCCACAAAATACCGCCTAAATCACTGGATCGTGACGATTTTTCTGACATTCTGGAATTGGTTTCCAACCTTGACGACAAAGATGCCTTGGCCACTTTAACAGCAATCGCTGCGGCCTCGGTTGCCAAGGGGATGGAGCATTGCTCAAGCCCGCCCGCCCGCGTTTTGGTCACTGGCGGTGGCAGGCACAATGCGGCGATGATGGCAATGTTGACGGTGTTGTTGGATTGCCCTGTGTTGCCGATTGAGGACGTTGGGCTGGATGGTGATATGTTGGAAGCACAGGCGTTTGCCTATCTGGCGGTGCGGGTGCTGCGCGGGATGGCGACGTCTAGCCCGTCAACCACAGGTGTTGCGGCTCCGGTTGGCGGCGGCAAGGTTAGTCATCCGTCAACCTAACTCGCGCATTTACGCATGGCAGCAAAACGGTGGGTGAGGCTGGTTGTAAACCACTGGGTTGAGGAATGAACACAGACACTTTGCCCAATCTGGATCGCGCCGAAACTTGCATCTATTGGCACGTCGATTTGGCTTTGGTGCGTCAGATCAACGGTGACAAAACTGCCGGCCGAAAGGCGCCCAGCGGCAAAACCAACGCTTGATATTATTGCACTTTGGTACCCAAGCGATTTTGGTACAGACAAGCTGATGTTCTGGGCCGCGGTGAACAGGATGCCCGCCACAAGAGCCGTCACCGTAATGCGCGAAAGAGTTTTCCTGATGTTCATATACTGCAGATGGGGGGTGATTGAGAAATATCAAGCGGCCACAACGGCGTTTTATTTGTAAGGGATTTCAAAGCCTTGCTCAACCATCTCGAACCCGTCGAAATTAAATCCCGGCGATACGGTGCAACCAACAAGCGTGTAGTCGCCTGTGCTGCGGGCCGCTTGCCAATGGTGGCTCGGGACGATCAATTGCGGCGCCTCGTTGCCCAACAGGTCAGGTCCCAACAGATGATCACGCGCTGGTCCTGCCTTGGTTTCAGCCATGCTCAAAACCAGCGATGCACCGGCGTAGTAATGCCAGATCTCCACCGCATCGACGCGATGCCAGCGGCTTGTTTCGCCAGCCTTTAGCAGAAAATAGATGCAGGTCCCGACTGGGCGCTGCCCCTCATTCGCCTGTGCAACCCAGGTTTGCCGATAATGGCCACCCTCGGGGTGTGGCGCCAGATTCAAATGGGATATGAGTCTATCCGCAACGCTCATAATCCACCTGTCGAGGGGGAAGACGGTGGGCCGGAGGGGGCAGCGCCAGGCCCATCGCTTTGGCCTTGCGCGGACAGATCGCGCAAAATTTCCTCACGCCCGATCAAAAAACGCTCAAGGGTTGCAATGCTCGGGTGGCTGGCGTTGATAAAGTCGATCGCGGCTTTCAGTTCCAGCTCCAACCGTTGATTTGAAACACCCCTTTGGCGCAGGGTTTGCCCGTCAAGGCTGCGTATTGGTTCTTCAACGGATTTTGTGCTGAAAAAGAGACCTGAAGATTGCTGTGCGCGGGCGACTTGTGTCGGCGCGCGTCGGGGACGCGGGGGCACCCAGCGCGGGCCACCAATATAGACAGCGGCAAACATGATTTTGGCCTTTTTCGGCGGGGTTCCACCCACCCGCAGCGCGTCATAAAACATCCGGTGCACGTCTTGCCATGTTTCAGAGTGGTACTGCGCCAGATTGTCATTTCCAATGCCGCAATAGGCGTCATGAATGGCCGCGGCGTTGACAAATTCTTGGCTGGTCGGTGCGCCTACTATTTTCACAAAAACCGGCGGAATAGAGGCGCCGTCGGTCAAGGTGCCCTTTGGTGCGACCCATGTTTTCTTTTCTGAATCGACAAATTGAAGATCACTGGCCATCGGATAGAAATTTACCGTGCGAAACAGCATTTTGATGGGGGTGGTCAACAGGGTCAGCGGGGCATTGAAAAAGGTGCAGGCAGACTGGGCCGGTGTCTGACAAGAAGCTTCTGGAACATTTAGATCATGCGCCGCGTGCGTGTTGTGTGAAACCGGTTGGCTGCAGGCGCTTAGGCCCAATAGCAGTGCAAAAAAAAGGCGGTACATAGGGACCTCTTAAAAAATTTGGTATTCGGGGCGGAAAAATTGATGGATTGAATTGCACAAGTTTATCACAAATCATCCGCCCCGAAAAGCTATTTCAAGATCGAGCGCCCAGCGTATTCCGCAGTTTCACCCAGCATTTCCTCGATCCGGATCAGTTGGTTATACTTGGCGAGCCTGTCAGAGCGCGCCAACGAGCCGGTTTTGATTTGACCACAGTTTGTCGCCACGGCCAAATCCGCAATCGTGGCGTCTTCGGTTTCGCCCGAACGGTGTGACATCACGCAGGTCATACCGGCGCGGTGGGCCATGTCTACGGCTTTAAGCGTCTCGGATAAGGTGCCGATTTGGTTGACTTTAACCAGCAATGAGTTGGCAGCTTTCTTTTCGATGCCCGTGGCTAGGCGTTCAGGATTGGTCACGAACAGATCATCGCCAACCAGCTGGACCTTGTCACCGATGGCAGCGTTCAGCGCCACCCAACCGTCCCAGTCATCCTCGGACATGCCATCCTCGATGCTGATGATCGGATAATCCGCAACCAGCGCCTGCAGGTAGGCGACATTTTCCGCTGATGACAGTGATTTGCCTTCGCCCTTCATCTCGTATTTGCCATTGCTGTAATACTCGGTGGCAGCGCAATCCAGTGCCAGATAGATATCTTCGCCGGGTTTGTAGCCCGCTTTTTCGATCGAGCGCAGGATGAAGTCCAGCGCATCGCGGGTCGAGGACAGGTTCGGGGCAAAGCCACCCTCATCGCCGATGCCTGTGGACAGGCCAGCAGCAGACAATTCGCCTTTTAGGGTGTGGAACACTTCGGCGCCCATGCGTACGGCGTCGCGGATGTTTTGTGCCGACACAGGCATGATCATGAACTCTTGAATGTCGATGGGGTTATCGGCATGCTCGCCGCCGTTGATGATATTCATCATCGGCACAGGCAACATACGGGCCGATGTGCCGCCAACGTAGCGATAGAGCGGCTGCTCCGAGTAGGTCCCAGCGGCGTGTGCCACGGCCAGCGAGACGCCCAAAATCGCATTTGCACCCAACCGGGCCTTGTTCGGGGTGCCATCCAGCTCGCACATGATCGCGTCAATGGCTTCTTGCTCGCCCGCATCCATGCCGACCAGCTCTTCGGCGATCTCGCCATTGACTGACGCAACAGCGCCCAGAACGCCCTTGCCCAGATAGCGCGATTTGTCCCCGTCGCGTTTTTCAGCGGCCTCATAGGCCCCCGTTGAGGCACCGGACGGCACGGCAGCGCGGCCCATTGTGCCATCTTCAAGCGTCACATCAACCTCAACAGTCGGGTTGCCGCGACTGTCCAGAATTTCGCGGGCGAAGATGTCGATGATGGTGCTCATGGGAAGTATCCTTTTGAGTGATAATAGTTGGGTCGGTGGTGTTTTACTGCGCTTAAAGCTTAAGGGAAAGGGGCATTTTGAGGGTGATTTCTATCCGACTAAACACGGCGGCGTTCGCGCAAAAATGCGTATAACCCGGCGGCAATAGTGATTGAAACGCCGATCAGGGTCCACATATCGGGACGTTCGCCAAACGCAAGCATACCAACGATCAACGCGAAAATGATGCGTGAATAGCGAAACGGTGCTACAACCGAAACATCGCCAATCCGCATCGCGGCCGTGATCGCCCAATAGCCGACCACAGTGAAGGCGACCATGCTGACGATTTGCACCCAATTTGACAGGCTCATGGCTTGGGGTGTTTGCCCGACTGCCATCAACAACAGCCCCGCTGGGATCAGCATTGAAATGCCATATGTTGACAGGCGCAGGGTCGGCATTTCGGGTGGTACCATGCGGCTAGAAAGGTCGCGCATCGCCAGGCCCAGCATCCCGAATACTGCCCAGATTGAAGCCGCTTCAAAGTTGCTGCCGCCGGGCCGGATGATGATCATCACGCCGATAAACCCCACAATAATTGCGCTCCAGCGCCGCCAATGCACCCGTTCCTTTAGCAAAAACACAGCCCCCAATGTCACCGCCAACGGGGTGGCCTGCGTGATGGAAGAGGCGAGAGACAGGTCGATCTTTGAGAGCGCCGTGAGGTAGCAAATGGTGCCAAAGATTTCGCTGAAATTGCGCAGCATGACCGGGAACAGGAAAAATTCGCGCGTCAGGATGGCGTGCCCATTAGCGCGGGTCAGGGTGGCAAAGGTCAGCCCGCCCAAAAAACCGATAAACAACAAGATTTGCCCTACCGGCAGGTCTTCGGATACCGATTTCACAAAAGCATCACCCCCCGTAAACCCGATCATCGCGAGAATCATCAGGCCGATGCCGCTTAGATTGTCTCTGGGCTGGGTCTGGCTCATTTGCGAATTGGCACGCCGTAGAGCTCCAAACGATGCCCCTTCAACCGGTAACCCAGCTTTTGTGCAATCTTTTCCTGCAAGGCCTCAATTTCGGGGTCGATGAACTCGATCACCTTGCCCGATTGCATATCAATCAAATGGTCGTGGTGCTCGCGATCCGCCGATTCATAGCGCGAGCGCCCGTCGCCAAATTCGTGTTTGTCCAGAATGCCTGCCTCTTCAAATAATTTGACAGTGCGATACACTGTGGCAATTGAAATGCGTGCATCCACGGCGCTGGCGCGGGCATATAGTTCCTCGACATCGGGGTGATCATCGGCGTCTTCCAGCACATTAGCAATGACGCGGCGCTGTTCAGTCATGCGCAGGCCAGAGCGCTCGCATTTGCTGATAATTGTCTCAGGCATGAAGACCCCCCAGATGAATTCCATCAAGGTTTAAGCGATAACGCGGCCAGCCTCCACAGGTTTATCCAAAAAAATACCCCGCGCGCTTATAAGAGCGGGCGGGGCAAATTGGTGCTTTTCTGAATTGACGCCTATCCGTAAATCGACGGCACGCCCAATTGCGCGTGAATGTGGTTTACGTTGCGTTTGTCGATGCCAAGTTCGGTTGCAAAATCGTGCAAGTATTGCGCCTCTGTTTGATTGTCCAAATCAATGCCCATGATCGACATGGCATAAACCTGTGCTTCCATCCCGTTTGGCACCTGGCGCGCTAAACCTGCAACGTCGATTTCGGCGGCCAGCTCGGCGTTCACAAAATCGCGCTCTTGTGGCGAGATATCCCCCAGTTTGCCCAGCAATTTCTCGCGCTCGGCGTCGTCAATTTTACCGTCCGACTTTGCGGCCTGGATCATCGCTCGCAGCATCAGCCCTGCGGCCACTTCTTGTTGTGGGGTCGGGGGGATTTCCGGCTCGTTTCCGTTGGTTAATGATTGGTTGAACTTTTCGCCAAAGCTGTTTTGCTTGTTGGCTGATTTGTCCTTAGAGTTGGATTTGCTTTTGGACACGGCCTTTGCGCCAGCCCCAGCCCCCAACAGTCCCCCAAGCATGCCACCCAGATCGCCGCCGCCTTTGGTCAGGCCACCCAGCAAGTCTCCCAGACCGCCTTGACCACCACCATGACCGGTGCCTTTGTCGGCCAAACCATCCAGAATACTGTCCAACCCGCCGCCACTGCCGCTGCGCGTTGTTTGAACGCCACCGCGTGGGGTGCTGGCATCGCTTAGCCCATCCAGCAAACCGCCCAAACCGCCTTGGTTGGCGCTGCGCCCCGCTGGTTGTTGACCGCCGCCCAGCAGACCGCCCAGCATATCCTCAAGGCTGCCACCCTGTTTGCCACCACGGCTGTCGCCGCCCGAGAGGGCATCCAGCAATCCGCCGCCGCCGCTGGTTTTTGGGGCTGTGCGCCCCTTGCTGGCCATGCTGCTCACGCCTTTGGCCACGGCCACGCCGATGGCAACTTTTGCCAGTGTTTTCAGTAGACTCATGATGATCTCCCCAAGTTTTCATTCCAGTTACGATCTATTATGGCACAAAACCCGTGCCGATTTTAGGGGGAAAAATGGCGTGTGTTGCGCAATGCGGGGTCAGAATGCTTGATGGGTCGCACACATTGTGATAATTGAATGTAAGTTAAAGGATCACGCGCAACTGAACAGGGAGTTCACTATGTCATTTGAATATGAAGGCACCGAAATCGAAACCGATTCCAACGGCTATTTGACCAACCAAGAAGACTGGACCGAGGACATGGGCCGCTTCATGGCCTCTGTCGATAACATCGAGCTGACCGAGCGCCATTGGGACGTGATCAACTATTTGCGGGGCGAGTATTTCGACAACGGGCAGGTGCATCCCAACACCCGCACCATCATGAAGGCGATGTCATCGGAGTGGGGCGAAAAGATCAAACAGGGCGACCTATACGCGCTGTTCCCGGGCGATCCGTCCAAGCAGGGCGGCAAATTGGCTGGGTTGCCTGAGAGCCGCCGCAAGGGTGGATATTAGGCTTTCACGGGGCAGGTGGGGCCGTGAGGCGTTGCCTGTCTTAGTCAACCAGTGCAGCTTTATACGCGCATTGATCGTATTGTTTAAGTTGCCCTGTCCAGTATTGTGGCTTGCCGGATATATCGAGATATCGTTTCAAATCATTCCTTATGCGTGGGCTCGCAAGGTATTGTTCATTTGAAAGTAGAGTCTCAGTTGGGCTGTGTAGATAGGCCCAGAACTGAACCCAATTTAGTGCGCGCATGCATTTAGGCACATCTTCTCCACATGTTTCACTACAAAGATTTTGTAATGGGGCCAATAGTGGGTTGTTTACGAAATAGGGGTCAATTTGGTCAGCTGAAATTTTATCGTGAAGCAAATCGGACAGTGTAAAAAACGGCCAATTAAATGCATCTTGTTGTAAGAACTGCTCTTTGGAAATGTTGACTCTGAACTTAAGTGTTATCCAGAGCCTTTTACCACTTTTCTTCCAAAACTCTTCTGTGCTGTGAAAATAGGTTCGCAGATGCGGTGGGATTGTGGAGTGTTTCAACACCTCATTAATCTGTATGAAGTCTTCGCCAAGGATATCTCCCATTGAATCCCTAAGGGCAGCTGTAGCAGCTGCGTATTCTTGAAATTCAAGGAGCTGCACAATAGCATCTAATTTTTCGTGAGACCTGTGTACATTGCGAAACGCAGTAGCGAGTGGCGTATCAACCTCAGCAACCCGCAACCAGTTTATACCTAATACGCTGCCTTTTGCACGCATTAGGTTGTTGCGTGCTTTTCTATCCATATCCTTTGTAACATGAGTATGGGTGTGACGCATGGAATCCACCCGCCCCAAAAACACCTGTGCGGCGCGGTTGTCGGCTTTGGCCAACCCTGACAGGGCCGTTAAGGCCGCAAAGTCCTCGCCCTCCAACCACAGCTCCAGCGCGGCTTTGAACTGCGGATCATTCTGGCCCGCGATCTGGGCGTTGGTTGGGGTTAATCCAATCAGCAGGGCAAGAACTGCAAGGAAAACCCGCATCACATCAGCTCCGGTTCGCGCCCGACCCGTTTGGCCAGTGGGGCCACCGTCAGCCCTTGCACGATGATCGAAAACATCACCAGAATATAGGTCGCCGCCAAGATCAGCGACTTATACTCGCTGTCGGGCAGGGACAGGGCCAAGGCGACCGAAATGCCGCCCTTTAATCCGCCCCATGTCATAATCGGCACCACCCCTTGGGAAAACTCGCGAAACGGTTTCAGCACGATCACCGGCACCGCCACCGCCACCAAGCGGCCCACCAACGATAGGCCAATCGCGCCGATACCGGCGATGATGGCGTCATCGGTAAAGGCCACCGCGAAGACCTCGAACCCGATCATCAGGAACAACACTGCGTTCAGGATTTCGTCGATCAACTTCCAAAATGCATCGACATAGCGGCGGGTTTCCTCGGACATGCCGTGTTTCATGCCGACATCACCGATGAACAGACCCGCGACCACCGCCATGATCGGGGCAGAGACATGCAGATAAACCGCCAATTCGTAGCCGCCAAAGGCCAAGCCAAGCGTGATCAACACTTCAAGTGAATAATCATCAATCAAGCGCATGACGCGGAAGGTTAGCCAGCCCAGAACGCCGCCCAACACAGCGCCGCCAATGGCCTCTTGACCGAACAATTGCACGGCCCCCATCAAGCCCGTCGCATGGGCGTCATGGCCAGACGGGAACGCCATGCCGACCAGCACCAGGAACACCACATAGGCCACGCCATCGTTGAACAGGCTTTCGCCCGCGATCTTGGTCTCCATGGTCTTTTTCAGGTTGGCGGCGCGCAACACCCCCAGCACGGCAACCGGATCGGTTGGCGAGGCCAGCGCGCCAAACACCAGCGCCACAAGGATCGGCATCCCCGTCAGCCAGCTGAATCCGACGCCGATGATGGCGGTCGACAACCCAACACCGATGGTCGCCATCAAAGCAACCAACACCCATTCCCGCCGTAGATCCGAGATTTTCACATGCAACGCACCGGCAAACAGCAGCAAGCCCAACATGCCCTCTAGCAGGGCGTCGGAGAACTCCAACCCCTCAACCTGACCCCGCACGGAGTCGGCCATGCCCCATTCCGGCAACAGATAATCGAGGCCCATAACCCCCAATGAGGCAAGAAAGGCCACGATCAAAATACCGAT
>DEIK01000039.1:40405-48842 GCA_002352425.1 Rhodobacteraceae bacterium UBA2776
TCTCTTATCACAAGCCGCTTACGAATGGGAACGCGCAACTGGTTGCGGGTGAATTGCAGTAAAGGTTGGTGACACTAATTATTGCTGGCGGCTTTCAGCCGTTCGTAAGCCTCAGAGCCTCGCAATTTGTCGTTCTTTTGTGCAAGATCAAAGGCCGTTTTGCCGTTTTCCAGGGTTAGCGGGGTTGTTGTAAGCAGTACTAGCGCAGCAGACATTAAAATTTTGGGCATCACTTATCTGTCACTGATTGGACGGAACCAAACACATTCTCCCGATCACATCACAGGCGTTATGCAAATTGGAACTTGCAACACCGACGCACCCGTGCGCTGTTGGCCAAAACAAAGGACCCCTGCATGCAACGCAAACCCAACATTGACCTTTTTGGGGCTGTCTCGCTGATTGGCGTGTCGGTCCTGTTGGGGTTTAATCAAGTGGTGATCAAGGTGGTGAACGGTGGTTTGCAGCCCGTGTTCTTCGCTGGGTTACGCTCTTTCGGGGTGATCTTTTGCGTTTATCTATGGATCCGGTTGCGGGGTCGTAAGCTGGATTTTAAACAAGATACAATTGGGGCTGGCATCCTGATGGGCCTGCTCTTTGCCTTTGAGTTTATCTGCCTGTTTGTCGCGATGGATTTGACCAGCGTCATCCGCACCTCGGTGATTTTTTACTCCATGCCGGTCTGGCTGGCGATTGCGGCGCATTTCCTAATACCCGGCGAACGGGTTACACCGACCAAGGCGGCGGGATTTGCGATGGCCTTTGCTGGGGTTGCTTATGCGATCATTTCAGGCGGGTCGGGCGGACAGAGCAGTCTGGCTGGGGATCTGTTTGCTTTGGGGGCGGCGATCAGCTGGGCCGGAATTGCGCTGGTGGTACGGACGACGCGATTGTCCGAGGTGCGCCCTGAAATGCAGGTGTTTTGGCAGGTGGCGGTCTCGGCCCCGGTCTTGCTGCTGATCGCAGCGTTGTTTACGCCGGTGTTCGGCCCCCTGATCCGTGATCTTGAGCCCCTCCATCTGTGGGGATTGGCCTATCAGATCGTGGTGGTTGTGACTGGCGTCTTCATATTTTGGTTTTGGTTGCTGACGATTTATCCGGCCAGTTCGGTCGCGTCATTTGGGTTTTTGACACCGATCTTGGGCGTGCTGATGGGGTGGGGGCTGCTGGGTGAGGAAATCAACGTCTCGATCATCATCTCGTTGGTGTTGGTGATCGGCGGCATCGTTTTGATCAACCGCCCTGCACGCAAGTCCAAAGCACCTTAACGCAAAATGCTACGCCGTGTCTGCTGAATGCAAAACGATCTCGAACCCTTCATCCTTTGTGGGCGCAACATAGTATTTGGAAAACTGCACAAACTGTTCTGGCGTCGGGGCAAAAGCATGATCACCACTTGCGTTGCGAAGCCGCAGCCGTTGCAGGCAAATCGCGTCCGAAACTTGTAAAACATGCAATTTGTGGGTGGCGTTTGTTTGGTCAAGGATGCCGCGCATCCAGCGGCGCGATTCAACAGTGTTCGCTTGGAAATCCAACACAACCGAAACCCCCGCGTTTAATAATGATGCGACGTGTGGCCCGATGATGCTGCGCAGTTTTGTGCTGCAGAGTGAAAAATCCGCGATGGATGACATTTCTTCAGCATAAAGCGCGTTCAGCCAGTCATCTTCGGCCATCACCACAGTTGCGTCGGCGCGTCCAAGTTCGGCCGTCAGTGTGGATTTGCCCGAGGCAATCTTGCCGCACATCATGTGCAATGTTGGAGGTGTTTGGGACATGGAAATGACCTTGTTCAGCGCGTATGGCGTAATTGATGATCCGATACGAGTAACCCAGCCTGCTGCGTCAGACAATGACATCCGCCCAAACCGGCAGATGATCCGAGGCCCGACGTGCCCGTGTATCTTTCATTACGCCCGCCGTTTTCAGATGCACGTCTTGGTTGATGGCAAAGCGGTCTAATGCGGCCACGGGGCGGGCCGCGTGAAAGGACAATCCGGGCGCGTGGACGGTGAAATGGTCTTTGAGCGGCTCCATGCCCTTGGCGGGGGACCATTCGTTGAAATCACCCGTGATGACAGTTGGCATTTGCGGCTGGTCCGCAAGCGCCGCCAAGATCGCATGCATTTGCTCCAATCGGTAGCGCCGGATCAGCCCCAGATGTACGGCCACCACGCGCAGCGGGCCGATCTGGGCAATCACCGCACCGCGTGGCTCTAACCCCGGCAAGGTCAGGCGCTGAACCTCGCACAGTTCTAGCCCGTCACGCACCAATATCGCATTGCCATGCCAGCCCAGCGAAACGCCGGTTTCATCCAGATCAATGGCGCTGAAATCACTGTAGGATTTGACCATATCGCGGGGCAGGGCGGCCACCCGTTTGCCCAGTCGGCGATCTGCTTCTTGCAGGGCGATGATGTCGGCGCCAAGGCTGTTGATCACCTCAAGGGTGCGATAGGGTGTGCGCCGCCGGTCAAGTCCAACGCATTTGCGGATGTTATAACTGGCAAGGCGAAGCGCATGTGTCATGCCCCCTATATAGGCGCAGGTTTACAGTGATTGAAGAGTATACAAAATCAGCGTATTCAAAAGGCATGAAACTCGCAGGTCAAAGCATCGTCGTCTATCTGATCTGGGCCATTTTGGCGCTGGAACTGGTGTTGTCGCTGGCGAATGCGCGTTATTCGCTGGCCTTTGTGGCGCTGGCCACTTTGGCCCTGTCGCTGGCGCCTGTGTTTTTCGCAGACCGGTTTCAGATTGAACTGCCGGTCTATTTCTTTGCCGGTATTGTGCTGTTTATCTTTGGCACGGTGTTTTTGGGCGAAGCCTTTGGTTTTTATGAAAAATACTGGTGGTGGGACGTGCTGCTGCATGGCGGATCGGCCATGGGGTTTGGCCTGATCGGGTTCATCTTTGTGTTCATCTTGTTTGAGGGTGACAAATACGCCGCCCCGCATTGGGCGCTGGCCCTGATCGCCTTTTGCATCGCCATAACAATCGGCGCAGTCTGGGAGATTTTTGAATTTGCGATGGATCAGTTGTTCGGGCTGGCCATGCAAAAATCCGGCCTGATGGATACGATGTGGGATTTGATCGTCGATGTCATCGGGGCGGGCATCGGTGCAATGGCGGGGTTTGGCTACCTCAAGGGGCGCACGCGGCATGGATTGCCGGGCATAATTGGCGAGTTTGTCACCAAGAATCGGCGGTTTTTCAGGCGCAAAAACAAGTAAGGTAAATGCCTATGAAGTACCTATTGATGATAGCGGTTTTGGCCTTAACAAGTTGCAGTTCTGAAGCGCAAACGGAAAAAAAACGCCGCCGGTAACATGTGACGACGCCGTAAGTGTTCTTCTGTCCGAGATGACAAAGGCAGACCTTAAAGAAGTTCAGACAAGACCGTATGAAGATTTGATTTTGTATCATCACGGCCTTGGAACATCGATACGCAATCCCTTTGGTCTTTGGGCGGGGAACGCGGCGTTGATGCAGGACTGCAATCGCATTATTAACAACCAAATTGAGCCCGAGCATCCTGATACGGTGTCGATGTTGATCATTCAGAATTTGTGGAAGACGTTGAATGAAAAGCCGTAAGATTGTGACCTTCTGGTTTGGCACCTAGGTGCCACAAAAGGTTTCGGTCACTTCCTCATCCGAAGTCGGTGGGCGCTTTAAATCTTCAAATTCTTTGATGTCCTCAAACGGGTTCGCCAACGCCGCGTTTAGGCGTTGGAATGGCCCATAATCACCCGCCACAGCCGCCTCGATCATCTCCTCGACACGGTGGTTGCGCGGGATCACGGCGGGGGAGGTGCTGCGGATCAGGCGGCGTTGCTCGTTCTGTGTTGTGCCTTCATCGGCAAGGCGGATCTGCCAGCGGGTGTTCCAGTCATCAAATACGGTGGGGTCCGTGAATTGGTCGCGGGCCTTGTCACCCGCCAAAGCGCGAAACGTGTTGGTGAAATCGGCGTTTTGGCCCGCCATCCGCTCCAGCAAATCCATGATCAAGGCTTCGTCACCGTCTTTGGCCTGTTTTAACCCCAATTTGGCGCGAAATTCGGCCAGCCAAGCGGTTTTATACTGGGCCGAGAAACTGTGCAGCACGTCGGTGGCCGCCTTCACGGACGCATCCGGATCGTCGCCCATCAAGGGGATCAAGCTGGTGGCAAGTTGGGCCAAGTTCCAGACGATGATTTCGGGTTGATTGCCATAGGCATAGCGCCCGCGACGGTCAATCGACGAGTAAAGCCGCGCTGGATGATAGCTGTCCATGAAGGCGCAAGGGCCGTAATCAATGGTGATGCCGCCCACATGGGTGTTGTCGGTGTTCATCACGCCGTGGATAAACCCAACGCCCATCCAGCGGGCGATCAGGTTGGCCTGTGCGGTAACGGCGGCGCTGAACAGGCCCATCGGGCCGTCTGGGCCGACGGCATCGGGGTAATGTCGTGCGATGGTGTAATCGGTCAGGGCCTTCAGGGATGCAAGGTCTTGGCGAGCGGCGAAATACTGAAAGGTGCCAACACGGATGTGGCTGGTTGCGACACGGCACAGCACGGCCCCTGGCAGCGGCGTTTCGCGCATCACACTGTCGCCTGTGGTGACAGCCGACAGGGCGCGGGTTGTGTTGATGCCCATCGCGTGCATCGCCTCGCTCACTACATATTCGCGCAGCACGGGACCAAGCCAGGCCCGCCCATCGCCACCGCGCGAATAAGGGGTGCGGCCAGAGCCTTTGAGCTGGATGTCTTGGCGGATGCCGCTTTGGTCAACCACCTCGCCCAGCAACATGGCGCGGCCATCGCCCAGCTGCGGGGAAAAGCCGCCGAACTGGTGGCCGGCATAGGCTTGGGCCAAGGGGGTCGCGCCATCAGGGGCGGCGCTTCCGGACAAGACAGCCACCCCAGCCGGGGAGGTCAATTCGTCCGGGTTTAGACCCAGCTCCACGGCCAAATCTGTGTTCAACGCCACCAGTTTCGGGGCGCTTACAGGGCTGGGGCTGACGCGGCTGTAAAAGGTTTCCGGCAGGGCGGCATAGCTGTTGTCAAAGGGGATTTTGACCATCTGCCTAGAACCTACAGGTCATCAACTGGTATTTCTCGCGGCTTTCAAAGCCAAGCCGTCCGTAAAGCCGCTTGGCTTTGTCATTATCACGGTCCACCTCAAGATGCAGGGCTTTGACGCCGTAATCGGACAGGGCTGGCATCAGCATGCGCAAGACCTCAGAGCCCATGCCGCGCCCACGCACGCTCTCGCGGATGTAGAACTCATCGACAAAGCCATCAATCCCGCCCATTTCGACGGAATAGCCAAAAGACACGATGATATAGCCCACCGGACCTTGGCGTGGCCCGATCAGATAGGTCGCGCCGTGGGGTGAGCCCTCCAGCAGCGGGCGCAAAGCGGCCTCGCGGTCCTCGTCAGATTGTACGATGCCTTCATGGCTGTGAAGCCGTGCCACAAGGGATTGTAGACGCGGCAGATCATCAATGTTGGCCAAATGCAGGGCGGCACTCATATCGGGTGTTCCTTTTGTTCGCGCGGTGTTTCCTGCCCAATGATTAGCAGTCAAGCGGGCAATAAGCGATAGTGCGCTGTCCTTGTTGGCTTAAAGCCGCGCAAGCCGTTGGGTGAGCAGGGCAAAGAACCCGTCCGCGTCCACATCCCCAATGAAAGTGGCGTTTGGCGCGCGGTCTGTCACCCCCCACCAATCGGCCACAGTCATGCCGCGGGTCAGATCGGATTGGGTTTCAATTTCGACATTCACAAAGCGGCCTTTGAACAGATCTGGTTTGATCAGATAGGCCGTGACGCAAGGATCATGCAGCGGGGCGCCGTCTGAGCCGTATTTTTCTTTGTCGTAGCGTTCAAAGAAATCGGTCATCTGGGCAACGGCTGTGCCGACCTTGGTGCCAATGTTGCGAAAGGCGTCGTTGCGGGGTCTGGTGACAAGTGCTTTATGGGTGACATCCAGCGGCATCACCACAATGGGTGCGCCGGATTTGAACACGATATCAGCGGCTTCGGGGTCAACATAGATGTTGAACTCGGCGGCGGGGGTGATGTTCCCGACCTCAAAATAGGCGCCCCCCATCAGGATTATCTCTTGCACCTTTGCGGCGATGTCGGGGGCTTTTTGAAAGGCTGTTGCGATGTTGGTCAGCGGGCCAAGCGGGCATAGGGTGACGGTTCCGGCAGGTGCGTTGCGCAGGGTGTCGATGATGAAATCCACCGCATGGCCATCTGTGAGCTGCATGGTAGGGTCAGGCAGATCAGGTCCATCAAGGCCGGTTTTGCCGTGTACATGTTCGGCGGTGACCAGCGTGTGGGCCAGCGGGCGATCACAGCCAGCATAGACGGGGATGTCGGTCTTGCCAGCCAGTTCACAAACAATGCGGGCGTTTTTTTCGGTCAGCGGCAAGGGGACGTTGCCTGCCACGGCCGTGATGCCGATGACCTCGATGTCTTCGGGACTGGCAAGGGCCAACAAGATCGCAACCGCGTCGTCTTGTCCGGGGTCGGTGTCGATGATGATTTTGCGTGCAGCGGTCATTGTGGTGTTCCCTTTTGCTGAGGGAGCACAATGCCTTTGGGGGCGCGGGCTGTCTAGTCAAATTAGCAGCGGTATGAACGGATTAAGTCTCGTTATGCGTGTCACCCCTTGTGACCATTAACAATGCGTATCAAAGCCTTTTGTCATCGGTGCCGCCAAAGCCGCGCCCATTGGAAAGAACAGGATTTTAGTGCAATCTATTTCCGGCAAGCTAAAAATGTATGTGATATGGGTAATCCTTTTAACCATATTGTTTACCATGCACAGGCTAATGGGAATGCCTGCATTGCGGACGAAGCTGCCGTTGCCAATGGACACTATATCCGTTATTGTTTCGCATCATTTTTGTTGAGTTTGGAGTGTAAATTGAAAATTGGTTTTTGCCGTTCTGGGTTACATTTAGGTTTTCTGCTTATTGTATTGACACAGTTGTCGCCCAATATGGGTGTCGCAGATAAATTACTAATCCCAGTGCCCACTCAAGACGGTAAGTCGATACATTATATAGACGAACACGGTAAACCAGCTTTAGAGGCGACATTTTCCTCCTCTGGGTATTTTACTGAGATGGGCTATGCTTTAGCTAAACCTTTACCAGAAGCATCTTCTTTCGGTGGCATGGGGATAATAGACACTACTGGACAATTTGTTATTGAATCCGACCTAAACTCCTGTGAACTAATCAAAGACCACTCAGAATACTTCCCTCAAGACTTTCTTGATCAACACCCTGCAACTTGTGATCCATTTTTTTACCAACGTTCTAAAAATTCGAGATTGCTAACAAAATTAAGTCCGTTCAATGGCATTGAATTTATCACATTAGACGAAAAAGTGGCGTTTAAGAAAAAATTTGAAGCCGCTGGTAGGTTTTGGGGAACTGAGGTCGCGTTTGCAGAAACTCAAAATGGTGACGTACGTCTAATAAACGAAGACGGGGAATTTGTTGGCGACGCTGTTTTTTCTGATCACGTTGACCTAATACTTGGAAATCCATTTGGCGAAAACAACACAGCAATTGCTCTCGAAAAAAGTTTTTGGAGTTGGCTTCGCAGAAACAAGTGGGGATACATTAACCTCAAAGGGGATTGGGTTGTCGAACCCAGTTTTGATAAGGCCTTTCCTTTCACGTCAGCTGGTGTAGCAATAGCGAAAGTTGAAGGTGATTGGTGGGTTATCGCCGAAGATGGAAATATGGTTTCTAAAACCCCTTATCAAAGCCTGTATAAATTTGAAGGGTATGACTACTACGGCGTACTCCAACGTTACCCCGATGGTAGGCGAATGCGCGGTATAGTTGATGCTGACCTAAACACTGTTGTACCGGCATGGTTTGAGACAGCGATACCTCTGCCTAATGGACTTTTCCGTGTAAAGTCGAAGTTACGAAATTCAAACGATATTTTTTCACTTGAATATGGTCCGATAACACTGTCCCAAGAAGAATTTTTAAAATTGGCGCCAGACCAATAATTGTTTTAAGTGTTTGGGTCGGGAACACTGTGACCAGCACGCGATGGCTCTTTTGAAATGACCAAAGCAAAGTTGAGCGATCCGTCCATCTTCACATTTCATCCGCTTGGCAGATTCCAGATTTGAGCACTTTGGGCTCATTGCGGTCATCCAACAATTTCAGTCAATTTACTAACTCTGACCCTAAGCCTTGGTGTAGTCCGCTCCATTATGCGTCGGCAGATCGTCGTTAAGCATCAACCAAGGCAGTTTTTCCTCATGGGCAACGTGAAGTGTTGGCGCAAAGGCCTTGGGATGTTTCATAGACGCGACGTAGAAATGCATAACGCCTGACATTTTTTCTGATCGAAATGACAGCGGCGTGCCGCAGTTTTCGCAAAAGGTTTGACCTGAGCCCCTAAAACTCCT
>DEIK01000109.1:0-489 GCA_002352425.1 Rhodobacteraceae bacterium UBA2776
CCCGGCCCGATGGCCACATTGATGCTGGCCGAGGCCGGTGCCGAAGTGATCAAGCTGGAACGCCCGGTAACCGGCGAAGATATGCGCATGACCGAGCCAAAGATCGACGGGCGCAGCATTGGCTATGCGGTTTTGAATCGCGGCAAGAAAAGCATCACGCTGGATCTGAAGGCCGAAGGGGTGGTTGAAACCCTGCGCCCGTTGATCGAGAAAGCCGACATCATTGTGGAGCAGTTCCGCCCCGGTGTGATGGATCGGCTGGGCCTTGGATTTGAGGCCATCAAAGCGCTTAATCCGGATATTATCTATTGCTCGATCACCGGTTATGGCCAGACCGGACCAAAGAGCAACGCTGCGGGCCACGACATGAACTATGTCGGCGATGCGGGTGTTTTGTCGCTCAGTTGCGGCCCAACCGATCAGCCAGCCAACCCGTTCGCGCTGGTTGCCGATATCGGCGGCGGCACTTATCCGGCGCTGGTGAATATT
>DEIK01000109.1:632-6387 GCA_002352425.1 Rhodobacteraceae bacterium UBA2776
GTGCGATCGAGGAGAAATTCTGGGTGGCATTTTGCGACGTGATCGAGTTGCCTGAAGCGCTGCGCAATGATGCCGAGGATCAGAACGCGACAAAGGCCGATGTGGCACGCAGGCTTGTGGCCAAACCATCGAGTCATTGGGAGCCTTTGCTTGAAGCTGCAAATTGTTGCTGCACCATCATCAAAACGCCGCTTGAGGCATCGAAGGATGCACATTTTGCCGCGCGCGGGGTTTTTGACTGGAAGATTTCGGTTGCAGGCCAGCAGGTGACGGCGCTGCCAATGCCGATTGCCCCCGAATTTAGAGCCCCCCCCGCCGATCCGGTCGCGGCCCCCGATCTGGGAGAACAAAATGCCACATTCAGGATTGGGGAAACCACATAAATATATGCTCGACAAGGTTGACGGGGGGCGAGGATTGAAATATTCTAACATTTGTTAGAATATTAATGAATCAGAACCAAAGGGGGAGCAATGTCGGAAACCGAGCTTTCAGAAGAAGCAGCGCGCTATGTATCTCCTGCATATTATATCGACAGCGACAGCATGGAAGTGCAGGCGTTTGTCATGGGTGCGTTGCGCAACATGTCACCTGATGCGTCCAAAAAGGATAAGGCGATCCGCCTGTTTGAAGCGGTGCGCGATGACATCCGTTATGACCCCTACAAGTTCGAGATGAACGCCGACGCTTACCGCGCAAGTATGATCGCCGGGATGGAGGCAACATATTGTGTGCCAAAAGCCATCCTTCTGACGGCCTGTTTGCGGGCTGTCGGGGTTCCGGCGGCGGTCGGGTTTGCCGATGTGCGCAATCATTTAACCACGCCCAAGTTGCTTGAATTGATGGAGACCGACCTGTTTATCAACCACGGCTATGTGCAGCTGTGGCTGGACAACAAACCCTACAAGGTCACCCCTGCCTTTAACATGGACCTCTGCACGCGGTTTGGCGTCAAGCCGCTGGTGTTTGATGGGGAAAGTGATGCGCTGTTCCACGAATTTGACATGAACGATCAGCGGCATATGGAATACGTTTCAGACCACGGTGTGCATCAAGATGCCCCGATGGAAGATTTCCTGCGAACCTTCAAAGAAAATTACCCCAAACTGGAAACCTTCAACAACGAAGGCATGACAAAACGCGGGGCTGAAGGGTTTGACAAGGGGTTTGCTCAATCCAAAGGTGGCGAGATATGAAATATCTGGATGATTTCAAGGTTGGTCAGGTCTACGAATTTCGCACGAAACCCTTAAGCAAACAGCAGATCATGGAGTTTGCGCAGGAATGGGACCCGCAGCCGCTGCATCTTGACGAGGCGCATTCGGTCAAAATCCACGGCAGCCTGATTGCCTCTGGCTTGCAGACCATTCTGGTCGTGTTCCAACCACTTATGTCCGAAATGATGGTTGGTGTGGCAAATATTGGCGGTATCGGCTTTGATTCCTTGCGCTGGGTGCGCCCGATGCGCCCCGATGAGACGCTGGATATCCGGGTCGTGATTGTCAGCGTCACTCATTCGCGCAGCAAGCCTGATCGCGGGGTTATGAAATATACGATTGAAGCACGAAATCCGGCTGGTGAGGTGATTTTCACCGCCGAAACGCCGGTGATGATAAAACGCAAATAAAGGGGTGCCGCAATGAGCACGGAACAAGACGAAGACCTGCGCCTGTTGCGCGAAAGCGTCAGCACCTTGCTGGAACGCGCCGGCGGTGTCGCCCGTGCGCGCCGCGTGCGTGATGATGGTGCCGGTTGGGACGGCGCAATCTGGAGCGATTTGGCCGAGGCTGGCGTGCTGGGCGTTACCACCCCCGAAGAGACCGGTGGCCTTGGCATGGGCCTGCCTGCCGCCGGAGTGATCGCCGAGGAAATCGGTCGCGTGATCGCGCCGGAACCTGTGGTGCCCACCGTTGCGATGGCGATTGGCCTGCTGCATCGGCTGTGCCCTGATGCGTCATTGCTGGAAGATACGATTGCAGGCGCGGCCCCGCTGGCCGTTGCTTGGCAGGAACGCGATGCGCGCGGTGTGTCCGACGTGATTGACTGTCGCCTAAAAGACGGTGTGCTAACCGGTTCCAAGGATTGGGTCATGGGCCTGGCTGATGGCGCGCCGCTTTTGGTGGTTGCCAAATCAACGGACGGTCTGGCGTTGGTGCGGGTGGCTGGTGATGCTATCGGTGTCACCAAACAGACAGCACGGCAATCAGATGGCAGTGTGCTGACTTCTATAAGCTTTGCGGCAACCCCCGCGGAGGTTCTGGCCGAAGGGGCAGGGGTTGCACCCGCCCTTGCCGATGCGGTTGCCGATGCAACAGCTTTGACCGCAGCCGAGCTGGTCGGGGTAAGCGGATCGGCGTTGGAATTGACGCTGGACTACATCAAAACCCGCGAGCAGTTCGATAAACCGATCGGGTCTTTTCAAGTGATCCAGCATCGCGCTGTGGACATGAAAATCATGCAAGAGGTCGCCCAGGCAGCGGTGCGCGAAGCATTGGCTGCGATGGAAAACGCCGCCACGCCTCAGGCCCGTTCCCGTCAGGCCAGCCGCGCCAAGGCCCGTGCCTGTGTGGCCTCCCAGAAAATCACCCGCGAGGCGATCCAGCTACATGGCGCAGTTGGATACACCGACGAATTCGATGTCGGGCTGTTGTTGAACCGGGCGCTGGTTTTGTCGGCATGGTTGGGCGACGGAGCCTATCATCGCCGCCGCTGGCTGGAACTTCGAGACACCGAGGAGGTTGCACAATGACCGATTGGAATGCACTAAGCGACGCGGAGTTTCGCACCCAAATCCGCAGCTTCTTTGAGGCCGAGTATCCCGAGGAGCTGCGCCATCTGCCGCACCGTCCGAAGTTTGCCGAGGTTGAACATTGGCACGTGAAACTGCACGCCAAAGGCTGGGTTGCGCCCGCGTGGCCCGCTGAATTTGGTGGCATGGGGCTGGAAGCGGCCAAGCTGATGATTTATTACGAAGAACAGCAAAGCTACGGTGTAAATCGAGGCCGTGATATGGGCATCCAGATGGTTGGCCCGCTGATCATCAAATACGGCACTCAGGAACAGAAAGATTACTGGCTGCCGCGCATCCTGAGCTGCGAAGACATCTGGTGTCAGGGCTATTCCGAACCCGGCGCCGGATCAGATTTGGCCAATTTGCGCACCAGTGCCGTGATCGACGGCGATGATTTTGTCATCAATGGCCAGAAAACCTGGACCACGATGGCCCATGACGCCACCCACATTTTCATGTTGGTGCGCACCGATCCTGATGCACCGCGTAAACAGCAGGGGATCAGCTTTATTTTGGCCAAGATGGACCAGCCCGGCGTTGAGGTGCGCACCATCACCACGCTGGCGGGCGAGACCGAGTTTTGCGAGGTGTTTTTCGATGATGCCCGCACCCTGCGCGCCAATCTGGTCGGCGAGATCGACAAGGGCTGGAGCATGGCCAAAGCGCTGCTTAGTTTCGAGCGCATCTTTATCGGCAACCCGGGCCTCGCACAAAATGCGCTGGCGCAGCTGGAAACATTTGCCAAGGGCCGTGGTGCCTTTGATGACGCGGTTTTCCGCGACCGTTTTGCTACGGTGGCGCTGGATGTAGAAGATCACGCCGCACTCTATTCGCGTTTCGCTGACCAGCTTAAGCGCGGTGAAACATTGGGTGCGGATGTGTCGATGCTGAAAATCTGGGTCACTGAAACCTATCAGCGCATCACCGAATTGATGATCGAGGTTGCAGGTCCGGATGGCGGCAGCCTTGGCCCCTTGCAGGCTGGCAATGTCGGCGTTGATGTTCTGGCCAGTTTTTACAAAGCGCGCCCGTCAACGATTTATGGCGGCTCAAACGAAATCCAACGCAATATTTTATCTAAAGCCGTTCTTGGCCTTTGACACCTGTTTACCAATCAAGAGGACACTAAAATGACTGACTATGTAAAAAGATACGCTGAAAAATACCCTAAACTGTCGTTCGATGCACCGGCTGACCGTGTGTTGCGCATGACCTTTGATCGCCCCGAGACGTATAATTCGATCTGCGCCGAAACCCACACCCAGATGACCGATATCTGGATTGATATGAATCGCGATCAGGATTTTAACTCGATCATCGTCACGGGTCGCGGCAAAGCATTTTCCGCTGGTGGCGATTTCAGCCTGATTGAAAACATGATCGGCAACCCGACTGAAATCATGAAGACATGGAAAGAAGCCAAAGATCTAGTTTACAACATCATCAATTGCAACAAGGTTATTATTTCCGCCATCAATGGCCCTGCCGCTGGTGCCGGTCTGGTTGTTGCAATGCTGGCCGATATTTCCATCGCTGGCAAACGCGCCAAAATCGTTGACGGCCACCCGCGTCTGGGTGTTGCTGCGGGCGATTGCGCCGCGATCATCTGGCCACTGCTGTGTGGCATGGCCAAAGCCAAATACTACCTGCTGACCTGCAAGCCAATCACTGGCGAAGTCGCCGATCAAATCGGTATGGTTTCCATGTGTGTCGAAGACGACATGTTGGAACAGACCTCGATTGATATTGCGACAGAAATGGCCACAGCATCGCAAAGCGCGACCCGCTGGACCAAATATTCGCTGAACAATTGGTTACGTCAGGCCGGGCCGATCTTTGATGCCTCGACTGCGTTGGAAATGCTGGGTTTCTTGAGCGAAGACGTGAAGGAAGGTGTGTTGTCACACCGTGAAAAGCGTGCGCCGAAATTTGATCCTAACTGCCCAATCTAGGATTTTCATCAAAGGAACCTGTCATGTCTGACCCTATCTATACCGAAATCGCCAAAGGTTACGCCGAGGCAACCAAGGTTGCTGCGGGGCTAAAGGCACGGTTCGATGCGGCGGGTTTCGATGTAGCAGGAATTTCATCACTTGCAGAACTCTCCCACCTGCCGGTGATGAAAAAAGAAGAGCTGTTAACGCTCCAAAGAGAGAACCCGCCATTTGGCGGGTTCCTTGCTGCCGATCCGCAAAAACTATCGCGGATTTACGTGTCCCCCGGTCCAATTTTTGAACCCGCGCTGGCAGGTGGCGGTGGTCACGGGCTGGATATGTTATTCCGTTCGGCAGGCATGACACCGGACGATATTATGCTAAATACTTGGGCCTATCATCTGGTCCCTGCCGGTCTGTTGTTTGACGAAGCCGCGCAGGCTGTCGGCGCAACCGTTATTCCCAGCGGCATCGGCAACCGCGAACTGCAAGCACAGATTATTGTTGAAACCGGCGTCACCGCGATCTGCGCCAGCACCGCGTTTTTTCTGGCACTGGCCGACATGGTGATCGAAACCTATGGCCGCGATGCGTGGAAAGTGAAAACCGCATTTCTGGGTGGCGAAATGGGCGACTGGATGGCCAAGCGCCGCCGGATCGAGGCCGATTACGGCGTCACAACCTGGGCCGCTTATGCCACCGCCGATCTGGGCTTGGTTGGTTACGAGGACGGTGGCGATGGCTATGTAGTGCCCGCCGACCGGATAGTACAAATCTGCGATCCCGTTACCGGTGACGCGATGCCCAAAGGCGAAATCGGCGAGATCGTTGTCACGGCAGTTGATGCCGGATGGCCGATGATCCGCTTTGGCACCGGCGATAGCGCATTTGCGCTTGAGACAGCCGATGATGGCCGCGTTACGCGCATTTCTGCTATTCAGGGCCGCGTCGGGGCAGCGATTAAAGTGCGCGAAATTTTCATCTACCCGCGCGCCATCGAAGAAGTGGTGATTGCTGTTACAGGGGCCAC
>DEIK01000040.1 GCA_002352425.1 Rhodobacteraceae bacterium UBA2776
GCGCTTGAACCGAAGCGGGTGAAGTTTAAGAAGTTTGTGAGGTAACCGGCGGACCACTTGGTCCGCCGAGTGCGTGGCAGCGATTGCAAAGCAATCGCGTACGCACCCCTTGAAATTACAGACCGACAACCCCATATATCGTATACGGATAGGCTGGTCGCGCTTTGAATTTATGTGGCTGCCTGTTCTAGCGCTTAGCGGTGCTATGTCGAACCCTAGCCGGGGGAGGCTAAGGCGATTACCCGCTGGAACCCTGACGGGACGTTAGGGCAATCTGGTGAAGTGCTCGTCGAAATGGTTGCTCCAAGTGATCATAGGAGCTGACCGAGCCGCCGTTATAAGGGCGGGGTATAAATACTGAGTGTACTTTAACACTCATCCGGATGAGTACCGCACAAGGCTTTAACCAAATGCGTTTTTCATTCAAATTGGAAGGGAGAGTAAAATATGGCGACGTTATCGGAACCATTGCACTCTTACTGACAGTTATTGGGTTACTCCTGTAAATGTCGGGCGGTCTTCGGGCCGCCCTTTCATATTGCCCCAACTTGACCCACATCAAAGACACCCCCACGCACCCCCCTATCCTTACCCAAACCCAATACCCACGGATCAAGGACAGCCCATGCGCACGCTACCGGACAAGATCATTGAACTCACCCTGCCCTCCGGTGCCAAGGTCAACGTCGATGCCAACGGCTACCTCACGGATCAACACGACTGGACGCCGGAGTTCACCGAATACCGCGCTGCGGTCGAGGGCATCACCCTGACCCCGCTGCACCTTGAAGTCCTCAAATTCATCCGCGGCTCCGAACAAGCAAAAGGCGTCATGCCCGACGTGCGCTTCGTGTTCAAATACCTCGCCAAACGCGACAACCTGAATAAAGCCGCCTCCAAAGCCGCCCTCTACGCCCTGTTCCCCTACGGCTACACCGGCCAAGCCATCAAAATGGCCGGCATGAAACAACCCCGCGCATGGTCCACGGGCTGATTTTCTTCTTTTCCAGTGCAATTTGCATTTTCAAGAAACAGAATTCACCCCAAGAGTGGGCGAATTCCGTTACTCAATTCTTTTATAATGCAAAACGCACGAAATATCAGCGCCGCAGGCACACTTAATAATAAAGCAGCCCGCAGGGCTTCCGTTAAGCTGACTTCGCCACCCAAGCCTGTATCTGCGGCGATTGCATCGCACCGGATTGCCGCGCCACCTCGCGCCCGCCCTTGAACAGCGCCATCGTCGGAATCCCGCGAATGTTATAGCGTTGCGAGGCTTTGGGATGCGCCTCGGTATTGATCTTGGCAAACCGCACATGCGGCTCCATCTTTTCGGCGGCCATCATGAACTGAGGCGCCATCATCCGGCATGGCCCGCACCACGGCGCCCAGAAATCCACCACCAACGGCACGTCGTCATTCTTCGCCGCCTTGGCCAGTATCACCAGATCAATCTCGGCCACCTTGCCGGTGATCAACCACGCACCACACTTGCCGCACTTGGGCCGGTCACCAATTTTGTCCGCTGGGAACCGCCCAACAGCGCCACATTCCAGACAGGTGCATTTCAATGGTTTGCTCATTTTAATAACTCCGTAAATCACTCGTTGGCCAATATATAGGCCAACAATCCAAAGATTGTTACAGCGCCAATTCGCCGCGCATCAACACAACGCCCTGCCCGCCAACCTTTACGCCCGTTGGTGCTTCGCGCGGGCCCAAAACCTCGACCTGTGCCGTTCCCGGACGCCCCAACCCGTGGCCCTGCTCGGCCACAAATGAAGCTTTTTCGATCAAACCGTGGTGCCACAAATAGGCAGCCATACAGCCGGTCGCCGAGCCCGTAAAGGGATCCTCGGCAGGCATCGGCGGCGGCAGCAGCAGCCGCGAAAACGTGTCGCCTGCTTCACTTGCGCCCTCACGGACCACCAAAAACGGCTCCATCGCCTTGTCTTCACCCAGCCCGCGCGCCGCGTGATAGGCCTCAAGTTTGCTCAAATCCAACGTCGCACGATGCAACGCATCCATGTCCCGCAACACCGCAATCACAAACGGCGTTCCGGTTGAAACCGTTTGCGGCACCCCGACAAAGTCTGCGACCGACAACCCGTAGATCGCGGCAATCTCGGCGGGCTCAATCAGCGCACCAAATGTCGGCGCCATTTGGGTCATGGTAATCACACCATCCGTCACCGATATCGGCAAAACCCCTGCCCCGACTTCAAGTGTAAACTCCGCCCGTCCGCCAACCAGTGGCACCAATCCGCGGTCCAACAACGACGTCACCGTGGCAATGGTTGGGTGACCTGCCATCAAGATTTCCTGATGGGCCACATAGTAGCGCGCGCCGAAATCGGCCACGTCAGAACCCACCAGATAAGCGCATTCCGACAAAGAGGTTTCTTTGACCAAAGCCAAGCGTTGCGCCACATCAAGCCCATCCGCTCCATGCACCACCGCACAGGCATTTCCACCAAAGGGCTGCGTTGTGAACGCATCAACCCAGTCAAATTCATAGGTCATTAGTGTACAGCCACTGGCGCCAGATCGTTCTGGCGGGCCAACATAAAGGCAAGGTTGCGATCTTTCACAAAAGCCAGTTCTTCACCCGCTTCGGTACACACCGCATAAAGCTGCTTGGTATCACCAGCCTCATCGCGGACCTCTTGGGGCAGCTCGGCCACATTCACTGATTTGATGTAAACAATGTTGCTTTTCACATCGGTTCCAAATTCAAATGGTGTCTTCATAGCGCGCTCCTTTTCTACTTCTTGGTGATCGAAATGGTCTGAACAATGGATTGTGGTGTGGCCCGTTCCAGATCAATGTGCAGCAGGCCATTTTCCATCGCCGCCTCACCGACTTCGACCCCGTCGGCCAGAACAAAACTTTTCTGAAACTGTCGTGCCGCGATGCCACGATGCAAAAACACACGCTCCTCATCCTCGACCGTTTGACGACCGCGCACCATCAATTGGCGGTCCTCAACCGTGAGCGACAGGTCATCTTGCGAAAATCCCGCCACAGCCAATGTGATGCGAAAACTGTTTTCGCTGGTTTGTTCAATATTATAAGGTGGGTAGCCGTCATTTCCGGCCTTTGCCGTGCGCTCCATCAGTCGTTCCAACTGATCAAATCCCAGCAAAAACGGGTGCGTGCTTAGCGTCATTTTCGTCATCAACATGTCCTTTGTTAAGCGACAGTTTCGTGCAGGCCCCATCCATGGCGACCCCATCTGTTAATATATGGGAAACCATTGGCCATTCTACAAGGGACTCCGGTGCTTCAAACCCTTCCCGCAGAAGGGCAAACAGGCTATTCATACCTCAAGACACCCCGACTCATTAGGTATATGCACCCCCATGGAAACCCCGAACAATATGGATCACGACGCCGTTCAGCGCGTCAAGCTTGAGGTACTGCGCCGCGAGCACCGTGATTTGGACGATGCCATTCATGCGTTGGAGCAGGTCCGGTTGGGGGATCAATTGACCGTCCGGCGCCTAAAAACCAAAAAACTGCGGTTGAAAGACCAGATCGCCGCAATCGAGGATGACCTGACCCCCGATATTATTGCGTGACATGATTGCGTGGTGGGGCACAATGGGTATAGTGCGCGCTCGGATCAAGAAGCCGGATCATCAAGGATACCACAATGACGGACGTTAAAATCGGCATCATAATGGGCAGCCAGTCGGACTGGCCCACCATGAAAGAAGCGGCCAATATTCTGGACGAATTGGGCATCGCCTATGAGACGAAAATCGTTTCGGCACATCGCACGCCAGATCGTTTGTGGGCCTACGGCAAAACGGCAGCCGATCGCGGCTTGCAGGTGATCATCGCAGGGGCTGGCGGGGCTGCACATTTGCCCGGCATGATGGCCAGCAAAACCCGTTTGCCTGTGGTTGGCGTCCCAGTGCAGACCAAGGCGCTATCAGGGGTCGACAGCCTTTATTCCATCGTGCAAATGCCCAAGGGCTTTCCCGTGGCAACCATGGCGATTGGCGCGGCTGGGGCTGCCAATGCGGGCTTGATGGCCGCGGGTATCCTCGCGCTGAATGACGCGGCCCTTGCGGTACGTCTTGACGCATGGCGCGCCGCCCTTTCTGCCTCAATTCCGGATGAGCCATCAGATGACTAATCCTCTGCCGCAAGGCGCAACCATCGGTATTCTGGGCGGCGGCCAACTGGGGCGCATGCTCTCGGTTGCGGCGTCACGTCTTGGCCTCAAAACCCATATATTTGAGCCCGGTGCAAACCCGCCTGCGGGTCATGTCGCAGATCAAATCACCACGGCATCCTATGACGATGTGGCCGCCCTGACAGGTTTTGCGGCAACGGTTGATGTCATTACCTACGAGTTTGAAAACATCCCGACCTCGGCGCTTGATACGCTTGAGGCGCTCAAACCGATCCACCCGAACCGACGTGCTTTGGCGACTTCGCAAGATCGGCTCGTTGAGAAAGAGTTCCTGCAATCCTTGGGCCTGAACACCGCCCCCTTTGCCTCCGTTGACACGTTGGATGATCTGACGGCTGCCATTTCCTCTGTCGGCACGCCTGCGATCCTGAAAACGCGCCGTTTTGGCTATGACGGCAAGGGCCAGGCCCGCCTTATGACGCCCGATGACACCGCCACAGCCCACGCTGATATGGCGGGCGCCCCCAGCTTGCTGGAGGGTTTCGTAGATTTCAGCCATGAGGTTTCCGTCATCGCGGCCCGTGGCCAACAAGGGGACATCGCCTGTTTTGACCCCGGCGAAAATGTCCACATCAACGGCATTCTTCACACCACCACTGTGCCCGCGAACCTAAGCAAAGGTCAAAGCACCGATGCTGTTTTGCTGGCGGCGCGCATCCTGAATGAGCTGGATTACGTCGGTGTCATGGGGGTCGAACTGTTCGTCACACCGCAAGGGTTGATCGTGAACGAGTTCGCCCCACGGGTGCATAACTCGGGCCATTGGACCCAGAATGGCTGTGTGGTTGACCAGTTTGAACAACATATCCGCGCCGTGGCAGGTTGGCCCCTGAATGAGGGCAAACGCCACAGCGACATCACTATGGAAAACCTAATTGGCGATGATATGGACAGGGTTGCGACGCTGGCGTCAGAGCCCAACACCGCCCTGCATCTTTACGGAAAAGACGAGGTCAAACACGGCCGGAAAATGGGCCATGTCAACCGGATCACCGGCTGACTCTTTACTCAAAGCTCAATCGCACGGCATCCGCATAGCCCAGATCATGGTCAAACGCGCCATCCGCCAAAAACAATTTTACTTGCGCGATCACCAGCGGATTGTTCATCATATAGGTATGCGTCACGGGCAGTGTGATGTGGTCCACCATGCCCTCCAAACGGGTTGCTTCCACGGAAACCTTGCCATCATCCGCCCCGCTTAACATCGCGGAATACAGCGGGTTTAGCGAGCGGTTCCCAGCGATCACACCCAGTTCAAACCCGGCCGCGCCGATCCGGTTGGGTGCGCTGCCATCATCCGTGCCCAGCTCCATACCAGCCGGTCCGTTGATCAGTTTGAACAACTCCCAATCGCCCAGCGCATCCACCAGTTCAGAGCCTTGATTGGGTGGGCCCATCATCACCACGCGGCCAATCCGCTCGTTGTCATTTTGTGCCAAATACATCCGTACCAAAATGCCGCCCATCGAATGGGTGACGAAATCGACATGCGCATCACCACAACCGGCAACCGCGTCGGGTAGATCCTGCAAGACCAAGTCGTCCAACGGCTCACTGGTCGAGGGGTATGAAACATTCACGACATCATATCCGGCATGGGACAGGGTCTGTTCCATCACCAACATCGAGGCGTCACTGCGGGCCAAGCCATGCACCAGAACAACGCAATCAGCCATGGCGGCGGCGGGGAGCAAAAGGGCGATCAGGGTGGCAATCATTTTCATATCTTGTAGATAGAATTTCTGATCGGCAATTGCGAGGTCTGGATTCCCTGACCCTAGTCTTTTGACCGCATCGACACCCAAACACCTGCCATTACCAACAGGCTGGCTACGATGAACCGCATGGTTATGTCCTCGGTCAAAAACACCATGCCCCCCGCCATCGCGATCAATGGCACGCTCAGTTGTGCCACAGCGGCCCGCGTTGCACCCAGTTGTGGCATGAGCTGGTACCACAGCGCATAGCCCATGCCCGATGTCACGCCGCCTGAAACCACGGCCAAAAATGCACCGTATCCAGTGATCTGGTCGGGCAGGATCGTGTAAACCAACAACCCCAGCGGGATCGCCAATGTGAAGTTCAAGCTGCTGGCCGCCAACGCGTCCACCGTTCCGCGCCCCAGCAACGAATAGATGCCCCACCCCAGCGCCGCCGCTGCCATCAACAGGCTGCCAGCCAGTGGTGGAGCCGTTGCGCTGCCGGGCCACAGCAGCCAGACCAGCCCGCCAAAGGCCAACGCGCCGCCCCAAATACGTTGTGCTGGCACGCGTTCGCGCAACACCACAGCGCCTGCAAACATTGTTACTTGCACGCCACCAAACAGGATTAACGCCCCAACGCCCGCCGGGAGGCTCACGTAAGCAAAGGAAAATCCCAGCATGTAAAGCGCCAGTGATCCGGCGCCGATTGCGCCTTTTAGGCCGGTTCGCGTTGGCGGGCGTGTTTTTCTTTGGCTGGCCCATTTCAACGCACCAAGTGTTGTCGCGCCCGCAATCAATCGGATAGCGGCAAACCCCGCGGGCCCCATCACGCCATCGACCAACGCCAGACGATTTAAAACCGAATTGGCGGCAAAAGCGATCATTGTGAGGCTGGTCAAAAGGATCAAGCGCATAGCGGAATCTTTACATATAGAACTGCGGTGTGGAATGGAAAAAGGGCCGCCGGATAAGGCAGCCCTTTTAAATTTGTCTTATGAACGGTGAGCGGTCGGTGCTTAGCTATAGGGCCAAACACCTGCCGCCTTTGTTCAAATTCCGAAGGGAATTTGAACTACATCATGCCGCCCATGCCGCCCATGCCGCCCATGTCTGGCATACCGCCGCCAGCAGGTGCTGCTGGAGCTGGTTTGTCAGCGATCATGGCTTCGGTTGTGATCAACAGACCAGCAATCGAGGCAGCGTCTTCTAGCGCTGTACGCACAACTTTGGCAGGATCGATCACACCAAAGCCGAACATGTCGCCATATTCTTCGGTTTGAGCGTTAAAGCCAAATGTGACGTCATCAGATTCACGGACTTTGCCCGCAACAACGGCGCCGTCAACACCCGCATTTTCAGCGATCTGGCGCAGTGGCGCTTCAATTGCTTTGCGAACGATAGCAATACCGTTTGTTTGATCAGAATTGTCACCTTCCATGCCAATCAGCGATTTTGCTGCTTGAACCAGCGCAACACCACCACCAACGATAACACCTTCTTGTACGGCCGCCCGGGTCGCGTTCAGGGCATCATCAACGCGGTCTTTGCGTTCTTTCACTTCGATTTCGGTCATGCCGCCAACGCGGATAACAGCAACACCGCCGGCCAATTTGGCAACGCGTTCTTGCAGTTTTTCACGATCGTAGTCAGAAGAAGTTTCTTCGATCTGTGTGCGGATCTGACCAACACGTGCTTCGATTTCAGCTTTTTCGCCGTTACCGTCAACGATTGTGGTTTCGTCTTTGGTGATCTCGATTTTCTTAGCAGAACCCAGCATGTCGATTGTGACATTTTCCAGTTTCATGCCCAGATCTTCGGAGATCACTTGACCACCCGTCAAAATGCCGATGTCTTGCAGCATGGCTTTGCGGCGATCGCCGAAACCAGGTGCTTTGACAGCTGCGATTTTCAGACCGCCGCGCAATTTGTTCACAACCAAAGTCGCCAGCGCTTCGCCGTCAACATCTTCAGCGATGATCAAAAGCGGTTTGCCGGACTGGATAACAGTTTCGAGCAATGGAACCATTGGCTGTAGCGACGAAAGTTTCTTTTCGTGCAACAGAACAAGGCAATCTTCCATGTCTGCGATCATTTTGTCAGGGTTGGTGACAAAATAAGGGGATAGGAAGCCGCGGTCGAACTGCATGCCTTCAACAACTTCGGTTTCTGTTTCCAGACCCTTGTTTTCTTCGACAGTGATCACGCCCTCATTGCCAACACGCTGCATAGCGTCGGCGATTTGACGGCCGATTTCTGCTTCGCCATTGGCGGAGATTGTGCCAACTTGTGCAACTTCGTCGCTGTCTTTCACTTCGCGTGCAGAAGACTGGATGCCTTCAACAACTTTGGCAGTCGCCAAGTCGATGCCACGTTTCAGATCCATTGGGTTCATGCCCGCTGCAACTGATTTCAGACCTTCGCGAACGATGGCTTGGGCCAAAACTGTGGCGGTTGTTGTACCGTCGCCAGCTTCGTCATTGGTGCGGCTGGCCACTTCTTTGACCATTTGCGCGCCCATGTTTTCGAACTTGTCTTCTAGATCGATTTCTTTGGCAACTGTCACACCGTCTTTGGTGATGCGCGGGGCACCGAATGATTTGTCGATCACAACGTTACGGCCTTTGGGGCCCAAAGTAACTTTGACAGCATCGGCAAGGATATTAACGCCAACCAGCATACGGTTGCGAGCGTCTGTATCGAATTTGACTTCTTTAGCCATTTTCTAAAACTCCTGAAAATTCTTGTTGTTCGTAAAGCGGATCAATTAGCCCAAAAGGCCCATGATATCGCTTTCTTTCATGATCAGCAGATCTTCACCATCAAGGGTGATTTCCGTGCCGGACCATTTGCCGAAAAGGATTTTGTCGCCAGCTTTGACGTCCATCGCTACGCGATCTCCGTCTTCGTCGCGGGCCCCTGCACCAACGGCGATAACTTCGCCTTCAGCAGGTTTTTCTTTTGCACTGTCGGGAATGATTAGGCCGCCAGCAGTTTTTTCTTCGCCTTCAAGGCGACGAACCAGTACGCGGTCGTGAAGAGGTGTAAACGCCATCTTAAGAACGCTCCTTCGCTCAAGGTTAAAATCAGATTAGCACTCAAATAGGTCGAGTGCTAACAGAACGGATTTAGGGGCGCTGAGGGGGGGAGTCAACCGATCGAGCGGGATTCTTTTTGGCTAGCCCGCGTCAAGCCGATCCAAAAAGCCCGACAGTGCAGCATTCACGGCATCAGGCGCATCAATGGTCGAGACATGGCCACCCTTGGGTATTAGGACAAACTCCGAGCCTTTTATCGCCCCATGCATGCGCTCTGACTTCTCGGGGACGGTGGCCGTGTCCTCCTCCCCGACGGCGATAAGCGTGGGCGTTTTAATCTCGCCCAGCCGCTCAAAAACACCCATCCGGTGGATAACGCCCTCGACGGCCCTGGACATGCCTTTGCGGTCCGGAACCCGCGCCAGAAACTGACGCCACCGGTCGCGCTGTGCCTTACGGGCAGGATCTTGCAGGAAAGTTTGGCCAAACATGATCGGCATCACCGAGCCAACCACGGGCCGCGCTCCGAACCAGCGCATAATCAGGTTCATCATTTTGTACCTGCCACGATTTTCATGTGGTTCATGTTCGGCGCTGCTGTCCAGCACTGTGATTGAGTGCAACATCTGCGGATGTTCCAGCGCCATGCGCAGCGCCACAAATCCGCCCATCGACAGGCCCACGAAGTGGCATTTCCCAACACCCAATGCCGTGATCAATGCCACTGCGTCCGCTGCCAGTGTGTCCATGTCATAGCCGCTCTCGGGGCTGGCGCTCTGGCCTTGGCCACGGTGATCATAGGCAATACAGCGGTATTTGCCTTTCAAATGCGCGATCTGGTCCTCGAACATTTCAGTGCTGAACAGCAAGCCGTGTGAAAACACCACAGCCTGGGCGTCGCCGCCCGTATCCGTGTAGTGCAATCGCACCCCGTTCACATCCAAAAATGGCATCCTGTCCCCAATCCTGTTCAGGCCATAGCCCCTTATACCACAGTCATCCACAGAGGTGTTGATTTTCAACCCTGCGTCGTTACCAATGTCCCCAAACAAGCCGAGGATTTCACCATGCGTTTCATTTTGCCCGTTCTGTTTACCCTGTTCTCCCTGCCCGCTGCCGCCCAATGTGTTGGTAAAAACCTGATGCAAACAATGCCAGCCGACGCGCGCGCGCAATTGGACGCAGCCACCGCGTCGCACCCCTACCCCAACGGCAATCTTTGGCGCGCCACCAAGGGCGCCAGCACCATTCACGTCATGGGCACGTTTCACCTGACGGACCCAAGGCTCGATGCGTATCTTGAGCCACTTTGGCCCTTGATTGATACCGCCGATTTGATCCTGCTTGAGGCCACCCGCGAAACCATGGAGCAGCTTAAAACCGAAACGCTTACCAACCCGTCCTTGTTGTTCATCAAAGAAGGTCCCACTTTGATTGACCAGATGTCGGCAGAAAACTGGGAGCGATTGAGTGCTGAGCTGTCACTCCGCGGAATCCCCGGCTTTATGGCCAGCAAAATGCAACCTTGGTATGCGGCAATGATGTTGTCGATCCCGCCCTGTGCGATGGCGGGGTTGGCGGCGCAAAACGGGGTGGATCATCGCATCCTTGCCCGGGCCGAGATCCACAACACGCCGACCCGCGCGCTGGAGGGGTTTGACGTGGTGTATGACTTGTTGGGCGGAGGTGATCCGGAGGCACAGTTGGAGGGTATTCGGCTGGCGTTGACCAGCGCCAAGGAGGGGGACGCCTTGTTCACCACAATGACCACAGCATATTTGTCAGGTGCGCACCGCGCAATTTGGGAATTGGGCAGACAACAGGCGCTGTACGCGCAGCAGGAGTCCGGCGTGGATGGGATAAAGTTGTTTGATGAAATGGAAGCCAAATTGCTAACGGATCGCAACGCCAACTGGATGCCGTTGATTTTAGCCGCAGCGCAAGAGGCCGAAACGCTTGTTGTTGCGGTTGGGGCGGCGCATTTGTCCGGCGAAAACGGGGTGCTTTATTTGTTGGAAAAATCTGGCTACGTCTTAACCCGCGTCGACGGGTTCTAGCCGTCCTACGCGGCCAAAAGCGGCCAAACCCTCGACGCCCTTGGGGGTCAGCATATAGATGCCCTTTTCGACCCGTTCGAACCAGCCATAGTGATCATCTGCCATGATCCGTGTGGCTTTTGGCACTCCCGCCCCTTTGGCCACCGACGCCCCCTTGCTGGCGCCTTCTTCTTCCAAAAAAGTGGCGCAGCGCAGCGCGTCTTGCCGGTAAGAGGTCACAAGCCCCACCCGCGTCGCGCCACCGGCGTTCGGATCGCCAACCCGACGGGCAAATTCGCGCAACAGACGGGTTTTGCGCCGCGTAGATTTGCGCGGTTTGTAAGGCGCCGGGTCAACCAGCACCTCAACAAACCCGTCGCGCAAACGCACCGTCATCAAGCCAAGGCCCAAACGGCGACACAGGTTCAGGTTTTCCTTTAGCGTTTTGCCGCTGACATGGGACACGGCCAGATAGACCGCGTCGCTTATGGTTTGGCGGGCAATACCTTGGTGCAACAAGGCCAACGAAAAACCGAGTTTCAATTCGATCAACACAGGGTCTTCTTTATCGCGGATTGCGACCACATCCACGGCACCAACCTCGCCTTTGACCTCATAGCCCTGCCCCTCAAGATAGGTCTTAACGGGGGGGTAAAGATCGGTTTCGCGGGGTTTGGTCATGCGGCAATCCTGATAGCGGCTTGCGACAGGTTAACGTGCCACCATCCATGCGACAAGCCACCCAACCGCTTAACAGGCCCTACAGCCTTTGATGCGGGGTACATATTCAGCGCAGAAGGCCGTAAGGACTGATAAGCGGCGCGGCAAACAGCGGGTGACAGCCCCCGCCATCCCGCCTATAACAGCGCCAAATCGACTCCCTGTATATGAACGGACACACGCAATGATCAAAATCTTTGGCCACACCGCCCCCGATACCGATGCCACGGGCTCTGCCCTGATCTGGGCTTGGTACCTGAACGAAATCGCAAAAAAACCCGCCACCGCCTATGTGCTGGGCGCACCAAACACCGAAGCCGATTTTGTGCTAAAACGCTGGGGCTATGACTGCCCCGAAGTGCTAACTGATCTGGAAGACGGCGAAAAAGTTGTGATCGTTGACACCAACAATCCAGCCGAATTGCCCGCCAACATCGGCAACGCCGACATCCGTCAGGTTATCGACCACCACCTGCTGGTCGGCGGGTTGTCCACCAAAGGCCCAATCAACGTCATCATGCGCCCGGTCGCCGCCACTGCAACTGTGATGTACAGTATCATGCGCGAACCCGCCCTAGATACGATGCCTGACGCCGTCAAAGGCCTGATCCTGTCGTGCATCCTGTCGGACACGCTGGAATTTCGCTCCCCCACAACCACACCACGCGACATCGAAGTTGCTGGACGCCTTGCCAAAGATCTTGGCCTCGACATCCCGTCCTACGCTGCTGAAATGTTTGCTGCCAAATCCGACATCTCGCATTTCTCGGACGCAGAACTGTTGCGCCTTGACTCAAAAGTCTTCGAAGTGGACGCCACAAAATTCCGCGTCTCGGTGCTGGAAACCACAGCGCCCGCCGTCGTTTTGGACCGTCAGGCCAGCATCATGGACGCCATGAGCGCTGTCGCCAAAGAGGACGGTGTTGACCAAGTGTTGCTGTTTGTCGTCGACATCCTGAATGAGCAATCCACCCTGTTCATCCCCAATGATGCCGTTAAATCGATCGCCGAAAAATCATTCGGCGTCCCCGTTGCTGGCGATAGTGTTGTCTTGCCGGGCGTCGTCAGCCGTAAAAAGCAAATTATCCCCAGCCTGAAGGTTTAACCCTTGACCCAGATCATCACAGACCTGCGTGCCATCGCCAGCAACTATGACGCGCTTTACGTTGATCTTTGGGGCTGCCTACATGATGGCGTGACCGCCTTTCCGGCGGCCATTGCCGCGCTACAAGAATACCGGAAATCCGGCGGCATCGTCGTGTTGCTGACCAACGCGCCGCGCCAGCGCGCAAGCGTACAGGTGCAGATTGAGGGCCTGAACGTCCCCGCCGATTGCTGGGATACCATTACCACCTCCGGTGACAGCGCACGCTCTGCTATGTTTCGCGGCGCGATGGGCGAAAAGGTCTGGTACATCGGCCCGGACTCAGACCTTGCGTTCTTTGATCCAATCAGTGTGGTCGAAGACCCTGTCGACATTCAGCGTGTCGCGCTTGACCAAGCAGAGGGTATCGTCTGCATTGGCCCGTTCGATCCACATGCCGATCCTGCCACCATGCGCCCCGAATTTCTGATCGCCAAACAAAAAGGCCTCAAACTGCTTTGCGCCAATCCTGATCTGGTGGTCGACCGTGGCGGTGTACGTGAGTTTTGCGCTGGCTCGCTGGCGGCGCTTTACGCGGAAATGGGCGGCCAAGTCGTTTACGTCGGCAAGCCCTATCCGGCCATTTACGACCTTGCGCGCCGCCGTTTAGACGCCGTGAAACCCGGCATCGCGGATGGCCGTATCCTGTGCATTGGTGACGGTATCAGAACCGACGTTCAGGGCGCGATGGGCGAAGACCTAGATGCACTGTTTATCTCGGGTGGCTTGGCCGCTGCGGAAACCAAAACCACGCATCAACCTGACCCAAAGGCACTGGATGCCTACCTCACCAAAGAAATGACATCGGCCCGCTACACCATCGGACATTTGCGTTAGGACATCATCATGAACACGTCAGAAATCGGCACCATCTATCTGGAAGACCTCGAAGTCGGTATGAGCCGTTCTATCACCAAGGTGATCGACGAGCACGCCATCAACCTGTTCGCCGAAGTCAGCGAAGACCGCAATCCGCTGCACTTGGATCAAGCGGCTGGCGAAGCCTCGATCTTTAAGACCCGCATCGCACATGGCATGCTGTCCGCTGGCCTGTTTTCGGCCCTGATCGGCGAGCGCCTGCCTGGCCACGGCACCATCTACATGTCGCAAAACCTGCGGTTTACGGCCCCTGTGCGGATCGGCGAAACCGTCACTGCAACGGTCACCGTCACGGACATCATCGCCGCCAAAGGCCGCGTGGCACTGGATTGTGTGGCCAAAGTGGGCGACACCGTTGTGATCAAGGGTGATGCGTTGGTGCTTGCCCCCAGCCGCGCCAAAAGCTAACCAGACCTCATGCAAATCACCCGCGACTATCAGTTTGCCGACCCCCAAGACCGTGGCGCTTCCGCTGCGATTGGTAATTTTGACGGCGTCCATTTGGGCCACCAAGCGGTGATCGACATCGCCCGCAACCATGCTGACAAACTGGGCTGCCCGCTGGGCGTGGTGACCTTTGTGCCGCATCCGCGCGCCTATTTCGCGCCGGACGCCCCGGCCTTTCAACTGATGAACGCCGAAGCCCGCGCCAGCCAGCTGCAAAAAATCGGCGTCCAAAAACTTTATGAGTTGAACTTCAATAACATCCTGTCGAACCTCACGGCCGAAGAATTTGCCAGCAATGTGATCCGCGACGGGTTGGGATTGAAGCATGTGGTGATCGGTGCAGATTTTCACTTTGGCAAGGGTCGCAGCGGCAACGCGGCAGACCTTGTGCGCTTTGGCGCCGAAATGGGGTTTGGCGTCACCGTGGCTGACCTGATCGAGGTCGGCAACGGCCAAGTGTCCTCGACCGCCATTCGCGACGCCCTGGCTGATGGTCGCCCCCGCCATGCCGCTAAAATGCTTGGCCATTGGCACCGCATTGAAGGCGAAGTCATTCGCGGCGATCAACGTGGCCGCGAGTTGGGTTTCCCCACGGCCAACATGTCAATCACCGGTTTGCACCCGCCGAAATTCGGCGTTTATGCCGTGAAAATCGACATTTTGGATGGCCCGCATGCTGGCACCTATGACGGTGCTGCCAGCATGGGGACGCGTCCGATGTTTGGTGAAAACCGACCAAACCTAGAGACATTCATCCTTGATTTTCAGGGGGATATCTACGGATGCCACGTCTCTGTTGCCTTGGTCGAGCATCTACGTCCCGAGGAAAAATTCGACAGCCTTGAGGCGTTGATCACGCAAATGAACGCGGATGTTGTTTTGGTGCGTGAAATCCTCGCCAATGCCTAGCGATTTGAACGCAATCAACCGTGACGGGCTGCGCGAACGGTTTTGGGAAAAGATCCCGATGAAAAACCTCGCCCCCAAAGAATGGGAGGCGCTGTGTGATGGTTGCGGCAAATGCTGCCTCAACAAATTGGAAGACCCCGATACAAGCGAGGTGGCTTTCACCCGCGTGGCCTGTCGGCTGTTGGACGGCGAAAGCTGCCATTGCGGGCAATACGACATTCGCCTGCAATTCGTGCCCGAATGCGTACAACTCAGCCCGCAAAACATCAGCAAAATCGCCTATTGGATGCCCCAAACCTGCGCCTACCGTTTGATCTATGACGGCAAGACGCTGTATGATTGGCATCCGCTGATATCGGGCAGCAACGAAACCGTGCATACGGCTGGCGAATCCGTGCGCGGTTGGACCGTACCTGAATTTGAAGTGCCCGAAGAAGAATGGGAAGATCATATAATCGAGGATCTCTGAATGTTTTTTGCTTCTGACAACACCGGCCCCGTTCATCCAAAAATTATGGATGCTTTGAGTGAAGCTAA
Source organism: Rhodobacteraceae bacterium UBA2776 (assembly GCA_002352425.1). Classification (GTDB taxonomy): domain Bacteria; phylum Pseudomonadota; class Alphaproteobacteria; order Rhodobacterales; family Rhodobacteraceae; genus Profundibacter. The sequence continues at coordinate 15,618 of DEIK01000040.1, forward strand.
TACAGGCTACGCCATGCCTTACGGCGATGATGCGATGATGGATAGGGTCCGCGACCAAATCCGCGAGGTTTTCGAGGCGCCCGAGGCAGCCGTCTATCTGGTCTCGACGGGAACCGCTTCCAATTCACTGATTCTTGCGACATTGGCTCAGCCGTGGGAAACCATCTTTTGCTCGCCCGTTGCGCATATCCACGAAGATGAATGCAACGCGCCGGAATTCTTTACCGGTGGTAGCAAATTGACCCTTGTGACCGCCCCCAATGCCAAAATCGACGCCGATAAGCTGCGCCGCAAGATCGAGGCCGAGGAAAACCGCGGCGTCCATGGCCCCCAACGTGGGCCCTTGTCGATCACTCAAGTGACCGAACGTGGCACAATCTATTCGGTCGCCGAAATCACCGCACTTTGCAGCGTGGCCAAATCTTACAACATGCCCACACATTTGGATGGTGCGCGCTTTGCCAACGCAATGGTCACGCTTGGATGCACGCCTGCCGAGATGACGTGGAAAGCTGGCGTTGACGCGGTCAGCTTTGGCGGTACAAAAAACGGCTGTATGGGGGTTGAAGCGGTGATCTTCTTTGATCCCAAACATGCTTGGGAATTTGAGCTTCGGCGCAAGCGTGGCGCGCATCTACCCTCAAAGAACCGCTATTTGGCAGCGCAAATGTCGGCCTATTTGTCGGATGATTTATGGCTAGACCTTGCAAAGGCATCGAATGCCGCCACGGCGCGCCTGAAGGCGGGGCTAAAGAAAATTGAAAACACGTCATTTTTGTATGAGCCCGAAGCCAACATCATATTTGCCGGTTGGCCCCGATCTGCCCACGCACGACTTCACGATGCTGGTGCGCAATATCACATCATTGAAGGCGCGCTAGAAGGCGACAATCCGGATGAAATCCTGACCGCGCGGCTGGTCTGTGACTGGTCCATGACCGAGGCCAAAATAGACCAGTTTTTGGATCTGGCACGCGGCTAGATCAACGCTCATCAAGCCTTACAGCTTTCTTCGCTACCGCCAGCGAGAAACGCCCGCAAGGGCGTGCCGAGCCCCCGTTAGAGGCCCAAAAACCTTGAAATTTCTGCGGCCACTTGAACGCTGTGGGTGATTGGGGCCATATGCGAGGCCCCCTCAATCGTGACCTGCGAAACATCGGGCAATCGTGCCGCCAAGGCCGTATTTATGGCCGCTACAATATTTGGCGATTCACGGCCTTCAATTAACAGAACCGGAAAGGAAACAGCTTCCAGCCGCCCCTCTGTCGCCATTTTGGCACTGTCTTCAAATAGCGCCGGCGCAGCCAAAGGCACCAAACCAATGCGCGCGGTCGCATAGTCCCGCATCGCTGGCGACAACTTCGCCCAGCCTGCTTCGTTTCCCCATATTTCCGTAAACACCCGTGCGGCGGCCTCGAACACCCCGTTTTGCATTGCGTCCACAAATGGCTGAAATTCCGCTATATGCTCGGCAAAGGCCTCGGAACTTTTCGTAACCGCAAAGAATACCGGCTCAATCATGGTCAGGCTACGCACCATTTCGGGGCGCTCCAAGGCCAACCTCAACGCCACCGTTGCCCCAAAAGAGTGACCAATCAAATGCATTGGCCGCGTCAAAAAAGACTCCGCATCCTTAGTGCAGGCCTTGTGGTAGTCCCCACTGCTATCCCAATCAACCGACTTACCGTGGCCCCTAAAATCAAAACCGGTCATGGTCAAACCATCAACCATATGTCCAGCAACGCCGCGCCACGCATCGGACGATGCCAATGAACAATGCAACATCAGCGCCTCTTGTGCGCCCCTGCCCCAAGTCTGTGAATGCAACATCCACTACTCGATTCTCGCCAGATACCAATCCAGATCATCCAGTCGATCCTGCCCCCAGAACCGCTCGCCTTGATCTGTGATGTAGAACGGCGCGCCAAAGGCCCCTACGGACACCGCATCCTCTAGGTTTTGTGCATAGATTTCCGCGCCCTGCAACAGGCCGGAATTGACAAGCTCCGGATCAAACCCGGCTGCGGCCAAACAGCCGCGGATCACGGCCTCATCAGCGATGTCCAATTCTTGCGCCCAACAGGCCCCCGTCAATGAATGTACCAACCCACCGATATCCCCTCCGCCCGCTATTTGCGCCGCAATAATCGCATAGGAAGAGGGGGCCATGTTGGTCGGAAAAAACGCGGGCTGCAACGTCAGCGCCAGACCAGTTTTGACCGATTGGCGGCGCAATTCCTGGGCGCGGTATTCTTGCCGTGAGGCGTGACGGTCCTTGGGCGAGACACCGCCTGTGCGGGCAAACAGCGCCATGATATCCAGCGGTTTATACGTGATGGTCGCCTCATATTTTTTGGCCAGCTGTTCCAGCCGTGTACCCGCCAAATATGTAAATGGCGATATGCTCGAGAAATAATAGTCGATATTGCTCATTTTCAGGCCTCTTTGTTCGCGTTTTCCTTCCCATCAGCCTAGCTGGATGTTAAGCGGTGTCAACGTCACGAATCTGTGACTGTCTGCTGCCACATGGGGATCCGATAACATGCTGACATCGACCAAGCCGCTGCTTATTTCAGGAAATGCAAACCGCCCGTTGGCCGAAGAAATCGCCAGCTACGCGACCATGAACGGGGGCATGGATATTGGCCTTTTGGACGCACGTGTCGAGCAATTCAACGACCAAGAAATCTTCGTCGAAGTTTACGAGAATGTACGCGACGAGGACGTGTTTATCATCCAACCGACCTCAAAACCTGCCAATGACAACTTGATGGAATTGCTGATCATTGCCGATGCGATGCGCCGCTCTTCTGCCGCGCGCATCACCGCCGTGATCCCCTACTTTGGCTATGCCCGCCAAGATCGCCGAACCAAGGCGCGCACGCCGATCTCGGCGAAACTGGTCGCCAATATGATTGTAGAGGCGGGTGTTGATCGTGTGTTGACGATGGATCTGCACGCCACCCAAATTCAAGGCTTTTTCGATATTCCGGTTGATAACCTTTATGCTTCGCCTGTGTTCGCGCTGGATATCATGCACCACTTTGGCGATCGCATGGACAAAGTCACGATCGTGTCGCCGGATGCCGGCGGCGTGGCGCGGGCACGCGATTTGGCGCAGCGTACAGGTAGCGGCCTTTCGATCGTTGATAAACGCCGCTCAAAACCTGGTGAAATTGCCGAAATGAAGGTGATTGGGGACGTTGAGGGCCAAATCTGTATCATCGTGGATGACATTTGCGACACGGCTGGCACCCTTTGCAAGGCCGCCGAGGTCATTATGGATCACGGCGCCCTAGAGGTGCATTCCTATATTACCCATGGCGTGTTGTCTGGCCCTGCTGTTGAACGGATCGAAAATTCGGTGATGAAGCACTTGGTTATCACAGATTCAATCGCCGCAACCCAACCTGTCAAAGATGCAGGCAAAATCCGCATCGTGCCGACGGCCCCGCTGTTCTCGCAGGCCATTCTGAACACCTGTGAGGGCTCTTCTGTGTCGTCATTGTTTGATGTTGATACGCTTTCGCCGCTGTATAAAGGCAGCAAATGGGGTCAAAAAAGCTAAGTACTCTCGCTGCACAAATTTGATTGGATTTCGCGCTAGTACAGCGTCCAGTCGTCTTCGTTTGTCACTTCGCCAAAGGCTATCCAGTCGGCCCGCACCCGCGCAATGCGGGTGTCGCCCCAAGTCCGAAACACCAGTGCAAAGCCTTCGGTGTTCACCATCTCGGCGGAGATGTCGGCGCGCTGGTTGGTGCCATTGTCAAAATCCCACATGGACAGCCCGATTTGTACCACAGGTGCACTCAAAAACGGCTCGTCGAACTCAACAACTTTTCGAAACTCACGCGCGCCACTGCCGGTCCACATCACACCATCATGTTGATAGTCCGAGAACAGCATGAGTGATCCGTTTTCGATCCCGAGCATGTGACTGTTTAGCTTCTTCATTCGGTCCTCGTTGGCGTATTTGGCCCATCTGGTCGGGTCGAAAAATAAAGTATCAGATAACAGGGAACTAACAAATAAAAAAGGCCCCGAACCATCGGAGCCTTTTCAAACCTTATCAACTCAAGGAGGGGATTATTCCATATCCTCAAGCAGTTGCACCATATCGGCAACCAGTTTTTCAGCAGAGCTCTTGTCTGCGTCCCCCGCTTTTTCGGCCTGTTCGCGTGCGAATGTCAGAACACCCTCAAGGTCTTCTTTCTTCACTTCGGACCCCAAGTGAGCCTGTTCAGCCAAAACCGAAACACCCTCAGATGAAATCTCGGCAAACCCGCCAGTGACCACGTAGTCAAGCTCCCCTTCGGGGGCCGATACCTTCACCACGCCGGGGCGCAATGTGGTTAGAACCGGTGCGTGGTTCGGCAGGACTGTCATGTCACCTTCAGCACCCGGAATAAGCACCTGTGCCGCTTGGAGCGACGCAAGGCTGCGTTCGGGCGAGACCAGATCAAATTGCATTGTGTCAGCCATTGGCTAAGCTCCTTAAGCTGCGTCTGCGGCCATTTTTTCGGCTTTGGCAATCACGTCGCTGATGCCGCCAACCATGTAGAAGGCGCCTTCGGGCAGGTGATCGTATTCGCCAGCCACAACAGCTTTGAACGATGCAATTGTATCTTCCATTGGCACCTGAATACCGTCAGAACCGGTAAATACTTTCGCAACATCAAACGGTTGCGACAGGAAGCGCTGGATTTTACGTGCGCGAGCAACAGCCAATTTGTCTTCTTCTGACAATTCGTCCATGCCCAAAATCGCAATGATGTCTTGCAGCGATTTATAGCGTTGCAGAACCTGCTGGACGTCGGTGGCAACGGTGTAATGCTCTTCGCCAACCAAAGCCGGGTCAAGCAAACGCGATGTCGAGCCAAGCGGATCCACAGCTGGGTAGATGCCCAATTCTGAAATCGCACGGTCAAGAACGGTCGTCGCATCCAAGTGCGCAAACGATGTCGCAGGGGCCGGGTCGGTAAGGTCATCCGCAGGCACGTAAATCGCCTGAACAGATGTGATTGAGCCTGATTTGGTTGATGTAATGCGTTCCTGCATCATACCCATGTCGGTGGCCAGCGTTGGCTGGTAGCCCACAGCGGACGGGATACGACCCAAAAGCGCCGAAACCTCGGAACCGGCTTGGGTAAAGCGGAAGATGTTATCAACGAAGAACAGCACGTCAGCGCCGGTTTCGTCGCGGAACTGCTCGGCCAATGTCAGACCTGACAGCGCAACACGCATCCGCGCACCGGGAGGCTCGTTCATTTGGCCGTAAACCAGCGCAATTTTGCTTTCTTCCAGATTTTCAGGAACGATAACGCCGCCCTCGATCATCTCGTGGTAAAGGTCATTCCCTTCACGCGTCCGCTCGCCAACACCCGCAAACACGGACACACCAGAGTGCACTTTGGCGATGTTGTTGATCAATTCCATGATCAAAACGGTTTTACCAACACCAGCACCACCGAACAGGCCAATTTTACCACCCTTGGTATATGGAGCCAAAAGGTCGATCACTTTGATGCCTGTCACCAGGATTTCAGCCTCGGTGGACTGATCAGCAAAGTCTGGCGCTTCTTGGTGGATGGCGCGTGTTTCTTTGGTTTTCACGGGGCCTTTTTCGTCAACCGGCTCGCCGATCACGTTCAGGATACGACCCAATGTCGCGTTGCCAACTGGCATCGAGATCGGAGCGCCTGTGTCTGCCACGGCTTCGCCACGTACCAAACCTTCGGTCCCGTCCATCGCAATGCAGCGCACTGTGTTTTCGCCCAAGTGTTGGGCAACTTCCAACACCAGCGTCTTGCCGTTGTTGTTCGTTTCGACAGCGTTCAGAATGTTGGGCAGATCACCCGTAAACTGAACGTCGACGACGGCGCCAATCACCTGCGTGACTTTGCCTGTTGCTTTCGCTTTTGCCATTTTCAATTCTCCGCGTTCTAGAGTGCCTCAGCACCCGAAATAATTTCAATCAGCTCGTTGGTGATGATCGCCTGACGTGAACGGTTATATTCAATTGTCAGCGCATCAATCATATCGCCAGCGTTACGTGTTGCGTTGTCCATTGCAGACATCCGTGCACCTTGCTCGGATGCGCCATTTTCCAGCAGAGCCGAGAAAATTTGCGTCGCCACACCGCGCGGCAACAGATCTTTTAGGATCGCGTCTTCGCCCGGCTCGTAATCATAAAGCGTGCTGTTGTCGGCACCTTCAGATGCCTCGAACGTTGCTGGAATGATCTGCTGCATAGTTGGAATTTGCGAGGCGACATTTTCAAACACATTGTAGAAAATCGTTGCGACGTCAAATTCGTCCTCGCTAAAGCGCGCCAGAACATCGCGTGCGATGTCGTGGGCATTGGCATAGCCAACCCGCTTTACTTCGGTCAGGTCAACATGGTTGATCATCCGATCGCCATATTCACGCTTTAGCTGATCACGGCCTTTTTTACCGACCGTAATCATTTTTACCGTTTTGCCGTCTGCCGTCAGCTCTTCAGCTTTGGCGCGCGCCATCCGAACGATGGACGAGTTAAACCCGCCGCAAAGTCCGCGTTCACCGGTCATCACAACCAAAAGATGCACGTTATCAGCACCGCTGCCCGCAAGCAGTTTTGGCGCTGATTCAGATCCGCCAACTGAAGATGCCAGACCACCCAACACAGCATTCATACGTGCTGTGTAGGGGCGGCCTTGTTCGGCAGCCTCTTGCGCGCGGCGAAGTTTCGCAGCGGCAACCATTTGCATGGCTTTGGTGATCTTGCGCGTATTCTTTACGCTGTCGATCCGGTTTTTTAGGTCCTTAAGATTTGGCATGTACCAATTCCCACCCTCAAGCCATTAAAGTTAAGCGAAATCCGCTGCGAATGCATCAAGTGCTGCTTTGATCTTGTCTTCGATTTCACCTTTGATCTTTGGATCTTTTTCAGTGATTTCAGCCAACAGGTCAGCATTTTTCTGACGCAGATGGGTCAACAGACCTTCTTCAAAACGACCGACTTCTTTCACGGCGATGTTATCCAGATACCCTTTGGTCCCTGCATAAATCACCAGAACAATTTCAGCGTTTGTCAGTGGCGAATACTGTGGCTGCTTCATCAGCTCGGTCAGACGCGCACCACGGTTAAGCATGGCTTGCGTAGACGCATCCAAGTCAGACCCGAACTGAGCAAAAGCCGCCATTTCGCGGTACTGCGCCAATTCCAGTTTAACCGGGCCAGCGACAGATTTCATCGAATTGGTTTGCGCAGAAGATCCCACACGAGACACCGACAGACCTGTGTTCACAGCAGGGCGGATGCCTTGGTAAAACAGTTCTGTTTCAAGGAAGATCTGACCATCAGTGATCGAAATCACGTTTGTCGGAATAAACGCCGAAACGTCGCCGCCCTGTGTTTCAATGATGGGCAGCGCAGTCAGTGAACCTGAACCGAAATCTTCGTTCAGCTTTGATGACCGCTCCAGCAATCTGGAGTGCAGATAGAAAACATCGCCAGGATAGGCTTCGCGTCCTGGTGGACGACGCAGCAACAATGACATTTGACGATAAGACACAGCCTGTTTGGACAGATCATCATAGATGATCAGCGCGTGGCGGCCATTGTCGCGAAAGTGTTCAGCCATCGCAGTCGCGGCATAGGGCGCCAAGAACTGCATCGGAGCCGGATCAGAAGCGGTCGCAGCCACAACAGTTGTGTATTCGATCGCGCCGGTTTCTTCCAGCTTCTTAACCAACTGCGCAACAGTCGAGCGTTTCTGCCCAATCGCAACATAGATGCAGTACAGTTTGTCGTATTCGTTTTCGGCGGCGTCATTATACGATTTCTGGTTCAGAACCGTATCCAGAGCAACAGCCGTTTTACCTGTTTGGCGGTCACCAATGATCAGCTCGCGCTGGCCACGGCCAATCGGGATCATCGCGTCAACCGCTTTCAGACCGGTCGCCATTGGCTCGTGGACTGATTTACGCGGGATGATGCCCGGCGCTTTGGCCTCGGCAATCGCACGTTTCTTGGTTTTGACCGGACCTTTGCCGTCAATCGGGTTGCCAAGGCCGTCAACAACGCGCCCCAACAATTCGTCCCCGACAGGAACATCCACGATGGATTTAGTCCGCTTGACTGTGTCGCCTTCTTTGATGTCACGGTCTGTCCCGAAAATAACAACACCAACGTTGTCAGTCTCAAGGTTCAGCGCCATTCCGCGGATACCACCGGGGAATTCGACCATTTCACCGGCCTGGATGTTATCCATCCCGTAAACCCGTGCGATGCCGTCACCGACGGACAGCACACGGCCAACTTCGGCCATTTCGGCTTCTTTCCCAAAATTCTTGATCTGGTCCTTAAGGATCGCAGATATTTCAGCAGCTTGGATGCCCATTATCCGACCTCTTTCATTGCGTTCTGGAGGTTACCGAGCTTGGATTTGATCGAGGTGTCGATCATCTTCGAGCCCACTTTAACGATTAAACCGCCGATGAGTGATTCATCGACGGAGGATTTAATAATAACATCTTTGCCAACGCTGGCTTTCAGCGTTTTGGCAAGTTTGTCACTCTGTGCTTTGGTCAGCGCCTTGGCTGACGTCACTTCGGCGGTCACTTCGCCTTTTTCGTCTGCGATCAGATCGCGCAATGTGGCCACCAGTTGCGGCAACACGAAAAGACGCCGATTTGACGCCATCAGGCCCAGCGTGTTTTTCACGATAGGCGAGAGTTTCATTTTTCCCGCAATGGCCATGATGGCCTCACCCTGCTGTGCGCGGGTGTAGATTGGGGAATTGATCAAGGCATTAAAGTCGGCGCTATCGGCAAGTGAAGCTTCAAGAGTGTTGATATCACCCTCAAGTGCTTTCAATTTCTTACCGTCTTTGGCCAATTCGAAAATGGCCGTCGCATAGCGCGCGGCGATGCCAGATGAGATTGAAGCTGGTTCAGACACGTCCACCCTTCCGCTGTCCTGGTCCCCGTGTGGTCACGCAGTTTTACGCAAGGGACGACTGTGGCGCATACGAGTGCATGCACCAAATTTCGTGCAGGGTGTAGCAGAGGTAATTTTACGGGGCAACAGGCGATGCGAGTGAAAACGTTAACTCTAGCGCTAACAAAAGCAGGGATTTAGATAATATGCGACAATTCACAGGCCAAAACACATGCTGCGGTGTCGTTTTCAGGGGCTGAGCGAATCTTATTTTTCAGGAACTGGTCGATGTGGTGATTGCACCAAGCTCAGTGCGATGGCAGCTTTGCGCAGATAGTGAGCTTTGCAAAGTTTGGCCGTTGCGCCAAAGCCGTCATTCGGCAAAGATGCAGCTAACGACAACTTCGAGCCCATCTTGACCGATGCTGCACGTTGTACGAATGTCCGCTATCATGAGACCTTCCAAAAACCTTCAACAACCACTTAGGTTTTGAACGGGGCTTTTGGCAGCGCCAATCAGGGCGGTTTGGACATGTGCCAAAAAGGAGGGTTTTTGGAACACCATTTCAGCGATTTAGCTTCTCGAAAACAAGAGTCTGAGTTTTTGGTGGTGGACGGCCATCATCCTGCCTGTAAGCAAACTCAAAGTCTGCATTTGTATAGTATTGCCAAGAACTGCCATTTATCAATTTATAGGTCTGCGGTTTTAGATTTAGGATATGTTGACCAAAGGCCTGTGCGACAATTGTGTCTTCCCCTTCAGGATAACTAACCAAAACTTCGCATTGGTCCCCATCATCAGCCGTCAGCGTTCGAAAGAAAAAGTCCTCGATCGTAAGTCCTGCGCCATCATACAATGATGATAAGGGACTGAATCCGTTTGTAGTGTACCCACGGTTATTAACTGATCTTACAAACGCAGCGCTCGCAGCCGCTGAATTTTCGCTGAGAAAGTGTCTGCAAAGCTGCGTGAGAAAAGTAATTTCGCCAATCAATATCTCAAGGCGTCGCTGCCGTTCTTCTTCTATAGGGTTAGCTTGAGCCGCGACTGACGTGACTACGAGACAGCTGACTAAAACCACCATTTTAAGTATGTTGATATTTATCATTTTGAACCTCTCAACAGGATTAAGTGAACGCTTTGTCAGTATAACAGTTTAAAATTTTAACTTTTCGTCTAGGATATGGTCATTAGAAAAAGGAAAACTATTAATGGCAACCTTAAACTGTAGATTTTCGGGTAATAAAATAAGCGCATCAATCACTAACAATGATGGAAAAAACGGTACTTACAGTTTTTCTTGCGTTTATAACACTGATGGGGGCGGGACTAATACACTATCAGGTTCTGCCACTGTAAACGACGGAGCCACTGTTTCTGTGGGTGAAAACACTCTTACACAGAAGGTGATTGGTTTAAAATCTAGCTCTCTTAAGCCCCTTTAAGGACTGAATTGAATGGGACTGTCTGGCATCCCCTTTTATTCTTAACATGTGCGCACTGTCTTCGACGGCACGCCAGCCTTTCTACCTTGAACTCTTGTAACTACTAAACGCCGCGCAAATATCTCGACAGAAGTTCCAAAAACGACCGTTTGTTGAACGGTTCACCGGACCGGACATTGACGCACGAACGGCGAAAGTCTGAAAAGTCCCGCACAGCCGACCTCCGTGCGGAGCGCAGCGAAAGTCCAGTTCCCGCCCGACGTGTCGAAAGGCAAGGACCGCTTCGGGCTGAGAGCAGACATCGGAAATCTTAACGATGCAGTGCGACGAAATCGTTGCCCCCTCAAACCGGCTTCGCCTCACGATAGTTAAACCGGCTTCGCCTCGGGCACCTTCATCCCCTCC
>DEIK01000081.1:0-4334 GCA_002352425.1 Rhodobacteraceae bacterium UBA2776
GTGTGGCGGCTGATGTCGAACTGGGTGCATAGCGCGTGTTCGGTGGGCAATGACGCGCCTACCGGATAACGACCCGACAGGATATCCTCGGTCAAGGCCTGTGCGACCACCGCATAACGAGGGCGAGCAATGACGTGCGCTTTACTCATGCAGGGTTCCTTTCAACCAGTTGCTTGGCGATAATGATCCGCTGCAACTCATTGGTGCCCTCGCCGATGATCAACAATGGCGCGTCGCGATACAGACGTTCGACATCATATTCTTTGGAATACCCATAGGCCCCGTGGATGCGCATACATTCGGCAGCGTTTTCCATGGCCGCTTCGGTGGCGGCGTATTTGGCCATACCCGCCTCCATGTCACAACGTTCGCCGCGATCATAGGCGGCGGCTGCGGCCTCAACCAATAGACGGCCCGCTTCGGCGCGGGTGGCCATTTCGCCAAGCTTTAGCTGTATCGCTTGATGGTCGCAAATTGGCTTGCCAAATGTTTTGCGCTGCTGGGAATAGGCCACCGCCAGATCAAGCGCCGCGCGTGCCACGCCAACCCCGCGCGCCGCGACATTGATGCGACCCAATTCCAGCCCCGACAGGATTTGTTGCAGCCCGCGCCCCTCGACGCCACCAATCAGGCAGTCGGTGTGGACATGGTAATTTTCGAACAGTAATTCACAGGTGTCAATTCCGCGATAACCCAGCTTTTCCAGCTTGCGACTGACAATAAATCCTTCGTGTTTCTCGGCGATGAACAGGCTCATTCCCTTGTGCGCGGGGGTCGTCTTTGGGTCGGTTTTAACCAGCAAAGCCAGCACGTTGCCGTATTTCGAATTGGTGATCCACGTCTTGGTGCCGTTCACGACATAGTCGTCACCCTCGCGCCGTGCCGTGGTGCGAATGGCTTGTAAATCGGTGCCGCAGTCAGGTTCGGTCAGGCCAACCCCGCCGCGCAGCTCGCCAGTTGCAAAACGCGGCAGAAAGCGTTCTTTTTGCGCGTCCGTGCCGTGGCGTTGCACCGCCGACGCCATAATCAGGTGCGAATTGATGATCCCCGACAGCGACATCCAGCTACGGGTGATACGGGCCACAATTTTGGCGTAGGTGCCGGTGGACAGCCCAAGGCCGCCGTATTCCTCGGCAATGATACAGCCAAAAAGCCCCATCTCTTTCATCTTCTCGACGATCTCGTGGGGGTATTCATCGCGCGCCTCAAGATCATGCACAAAGGGGTCAACCTCTGTTGTTAGAAACTTGTCGAGTGCGTCCAGAATGATGGCTTCGTTTCCATCGCTCATGCGGGTTTTCCCGCCAATAGCGCCGCCAGATCATGCGCGTCTGCCAGATCATCCAGCCCCAAAACGGCGTCACGGATTTGTGCCGCGCGATCCGCAGAAACTGCGGTGGTCGCGTTTTCGAAAAACTTGGTTTCGATGTCGTCACTGGTCAGCGGGCGATCAGGATTGCCACGATTTACCTCCTCGCGGTGGGTCAGGACGCGGCCGTCATTCAGGGTCACGATCACCTCGCCGGAATAATATTGCGGGAACGGCGCATCGGGGTAATCTTCGCAACTGACCTTGTCGGCCAAGGCCTGCGTGGCGACGTCACTCAACGCGTCTTGCGTCAAATCGGCCAGCCCGAACCGCCCGTGCAGCAGGCCCGAGGCCACTGCCCAAGGGACTGAAAACTGTGCGTCATAGCTGTTTTGCGGGGTCTGTTTGGTCTCGATCGGCTCACAAACCGTTTTGTGAACACCCGCAGGCACCAGTGCGTGGATGCTGGCGATGTCCTCCGGTCTCAGCCCTTGTTCCGCCCGTAACGCCATGGCTGCATCGGCACAGGCATGGGTGAAATGACAGGCCGGAATCGGTTTCACCGCAACATTGTTGATTTCCCAAACCTTACCCAGCCCCGCCGTGGCAAGCGACATATCGACCGCAGCCATGTGTTCTTTGTCCAGATAAATCGGGAACAGGCCAAAGCGGCCTTCGTAAACGGCTTTTGGTCCGACAAAGCCGACCTTGGCCATCGCCGCTGCCGTGATGCCGCCAACCCCAGCCCAGCCGGGATGCATCCGTTTTGTCCATGCACCGTCTTGCAAAAACTCCATGCTTCCGGCGGCCATCGACAGCGCAATTCCTTGGGCATCCGCCAATTGTGCCGCATTCAGCCCCGTCAAGCGCCCTGCGATCATCGCGCAAGCAAACACGCCGATTATCCCCGTGGGGTGAAACCCGACCTGATGAAATCCACCCTTGGCAACCGAACCGAGGCGGGTGGAAATTTCCATGCCAGCAATGAATCCGCTTAACATTTCACGTCCCGAAAGCCGCCGATCAGCCGCCATCCCAAGCGCCGCTGGAAAGGCCGACGCTGTGGCGTGGATCACACCCGCGACATGGGTGTCGTCATAATCCAACCCATGCACCAAAAGCCCGTTCATCATCACTGCATCACGCAAAGGCAGGCCAGCGCCAAAGCCGATCACATGCCCATCGCCGACGCCAAAACCGGACAGCGCTGTTAGCGTCCGGTGGGCGAAATCATATTGCGTCGAGGCCTGCGCAATGCCAACCGCATCAAGGATCAGATAACGCGCGCGGGTACGGACATCGGCGGGGATGTCATCATGCCCAAGGCCGGTTACAAATTCCGCCAGTTGAGGTGCGATCAACGCCGCATTACCCATTTCATTTGTCATTATTATTTCCTTCCAGCCTAATAATTCGCCGCACCTGCGCGCGCCGTTTCACGCGAATGCACCAATGCGCTGCGTTCGAATGTCATGAAAATGCTGCCGTCCTGCTTGGTCCCGGTGGTGCGCACCGTCACGATTCCCTGCCCTGGCCGAGATTTTGATGGGCGCAGTGCCAGAACCTCGGATTCGGCATATATTGTATCGCCCGGAAACACCGGTCCTGTCAGGCTGATATCCTTCCAGCCCAGATTGGCAACGGCCTGCCCACTGATCTCGGGGACGGTCATGCCCAGTATGATGGCCAGCGTCAAACCGCTGTTCACCAGCGGTTTGCCAAATTCGGTTTGGGCGGCAAAATTCGCATCACAATGTAGCGGGTGCAGGTTCATCGTCAGCAGAGAAAACTGGATGTTATCCGCCTCGGTAATCGTTCGGCCGGGGCGATGTTCAAAAACATCACCAACGTTGAAATCCTCAAAATAGAGACCGATTTCCGCACGATAGCGGTTGTCTGCAACTTTTCTCATCATGGCTCCGGAAAACTGGGGTGGACATATTGTCCGGACATTCGTAACAGTGGCCCAAAGACCTGTCAACGGGCCACGATCCCGCGCCACTAAGGAGAATATGATGCTGCCACTCAACGGATTATTGGTAATTGCGCTGGAACAGGCGGTGGCAGGGCCGATGTGCACTGTGCGATTGGCAGATGCCGGGGCACGGGTCATCAAAATTGAACGCCACGGCGGCGAAACCGCGCGCCATTATGACAAGGCCGTTTTGGGCACCAGCGCCTATTTCGCATGGCTGAACCGTGGCAAAGAAAGCGCAGAACTGAATATCAAGGAAGATAGTGACCGCGCGTTGCTGGAACGGATGGTGGCCAAGGCCGATGTGTTCGTGCGCAACATCGCACCGGGTGCTGCGGGCCGTCTGGGGCTGGGTGTCAAGGAGTTGGTCAAAAAATATCCACGTCTGATTTGTGTTGATATTTTCGGCTATGGTCAGGACAGCAGCTATGCCAAACGGCTGGCCTATGACATGCTAATTCAGGCCGAAAGCGGCATTTGTGCGGTAACCGGAACGCCGGATGAACCGGTCAAGGTTGGCATTTCGATGGCCGACATCACCACTGGGAGCACCGCCCACGCGGCCATTCTGGAGGCCCTGATCGAGCGCGGCATTACCGGCAAGGGCAAGGCAATCGAAATCTCGATGTTTGACGCAATGGCCGATATGATGTGCGTGCCGTTGATGCACTATGATTACATGGGCCGCGAAACCCCGCGCATGGGTCTGGCCCATTCGGTGATCGCGCCCTATGGCAAGTTCAGTTGCTCGGATGGTGATGTGGTGATTGTTTGCCAGCAACACGCCGAATGGGTGCGGTTTTGCGAAGGGGTGCTGCAACAGCCCGCGCTAATTGACGATGCGCGTTTCGCCCATAATGCGGACCGCGTTGCCAACACACCCGCCCTCTTCACGATTATCGCCGACCTGTGCAAAACCCTGACCCGCGCCGAATTGGTCGAGCGGCTGGAGGGCAATAAGCTGCCTTGGGCGAATGTATCGAGCCTGCCGGACCTGTCCGCCCACCCTGCCCTGCGCCGGATGGAAATCGACACCCCGGGCGGCAAGGC
>DEIK01000081.1:4419-7799 GCA_002352425.1 Rhodobacteraceae bacterium UBA2776
GAGTTTGGTGCCTGAAGCCTGCGGCTTTAGCAGCCATAGCTTTTCAAATCAGCGCCTGAAACTTGGGCAATAGCAACGCTAGGGCAATTTCAGATGTTGTCACATTAAGTCGACGCTAATTGCAGATAGCGGCCATTATGGATTGGCAGCGTTGATGAACACTCTGCCAATCAGCTACAAACGCCACCGTTTTCCATCTGAAATCATCGCACATGCGGCATGGTTTTATTGCCGTTTCAACATGAACCTTCGTGAAGTGGAAGAATTACTTCTGGAGCGCATCATAACCCCTCTTGTGACCTTGCCATACTTGCGTACCAATGTTGATGCAGGAATTAATGTGACAACACCGACGACACCCTTAAAAACAAGACTGCCCGCAACCAGAGTAATATCCGGTAGCGGGCCGGTCATGTGTTAATCAGGGCCGCGCTAATCAAACAGGCTTGGCAGCCAGAGCGCCAGATCCGGCACCAGAAACAGCAAAAACAGCACCGCTAGTTCCAGCATGATGAACGGGAACGCTGCCCTGTATATTTGCATCATCGAGATGGATTTGGGGGCCACGCCGCGCATCACAAATAGCAATAACCCGAATGGTGGCGTCATCAGGCTGACCTCCATCACGACCAAGAACAGCACGCCAAGCCACAACATATCAACGCCATGGGCATGTGCTATGGGCAAGAAGAAGGGTAGAGTCAGCAACATCATGCTGACTTGGTCCATAAAGGCGCCAAGGAAAATCAGCACTATCAGCATCATCAAGACGGCGCTAAAGGCGGTGAATTCTAGGGTCTCGATATATTCCAGCATGCCTTGGGTGGCACCTGAAACCGACAAGATTTGCGAGAATGTGGTTGATCCGGCGATGATCAGCAAGATCATCACTGCCACTTTCGCCGTTTCTGTCAGCGAGATTTTCAAAACCGGCCAGGACAGTGACCGATAAGATATTGCGGCAATAACCGCTGCCACACAGCCAATTGCCGCGGCTTCCGTTGGCGAAGCGATGCCGCCAAAGATACTGCCAACCACGGCCACGAAGATACCCATCAAGGGCAAAACGTAGATCAAAAAGGGCTTCCAGCGCTCGGCGGTGGTCAGGTCTTCCGGCTCTTCAACTGCGGGTGCCAGATCGGGGCGTAGCGTGCAGATGATCAGCACATAGGCGACAAAGGCCACAGCCATCAAGATGCCCGGCAAAATACCCGCAATCAACAAGGATGAGATCGGGATATAAGCTAGGCTGCCCAGCAGCACCGCCAAAGCCGACGGTGGTACCAGCATAGCAATGCCGCCTGTGGCCATGATCGGTCCCATGGCGATGCTGGGCGCGTAGCCGCGTTTCAGCATGTCGGGCAGCAACACGCCGCCCATCAGGGCCGTATTGGCAATAGAGGACCCGGTTAACGATGAGAAAATCGTGCCCCCGGCGATGGATACGATCGACATCCGCCCCGGCATTCTCGAGATAAGTTTGTCCACCGCGTTGATCGCGCGAAAGGCCACTTTGGACTGAAACAATATCTCGCCCATAAGCAGGAACAAGATGATCGGCAGGAATGCGTAGCGCGCAACGGATTCGTACATTTCACTGGATAAGAATTCCAGCGACCCCGTGCCGCCCATGAATACCAACATCCCGATGATATTGGCGCCGAGAAAAGCGAAAGCCACAGGCAATCCCATGAACATACCGCCCACGACCATGCCAAGCATTAAAAGAAGTGCAAGATGCCATTCCATCTTTAGAAACCTCCCGTTTTAGCGTCAGTTTTCACTTCGGCATTGGGATCTGTTTTCAAGCGCAAGATGAATTCGATTGATAACATGAAGAAAGAAACCGGGATAAATGCCAGTACGGGCCATTCCGGAACGATCATATTTTTGTAGATCGCGCTGCCGCTTTCATACGCAGAGATCGTCGCGATGGCACCGTAATAGGCGATTGTCAGGCAGATTGCCAAACCAAGCAGGTCCACAAAACGGTCAAGGAAAAAAGCTGCCTTTCGGGGCAAAATATTGGAAAGAACATCTATTCTAATATGTTGTCCAAGGCGCAGCACCCAAGGGGCGGCGATAAAGGCGCTGACATACAGCGCATATTCCGCCATTTCATTGACCCAGCCAATTGTCTGAACGCCAATCAGGCGCAGTAAGATATTTAGAGAGATCATGATGGCGATCATGCCAACCAACGCCCCAACAGCCAGGCCCATAGCCTCGACAATTTTGCCATATATTTCCATTACTTTTTTCATTTTAAGCCCTTGCTCTTGGCAGATGTGACTGTGGTGCCGAATTACTCCGGCACCACGGCGACACTATTTCTGGGTCAGATATCCCTCAAGCTTTTCGGCCACTTCAGCATCGACGCTATAGGCTGTTTCCCAACCAACACGGCGTGCTGTTTCAGTCCAGATCGCGGCTTGCTCTGGCGACAATGTGATGGTTTCAATGCCGGCTTCGGCCATCATGCCCATTTCGACCACGTCCTGTTCTGCAACCGTGTAATTTTCGGCTTCCATCTCAAGGATCATTTCGCTCATAAAGCCCTGCTGTTCGGGTGTCATGCTGTCCCACAGGCCTTTATTGACGATGATATGAGCGTTACCGGTAAAGAAACCGGGGTCAACGCGGTATTTCACAACCTGATCCCAGCTAAAGTCAAACAGACCTTGGGCAACCCAGCCAAAGCCGTCGATTACGCCACGTTCCATTAGGGTGTAAACCTCGGGAACTGGTGCGGATTGTGTGGATGCACCCAGTGCGGAAAAGAACTCTTTGTAGGCGGGCGAAACCCGGATGTTCAGGCCGCTTAGATCAGCACCTTCAATTGGTTTGTTCAGGTACAGATAATAAGGCGAGGTGTCGTAAACCCGACCAAGATAGTACAGACCTTTTTCTTCGTGCAGGGCCTGAATGTATTCAAAACCACCATTTGTGCGCAGCACGGACACATCGACTTCGGACAGCTTGAAGCTTTCTGCCGAAGGCAGAACATTCGTGTACCAGCCACCGGTTACGTAGACCATTCCGTAAACGCCGGCCTGGACCTTTTTCACGACCTGAGTAGGGCTGCCAATCGCCGGTGCTCCGCCGATATATTCAACATCAACAATGCCCTCGCCGCGTTCATTTAGCTCTTCCAGCCAGGCTTCATAGCGCGCCGCGATGTTCGAGCCTGCGCGCCAGGCGCTGACGGCTTTGATGGTAACTTCGTCTGCGGATACAGGCGCAGACATCGAGAAAAGTGAAAGGCTGAACGCGCCCATTACTGCAAGTTTCTTAAACATGGTATTCCTCCCGTTTGGTTTTTTACAGTCACAATTCCGACTGCAATTTAGGTGGTCAATTATGTGCGCCACGCTTTTGCG
>DEIK01000082.1 GCA_002352425.1 Rhodobacteraceae bacterium UBA2776
GGCCTCCATGTCACAGCGCTCGCCGCGATCATAGGCAGCCGCCGCAGCAGCAACCAATAGACGGCCCGCTTCGGCGCGGGTGGCCATTTCGCCCAGCTTCAGCTGGATCGCCTGATGTTCGCAAATTGGTTTGCCGAATGTTTTGCGCTGCTGGGAATAGGCCGCCGCCAGATCAAGCGCGGCACGCGCCACGCCAACCCCGCGTGCCGCCACATTGATGCGGCCCAATTCCAGCCCCGACAGGATCTGTTGCAACCCGTGCCCCTCGACGCCACCAATCAAACAATCAGCAGAAACATGGTAATTGTCAAACAACAGCTCGCAGGTATCTATGCCGCGATAGCCCAGCTTTTCCAGCTTGCGGGTCACGCTGAACCCTTCGCGTTTTTCGGCAATAAACAGGCTCATCCCGCGATGACGCGGGGTGGCCTTCGAGTTGGTCTTGACCAGCAACGCAAGACAGTTTCCGTAGAGCGAATTGGTGATCCACGTCTTGGTACCATTCACCACGTAGTCGTCGCCGTCGCGCCGTGCCGTGGTGCGGATCGCTTGCAGATCAGTGCCGCAATCGGGTTCGGTCAGACCAACCCCGCCGCGCAATTCACCACTGGCAAAACGCGGCAGAAAGCGTTGCTTTTGCTCTGGTGTGCCGTGACGCTGCACTGCCGAGGCCATAATAAGATGCGAATTGATAATCCCCGAGAGCGACATCCAGCTACGGGTGATACGGGCCACAATTTTGGCATAGGTGCCAGTCGATAACCCAAGGCCGCCATATTCCTCGGCAATGATGCAACCGAACAGCCCCATTTCCTTCATCTTCTCGACGATCTCGTGGGGGTATTCATCGCGGGCCTCAAGATCATGGACAAACGGGTCAACCTCGATCGTCAGAAACTTGTCCAGCGCGTCCAGAATGATCGCCTCGTTTTGCTCACCCATTGTCATGCCGGATTACCGCCCAACAGCGCCGCAAGGCCCTGCACATCCGCCAGATTATCCAGCGCCAGAACCGTGTCGCGGATTTTGGCTGCGTGATCTCCTGAAACTGTGGTGGTCGCATTTTCCCAGTATTTCGCCACGATTTCATCGTTGCTCAGTGGGCGATCAGGATTGCCACGGTTAATCTCCTCAACGTGGGTCAGAACGCGGCCATCCATCAGCGTCACGATCACCTCGCCAGAATAGTATTTTGGGAAAGGCGCGTCCGGATATTCCTCGCAGGTGACTTTGCCAGCTAACGCTTGCGTCGCCGCGTCAGTCAGTGCCTCCTGCGTTAGATCAGCTAACCCGAACCGCCCGTGCACCAGTCCCGAGGCCACCGCCCAAGGAATTGAAAACTGAGCGTCGTAACTGTTCTGCGGCGTTTGCTTGGTTCCAACGGGCTCACAAACCGTTTTGTGAACTCCGGCCGGAACAAGTGCGCGGATGCTAACAATGTCCTCAGGCTTCAGCCCATGTTCCGCCCGCAACGCCATCGCCGCATCGGCACAGGCATGGGTGAAATGACAGGCCGGAATCGGTTTCACTGCAACGTTGTTGATCTCCCAAACCTTGCCCAAATCTGCGGTGGCAAGCGACATATCGACCGCCTGCAAGTGTTCCTTGTCCAGATAAATCGGGAACAGCCCAAATCGCCCCTCGTAAACTGCCTTTGGACCAACAAACCCGGCCCTGGCCATCGCCGCTGCCGTGATCCCGCCAACCCCGGCCCAGCCGGGATGCATCCGTTTGGTCCATGCCCCATCCTGCAAAAACTCCATGCTGCCAGCGGCCATCGACAGCGCAATCCCCTGCGCGTCTGCCAGTTGCACCGCATTCAGCCCTGTCAAACGCCCCGCGATCATTGCGCAGGCGAACACGCCGATGATTCCCGTGGGGTGAAACCCGACCTGATGAAACCCCCCCTTGGCAACCGAACCAAGGCGGGTGGAAACCTCCATTCCCGCAATGAACCCGCTTAACATTTCACGCCCCGATAGTCGCCGGTCAGCCGCCATACCAAGTGCTGTGGGAAAGGCCGCCGCCGTGGCATGGATCACACCCGCCACATGTGTGTCATCATAATCCAGCCCATGCACCAAAAGCCCGTTCATCATCACTGCATCACGCAGCGGCAAACGCGTACCAAACCCGATCACATGGCCATCACCCGCGCCAAAACCGGACAGTGCCGTCAGCGTCCGATGGGCGAAATCATATTGCGTCGAAGCCAGCGCAATACCAACCGCGTCAAGGATCAGATAACCGGCGCGGGTGCGGACATCAGCGGGGATGTCATCATGCCCAAGGCCGGTTACAAATTCAGCCAGTTGAGGTGCGATCAAAGTCGCATTACCCTTTTCATTTGCCATTGTTGTTCCCTTTCATCCTAATAATTCGCCGCACCTGCGCGCGCCGTTTCACGCGAATGCACCAATGCACTGCGCTCGAATGTCATAAAAGTGCTGCCGTCCTGCTTGGTTCCAATAGTGCGCACTGTCACGATCCCCTGCCCAGACCGTGATTTTGACGGCCGCAGTGCTAGAACCTCGGATTCGGCATATATTGTATCGCCCGGGAACACCGGGCCGGTCAGGTTGATATCTTTCCAGCCCAGATTGGCAACGGCCTGCCCGCTGATCTCGGGGACGGTCATGCCCAATATGATGGCCAGCGTCAAACCGCTGTTCACCAACGGTTTGCCAAATTCTGTTTGGGCGGCATAATGCGCATCGCAATGCAGCGGGTGCTGGTTCATCGTTAGCAATGAAAACTGGATGTTATCCGCCTCAGTGATCGTGCGGCCGGGGCGGTGTTCATAAACATCACCGACGTTGAAATCCTCAAAATAGAGGCCGATTTCCGCACGATAGCGGTTGTCTGCAACTTTTCTCATCATGGCTCCGGAAAACTGGGGTGGACATATTGTCCGGACATTCGTAACAGTGGCCCAAAGACCTGTCAACGGGCCACGATCCCGCACCGCCAAGGAGAATATGATGCTACCACTCGACGGATTATTGGTCATTGCGCTGGAGCAAGCCGTGGCAGGCCCGATGTGCACCCTGCGCTTGGCAGATGCCGGGGCAAGGGTCATTAAAATTGAACGTCACGGCGGCGAAACCGCACGCCATTATGACAAGGCCGTTTTAGGCACCAGCGCCTATTTCGCGTGGTTGAACCGTGGCAAGGAAAGTGCCGAACTAAATATCAAAGAAGACAATGACCGCGCGTTGCTGGAACGGATGGTGGCCAAGGCGGATGTGTTTGTGCGCAATATCGCACCGGGTGCTGCGGACCGGCTGGGGTTGAGTGCCAAGGAATTGGTGGCAAAATACCCGCGTCTGATTTGTGTTGATATTTTCGGCTATGATCAGGACAGCAGCTATGCCAACCGGTTGGCTTATGACATGTTGATTCAGGCAGAAAGCGGCATTTGCGCGGTAACAGGATCGCCCGATGAGCCTGTCAAAGTTGGAGTTTCGATGGCCGATATTACGACCGGAGCCACCGCCCACGCAGCTATTCTGGAAGCCCTGATCGAGCGCGGAATTACCGGCAAAGGCAAGGCAATTGAAATTTCCATGTTTGATGCCATGGCCGATATGATGTGTGTGCCACTGCTGCATTACGAATACATGGACCGCGAGGCTCCGCGTATGGGATTGGCCCATTCAGTGATCGCCCCTTACGGCAAGTTCAGTTGCAGTGATGGGGATGTGGTGATTGTTTGCCAGCAACATGCGGAGTGGGTTCGATTTTGCGAAGGCGTATTGCAACGCCCGGATCTCGTTACAGACCCGCGTTTTGCCAGCAACGCAGACCGCGTTACCAATACCCCGCCGCTGTTTGCCATTATCGCCGATCTTTGTAAAACCTTGACCCGCGTGGCCCTGATTGCCCGGCTGGAGGAGAACAAGCTGCCCTGGGCAAATGTATCGAGCCTTCCGGACCTGTCGGCCCATCCCGCGCTACGCCGGATTGAAATCGACACGCCGCATGGCAAAGCAAAAGTCACTGCTTCGCCCTTGCGGGACATGATCAAGCAAGGCGCTGTGCCCGATATGGGAGAACACACCGGACAACTGCGCGCCGAATTCGGCGCATGAAACATGCTGCTATAGCCGCCGCAGATTTTTAAACCAGCGCCTGAAACTTGCGTAAAAGCAACGCCAAGGCAATTTCAAGTAGCCCGTGAAAGACTGCGAAGAACCCGATCATCCAACCCATCGTCACTACCCCGACTGTGGGGTTGGCCCACAAAACTATCGGAATTGCGATGCCGAAAGCCAAGCTGACCAGTCCCGACAGGCCCAACAACCATTCGCCATGGATCTCTTTGCGCAGGCCGATGGCTGCGAACAATTCTAGAAGGCCCGTGGCGATCAGCCAGATCGACGGCATGGCCCAAGCAAACACTACCAGTGAAACGGCTGACAGAACAGGCAAAGCCAGAACAATGATCCCGACAAACAAACCAAGTGCCCCTCGCAGCAATAGTGGCCAGAAGTTGCCTTTGCCGCGAACCGCTGAAATGATCGACAATATCCCGTCCGCCGCCGCGAAAGCGCCAAACAACATGGTCATTGCGTAAACGGTCTCCAGAGGTATCCAAAACGCAACAATGCCGAACAGGATTGCCAGAATGCCACTAAAAAATATCCAGCCCCATTTTGGCTTCAGCACCGAAACAACGGAAAAGCCTTCAATGAAATTTTCATTGTTTAATGTCGTCTTCATTTTCTTGTTCCTTTTTGAAAAGCACAGCCATCAATTGTTCTAAACCTGAACCTGCCAATTTGCACACTTTTTTACAAACTGGCGGCACGCCTTGCTGAATTGGGTATCGCGGCGCCAACTTTATCGCGTTGTTGATTGTCCGCCGTTTTACGTCAACGACTTTAGCAGGGAAGCCTGCCACTACATTTTACCGATATTGATTTTCTTTTGCGCGGCAACCATGAGTAAATCATGGTGTTTCAAGGCAACACTAACAATCTCCCAGCCTTCGCCGATGTAACTGCTGGTCGCATTCTTAAAGCTTGCCTTTTTGTATTTGTTCCGGTGGCTTAAACCGGAAATTTTTGTGAATTTTACTGATTTATCAAGCGAGATATAATAAAAATACAATAAGGTTTCGACACCAAATCTGGATTCTTTGAGTTTGTCCAGAATGGGCATAATGTCACTTTTGAACAAGGCCCGTTCACCAGCCAGTATTCTCATAATATTTATTTCCATCCTGAAAAAATCAACCGTGGTATATCCTATCGCCATGTCACATTCTTTATTCACCAACGCCATGATCAATTCTGTGGTATAATTCGGCGCGATGCTGGTCTGGTCCGCGTCAACAAATACCACAATTTCATGCGAAGAGTTTTCAACACCGACAGCCATGGCGTGACCTTTTCCCATGTTTTGGTCAAAGTGGATAACCGTCACATCATAGCGGGATTTCAGGCTATCGATGATCGTTTTCGAGTTGTCACTAGAGCCATCATTCACCACAATGATTTCGCCAATATGCTCCTCCAGAGAAGTTGCAATGATGACATCCTTCACGGTGTCTTGTTCGTTATAAACACAGATTATTGCGGTCGCTTTTTCCATCTTTTTCTTCCGTTGAAACAGGTTGGGGATTTTGCTGAAAATCACGGCGCCGAATATTCAACTAACTTCAATTTTAACCCCACCGCCAAAAACAGGGAACTTTTCGGCGATGGGGCAAGAATGAAGCAATTTGACGCTATTGCGCACCTTTTACAAAGCGGGCGGCGCGGGTTGCAAGGTCGGTGATGGCGGTGCCGGCTTGATCCCGTTTCTCGGCGATCAGCCGTTTTGCGGAATCAATGTCGGCTGATATTTCGCCAAGCCCGGCCTGCCAGCCTTCTGAGGCACCTTCTTTTGTGCTTTGATAAAACGCGTTTGCTTTATCAAGATATGCTGTCGCCAATTCGCCAGTTGCATCCATCTTTTCCGCCAGTTGCGCCTGTAGCAAAGCGGCGTGCGCCTCGGCTTGGGCATACCGCATTTGCAGCAGTTTGGCTTCATCTGTATCAAGGATGCCCTGCTTATATTCCAGCAGGCGCGCCTCGGTCGTTACAGTCAAGGCGTCAATTTTCGCGCGGGCCTCACTGGGCATATCAGCGATTGCGTCACGGGCACTTGTGATGTCGTCTGACATCGCCTGTATTTGCGTTTTGGCACCGGTTGCAGCCCTTTCTTTGGCCTTTGAGACCCAGACTTGTGCATCATCCAAAGCTTGGCGCGCCCGCTCGGGTGATTGTTCAATCTCCAGGGCAATCTGGGCGCGCAACAGGGCGCCTTTGGTCTGCACCAGATCAATGCGCGTGTTCAGCGCGTCCAGCCAGTTTTGCTGGACCGCCTCGGTGCTAGCGGTGGTTTCCTGGGCGAAAACCGTGGAGGCCGGAGCCAGTGCAAGCCCTGTGCTAAGACCAACTAACATGGTTGTTGCAATCAATGTCTTTTTCATCTTACTTCTCCTCTTTTTCATCATCATCGGCATAGGCTTTGCGGGCACCTTCCCACATGCCAACCGCCGCACCCCTGGCAACGCTCACCATGCGTGAACCCAGCTCGCTTGCCTCGTCAACAACGGAATGGGCCGCCTTTTTACCAACTTCCAGTGTATCCTCGCCCAAATCTTTCAGACGATCCCCGGCAGCACTTGCAGCTTTGGAAGCCATTTCACGCAGGCTCGAACCGGCCTTGCGGGCATCTTCCGCTATCTCGTCGAGAACACCTTTGGCAACCTTGCCCGAACGGTCCGCAACCCGGTGCAATGTATCGACAAACACGTCGCCAGCGCTGTGAAGATCCTTTTCGATCTGTTTTAGCTCGCCAGTGGTGTAGTCGCGCACTTCCTTGCGGGATTTGGCAATGCTATCACGGGTGCGGGTAATCACGTCCCCAAGGCCGTCATGCACGCCATCTGCCGCCGCATGTGCGGTTTCGGATACATATTCGCCAGCCTCCTCGGAAGCCTCGACTGCGGCTGAAAGAACCGTGTTTGAAACCTCGCGGGCGCGTTCTGCGGTGAATTTTATCCCGCCCATTGCTTTGGTTGTCGCGTCACGGGTGATTTTGCGCACGTTTTCATCAACCTCGGCGCCGTTTTCGATGGCTTTTTTCACCGCATCCTTAACGGCATCGCGTGTCAGCCCCAGAAGTTCGGTCATTTCCAGTTTGGCGTCCGCCACCGAATCCGTGATTTCATCGCGGATGTCGCCGGAAAAATCTTTGGCAGCGTCTTTTGCGCCCTCGAAACTTTCGCGCAGGGATGTGGCCAGTTTTTCTTCCTCGGATACGATTTTATCCTTGGTGTTGGCGATGTCTTTTCTGGCGGCTGACAGCAGTTCGGTCGGGGCGTGGCGGATACCATCAACCGTTCCCGACACCGCAGCCGAGACCGTATCACGGGTTGCACCGCCTGCGTCTTCAAGCGCCTTAACGGCAGAAGACACAGATTCGCTTGAAAGTTTACGGACATCTTTGGCCCCGCCTTTCAAATCTTTCGCGGCTTTGGCCACAGCATCATGCACGATGGTATAGGTTTTTTTCGCGTTCAACGCCGAATTCTTCTTCGCGTCTTTTACAGCGTCTGTAATTTCGGTTTTCAATGTAGTGAACATTTTCTCTACTCCTACTTTGTCAACCATTTGCATGCGCACCCGAAATGGACCGCCAACACAAAGGCTTGAAAAAGGCATAGGCCAAGTGCCACCTTTAAGATGCAACCTGGGTATCACCCGTGTGATTTTTCGAAAGAACCCGGATTTTGATATGGTTTCCCGCTCTAAAAGGGATAGGTTGCCGCCAACCGGTTTTATGCAAAGGTGTCATATGCTCATAATTCCACTGCATTTGGTTCTGGCAGTCGCATTTATGGTCCGGATATTTTTACGTGATGGAATGCTGCCATCCTCACGCATGGCGTGGTTCATGGTTATTTTGACGCTCCCGATTGTCGGGGGCGGGCTATATTTCTTGTTTGGCGAAACCGATCTGGGTCATAAAGCGAATATTCAACAAAAGAAAACCTTTGGCATTATTCGCAAACATGCCGCCAGGGAATTTGGCAATCCTCAGGATTTGGACGCATTGATTGAACCGCAATTGCAAGCGTGTTTCAAATATGGTGCCTCGATTAACGGGTTTTACCCTGTTGGCGCAAACAAGGCCGAACTGGCGCGTGATGTGCAATCTGCGTGGAAAACCCTAACCGAAGATATTGACGGTGCAACGGACACGGTTCATATGATG
>DEIK01000020.1 GCA_002352425.1 Rhodobacteraceae bacterium UBA2776
CGCGCCACCAGCCAGCCAAAGATCGACCCAGTACCGGTCGTCAACGCCAACCGCCACACGAAAGCCGCTGTACCAACGATCCGGACCATTTCGGGCGCGACATTGCGGGCCATTTGCACGAACAAATACGCCCCCACGACGACGAAAAATCCGTTATATAGCAGAATGTTCCATGCAAATATGGAGGTGAAATTATAGGTCGTCATCGCCACAATCAACCGATCAGGCCGCCCAAGGTCCAGCACCAAAACGGCCAGTCCCCCTGCCAGCAACGCCATCGACAACAGGCCAGAATAGCGCGCCATCGGTTTGTTTTCGATCTTGCCGAAAACAGACGCAATCGACGCTACATTTAGCGCGCCCGAGGCCGCAACGATCAGGAAAATCGCAAACACATGTGGCAGGCCCCAAACGATCTGGTTGTTCATGCCGGTGACAACATGTCCGTGGTGCTCTACATAAAGAACCGCCAGCCCCGCCGCTGCGACAAACACCGCCATCAACACCCCAACCATCCAAATGGCGGGCGTTGGTTTCACTTCACGATAGACAGTGCGATCCATGTGTCAGACTCCTATGTCTTAGAGGTTCGTGTAACGAACACCGGGGTTTAGCCGCAGATCGTCCCTCAACCCGATCGAGGCATAATTCTTTAACGCGAGGGCAATGTCGCTGGCCGGATCATTCAGATCGCCAAACATCATCGCCCCGTGACCCGTGGCCGAACAAGACTCCACACAAGCCGGAACCCCGCCCTCATCAACGCGGTGCACGCAAAGCGTACAGCTCTCGACCGTGCCCTTGCCACGCGGCGCATGGGCGGCTTGGTCTTCGACATCTTCATGCACAAACGAGCGCGCCTTGAACGGGCACGCCATCATGCAATAACGACAACCAATGCAGGTGTGTTTGTCGACCAAAACGATACCATCGGCCCGCTTGAACGAGGCCCCCGTCGGACAGACATCCACGCAAGGTGGCTCTTCGCAATGTTGGCACATCATTGGCAAGGACGCCTCGCGCCCCGTTTCTTTGTGGGTCAGGTCAATCTTGCGGATCCATTGCGCATCAGTCTCGGGATTGCCGTCCATCTTCCAGCCGTTTTCGGTGGAACAGGCGGTCACGCAAGCGTTGCAATCCGTGGCGCATTTGTTCACGTCGATCAACATGCCCCAACGCTTGTCGGCGTCCGCTGTTGCGTTGGCCTCGCCCCCGAACGCCATCAGCGTCACACCCGGCGCCAAGGTCACCGAGGCAACGGCCGCGCCTGACTTGAAAAAATCGCGCCTGTTCATTTCGGCGGGGCGCACAGCCTCATTGTTCAATGCCGGTAATTTCATTGCGTCACCCCGTCCAAATAGGCTGCGATGTCATCGGAGCTGGCCGCAGGGGACTGCGCCAAAAGTGCCGTAAACCCTGCATCCGGTTTTGAGTTATGGCATTGAAAACAATCAACCTTTACTGCCGCGTACTCGTGGCAGCTCCGGCAAAAATGCCCTTCTTCCTTAACCGAAATCGGCAGGGCATCCGGCCCCATCACCGCATGGCACGCCACACATTCCTTTAGGGAATACTGCGTGTCACGATTGCCCAAGCGCATGGTCTCATCGCGATCATGGCGCAGCAATTTCATATGGTTGATCCGCATGAACGCGCTCCCTTCGGGATGTGCCGCACCAACAGCTTTGGGAATTTCAGGGTACAAAGACCCCGCAAATGCCCCGCCGCCAGTTGCGACAAACACGATCACAAGGAATGCCATGAGCCGCTTCATTTTATGCTCCAAGACCCATTTTGATAAATCCTGTTGGGCAAACATCGGCACAGATGTGGCAACCAATACATTTGTTGTAGTCCGTTTCCACATAGCGCCCGACGGTGCGATCCGATTTCTTGACCCGAAAAACAGCATCTTGCGGGCAATAGATCACACAGTTGTCACACTCAAAACACATGCCGCAGGACATGCAGCGCTCGCCCTCTTTTTGGGCCTGCTCTTCGGAATAAGCGATGATGCGTTCTTCAAAGTTGCCCAGCACTTCGTCGGCCCCAATATGCACCTCGTCGCGCACTTCACGAGGCACGAAATCAAAGTGGCCTTTGAACAGTTCCGTGTGCTTGATGATTTGCGAATTTGAGCGATCTTCATAGTTGTGAACCGCGTATTCCGCCTGATCCGTACCGCTATCTTGCACATGGTCATAGGCCGACGGCGACTGACCGCGTTGCTTTAGTTCTTCAAGCAGGTTGAAGTGATGCACATCCACCGAAGGGCGTTTTTCAACTTCGCCATCATCTAGAAAATCAGTGATCGCTTCGGCGGCAATGCGGCCATGACCAATCGCGGTGGTCAACAGGTGGGGTTTCAAAATGTCGCCCCCTGCGAAATGCCCTTCGCGATCCGCAACCGCATAGGTGCCATCCACCGTCATTGAGCCGCGCCCGTTGTCGAAATCTTCCATCCCGGTGAAATCGCCAAACTGGCCAATGGCCGAGATAATGATGTCGGCCTCCAACACAAATTCTGTGCCCTCAACAGCTTCGGGTGTATTGCCCTTCATGACGCATTCGCACATTTTCATGCCCGTCGCCAAACCGTTCTCGTCAACGATCAACTCAAGCGGCATAACCCCGCCTTTGATGTCCACACCCTCACGCAGCGCGTCTTCACGCTCATGTTCGGCCGCCGTCATCTTTTCAATCGGGAACAAGGACGTCAGCGTGGCTTCCATACCGTCACGCACCAATGATCCGGCAACGTCATGGCCAAGGAAATCAGTGGCATCGTCTTGGCCTGTGTCGCTGATATTGCCCAGACGACGCGCAATCGAGGCCACGTCGATTGAGGTATCCCCCCCACCAACCACGATAACTTTCTTCGCGGTGCCCAGAACGTAACCTTGGTTAAAGGCGTCCAGGAAATCGACACCGTTGATGCAATTGTCCGCCGCGTCCCAACCGTCCAGCGGCAGGCCACGTCCGTTTTGCGCGCCCAACGCCCAGAACACGGCATCAAATGCCTTATCCAGTTCATCCACCGAAACATCCGTACCAACGCGGGTGTTACAGCGCACGTCGACGCCCATCGCGGTGATACGACCAATTTCCTTGTCCAACATGTCGCGCGGCGTCCGGTAGCCCGGAATGCCGTAACGCATCATACCACCCAGCTCGCTGTGTTCTTCAAACAAGGTCACCGCATGACCGTCTTTGCGCAGGAAAAATGCCGCCGCAAGGCCGGCAGGTCCGCCACCGATCACCGCAATTTTACGGCCCGTGTCAGCCCCTGCTTCAGGCGCGGTCACACCATTTTCGTTGGCCCAGTCACCGACATATTGCTCTACCGCGTTGATGCCGACATAGTCATCGACTTCATTGCGGTTACAACCCGCCTCGCAAGGGGCCGGACAAACGCGGCCCATAGTGGCTGGAAACGGGTTGGCGCTGATCATGCGCTCAAACGCATATTCCTGCCACGCCATATCTTCATCCACGGGCTTGTCCATGCCGCGCGCAATTGCCAGCCAGCCACGGATTTCATGACCCGACGGGCAAGACCCCTGACAAGGTGGCGTTTTATTGATGTATGTCGGACACTTATAGGACGTGTCCTGAACAAAAATTTTGTCTTCCAGATCAAAATCTGCTTCGGTTTCGCCGTCTTCATAGCGCCGGTATGAGTTTTGTTGACCGTCCATCTTATGTCTCCTCCGTTGCAGCAGCTTGCGGCGCTGCGTCATCATCATCTGTTTCTTGACCGTCCAGAACGACGGCATTGGCGACCAGTTGGTGCACCGACATTATGTTGTCCATTTCATAGCCGTATTTGGGCATCACCTTGGAAAACTGGGTTTTACAAATGGCACAAATCGCCGCCATATGGGTCACGCCGTGATCGGCCGTCACCTGTTGCAGTGCTGTCATTCGGGGCTTAGCCCCCTTGATGCGCAGGTCCATCAAATCGTCTGTCAGCAACCCGCCACCGCCACCACAACAAAACGTATTCTCGCGGATCGTGTCGCGATCCATGTCGTGGTAATTGTTGCACACAGATTGCAAAACTTTGCGCGGCAGGTCGAACTGCCCGCCCTCTTTGCGCCCCATGGCCGAGCCGCGAGCCACGTTACAACTGTCGTGATAGGTCATCACAAATTCGTCGTTCTTGGATTTGTCGATTTTCAAAATGCCATCATCAATGGCGTCACTGGTAAACTCCATGATGTGCTGAGGGATCGGATAGTTTTGATCCAGAAAATCAAACGGGCCCGCCAGCGTATTCAAGAACGAATAACCCACCCGCCACGCATGACCACATTCACCAAACACGATCCGCTTAACGCCCAAGTCCTTGGCCGCTTGGCGGATGCGCCACGACACCTCGCGCATGTTCTCATAGGAGCCGATGAACATCCCGAAGTTCGCAGCCTCGGAGGCGTAAGAGCTGATCGTCCAACTCACACCAGCCGCGTGGAACACTTTTGCATAGCCCAACAAACCATCGATGTGAGGTTCTGCGAAAAAGTCAGCCGAGGGCGTTATCAAAAGGATATCAGCGCCTTTTTCATCCAGTGGCAAACGGACAGGAATGCCTGTTTCGTCTTCCAGATCTTCCTCTAGATCTTCCAGCGTGGCCCTAAGGGCCTTGGGGTTCAGACCCAGATTGTTACCCGTCTTTTTCAGCTTGGTAATGATCTCGTTGCAGTATTTCTGTCCCATACCAACCGTGTCCAGAATTTCACGCGCGGCCATGGAAATTTCTGCGGTATCAATGCCATAGGGGCAGGAAACTGAACACCGGCGGCACTGCGAACATTGGTGGTAATAGGTATACCATTCGTCCAAGACTTCGCGGGTTAAATCACGCGCACCAACCAGCCATGGGAAATATTTGCCCGCAAATGTATAATACCGCCGATAGACTGAACGCAGTAAATCTTGCCGTGCAACCGGCATGTTTTTCGGATCAGATGTGCCCAGAAAATAGTGGCATTTATCGGTACAGGCGCCGCATTTCACGCAGGCATCCAGATAGACCTGAAAGGCCCGGTTCTTTTCGGCCAACTCGCCCATTTTGGCGATCGCAACCTCTTGCCAGTTGTCGATCAACTCGCCAGGAAAGCCCAATGGCTCGTTGTGTTCGGGGGCGGCGGCAAAGGTATTGCTGTCCGCCATCGCGCCACATTCCAGCTTGGGAATTTTGAACGCGTCATCAATCGAATTTGAGGTGATTACAGGGACTTCATCTTTCGGTGCCATCTTAGACGTCTCCTTCTTCGGGGATGCCTTCAGGCAACGGTGGCAACTGATTGGCCCACGCCGACAGGTGCCTAAACTCACGGGCATTGTCGACTTGGGTACGCGATGGGGCAAAGAAAACACCCGGTGCGTGCATCAATTTGGAGATCGGGAAGATGATCATCAAGACGGCGACCAATCCCAGATGGGTCAGAATGGCGGGGCTGGCAGGCAGCTCGTTAATCTGGAACCGCATCAGGCCCAAAAAGAACTGTTTCACGGCCAATATATCGACCGGCATCACGAACTTCATGCCCATGCCAGTGATCACAATGCCCAAGAACAGGATCAACATCAGATAATCGGACGGGTCAGAAATATAGCGGATGCGCGGCACCACAATGCGACGGATCAACAGGCCAAGCAGGCCGATCAACATCGCAAATGAGGCGTAAACACCGATCGGTTGGATCAGCTCGACCCACCCCCAAACCGGCTGGGTAAAATAGCGAATGTGGCGCAGCACGACCAGCAACATGCCGGCATGGAACAAGACTGCGAAAATCCAGATCCATTTGTTGGATTTGAACAGGCTTTGAAAGAACGCAACTTCTTTGAACATCCGAAACCAGACGCCCTTTTTGGTACGGGGTGCAGGGGAAACCGGGATTTTCAAGGGGGCTGGCGTGCGGGCGTATTTTAACACCTTCATTGCGGTCCCAACGATCATGAAAATCGTGGCCACATAGAACAGAACTGCATAAAGCGTTGACAACACTTGAAGTCCTCCCAGACAACGCCCCCCTGATTTTGTATTTTATTTCAGGGGGGTATCTTGGTTTATACGCAGCCAGTTGGCTTTGGCAGACCTGCGATTTTACAGGCTTGCTTGGCTGGACCATAGGGGAACAACTCATACATGTATTTGTTGTTGCCAACTTCTGGACCCATGGATTTTTTGATCGATTTGATCAAAACACGCACAGCAGGAGCGATTTGGTATTCCTCGTAGTAGTCACGCAGAAAGTTAACCACAGCCCAGTGTTCTTCGTCCATCTCGACTT
The DNA here is from genome assembly GCA_002352425.1 of Rhodobacteraceae bacterium UBA2776. Classification (GTDB taxonomy): domain Bacteria; phylum Pseudomonadota; class Alphaproteobacteria; order Rhodobacterales; family Rhodobacteraceae; genus Profundibacter. The sequence continues at coordinate 6,300 of DEIK01000020.1, forward strand.
CTTCGGCTTTGGCGATCACAGCGCCCAATTCAGGTGTCCACTCGGACAGGTTTGTGATGTAGCCTTCTTCGTCTGTAGCAATCTCTTGCCCATCTAGTTCATATGACATTTTCGTTTCCTTCGGTTGATCTGTTTGTTTCAGTTCGGTCGTTTATCAAAGCCAGTTTTGCGTGCGATCATGCGTGGCCGCCAGTTCGACAAATCCGGCGTAATCAACGGTTTTTACACCTGATAGCAGACGTCCCTCGTCGATGCCGCGAGCTTTTAGGTCAGGGGCCAGAACGGCCAGCGTCACCGCCCCGCCCATGCCAACCATCGCGTCGGCCAATCCGGTGTTTGAGGCCGCGCCATAAACGCCGTCCTCGATCATCAAAACCGTATCACCCGCTTTGGCGTGCCCCAGACAGCTTAGCAAAGTCTGCGTCGCAAAGGGTGATTTGTTAACTGTGTGTAAAGTTGCCATTTAAGCCCCCTAAAAGCTCAAGATTACGTCTTGGTCGGACATCACATCGGCCATTTCCGTGCGGCTGATGATGCGGATAGACGGTTTTTCAGCGTAATCCTCATCTTCGTCCTCCCACATGATTTCCTGCAGATCGTCTGCCGTCAGTCCGCGCTCATCCAGCGACTCTTTTTCAACAAACAGCTTGGTGACCTCGTAATCCCCAAGCGCACGGAATGTCGGCGAAAAGTTCTTCACACCAATGTCTTTCGTGTCTTGGGATTTCACCAATTGAAACACCCCGTCATCCAAAAATGCCAGGCTCACGTCTTGGTCAAACGCCGCGCCAATCAGCACAACTTCCAGACTTTCCAACGCGTAAATCGTGCCATAGGGCGCTTTGCGATTTACGTAGAGGAATTTTTTAACACCATCTTCCATGTTTTTCCCCTAGTCCCCAAATGTCATCAGACGGTCTGTCTCGATGCCCATTTCAATCAGTTGTCCAAGGCCGGAAATCCGAAACCCCTCGGCGATGTTGCTGGCGTCTTTGCCTTGGCGATCCGCCTCGTTTTGGTCCAACAACCCACGGCGCTGAGCGGCCGCGATACAGATCACCAGATCGGTGCCATGCTCGGCAGCCAAGGCTGACCACTGTTGCTGAATATTGCGTTCATCCTGCGGCGGGATTGATAGGCGCGTGCCCACATTCACCCCGTCGTGATAGAAAAACACACGCGGAACCTCGTGCCCGGCAGCCAGTGCTGCGGTGACGAAATTATAAGCCGTATCAGAGGCTTGGTGCGTATACGGGCCTTCGCTGACGACGATACCAAATTTCAAATCATCACCCCCTAAAAGTGGATATGTGCGGATTGGTTCATGGTCTTGCGCGCGCCAGTCCATGTGTCCAAATGGTGCTTGGTAAACGCCAGATCGGTCATCTCAAAGAACCGGCTCCAACCGATACGTTCGATCCATTCGCCCATCCGCTCCCAATGCTTTGCGTCGGATTTATAGGCCTGAATGATGCGCTTTACGACAGCGTTCACTTCGGGCCAATGCGGCGCGTTGTTGGGCAAATTGGCGACCGCCAGCTTGTGGAATGTCGGCTTGGAGCGTGCGTTGGAGTGCTTGCCGCCAACCCAGATCGCAATCTTGGTCGAATCCGCGCCGTTGATTTGCATCGGCGGGCATGGTGGGTAACAGGCGCCACAACAGACGCATTTCTTCTCGTCAATCTCCAGCGTTGCTTTGCCGTCAACCATCGCAGGGCGAATAGCCGCCACAGGGCAACGGGCGACAACGGCAGGACGCTCACAGACGTTGGCAACCAGATCATGGTTGATTTTCGGCGGTTTGGTGTATTGCACATTCACCGCAATATCGCCCTGCCCGCCACAGTTGATTTGACAGCAGGACGTGGTGATACGCACGCGGTTTGGCATGTGCTCGTTGATGAATTCCTCATGCAACATGTCCATCAGGCCCTTAACCACACCCGAGGCATCCGTGCCCGGAATATCGCAGTGCAACCAACCTTGGGTGTGCGAGATCATCGAAACCGACGCCCCGGTGCCGCCCACAGGGAAGCCTTCTTCACCCAGCTTGTCGATCAGCGGCTGAACCTTGGCCTCGTCCGCCACCATGTACTCGATGTTGGAGCGGGTGGTGAAGCGCACATGACCATCAGCGAACTCGTCGCCAATGTCACAGAGCTTGCGGATGGTGAAAACATCCATCTGACGCTGGGTGCCCGCGCGAACCGTGTAAATCTCGTCGCCAGATTTGGACACGTGGTGCAAAACACCGGGGCGCGGACGATCGTGGTGATCCCAGTTGCCGTGGTTCTTTTCCAGAACCGGATGCATGTATTGGAAATGATCCGGAACACCAACCTCGTCGGCGGCTCTGGGCGTGGCTTTATCGTTGCTCATTTTCTTCTCCCTGCCCCTGCAATGCCCAGATGGGCTGCAGGGTTTTCGTTTTTGTCAAATCGTCCAGACCGGTTGATTACCCGTCGACTGTCAAACCAGCATCCAGCGCTTTACGCTCGAACCACTTGGCGGCCTCTTCGTCGAAATCATCGGTACGCACATAACTGGACGTCCGCGGGTGGTTGACCATATTCGGATCAGCCTCAACCCCAACCGCCTCAAGGAAGGCAGGTAGACCAATACGGTCAATGGTTTCGCCAACCCGCTCGTGCTCTAGCGCGTTATCGGCAAAGAATTCGATACATGTTTCGGCGAATTCTTCCATTTCCTCATAGTCTTCTTCGGTGTCCAGCTTGACGAAAGGTTTGACCATGATGCCCATCAT
>DEIK01000108.1:0-24998 GCA_002352425.1 Rhodobacteraceae bacterium UBA2776
TGGTCAGCGGTTCTCATGGCGAGTTGTATCCTGCGGCCGTGGCCTCATTGGCGGGGGCGCGGGCGGCGGTGTTTAACGACGCCAGCATTGGGTTAGATCAAGCCGTCATGGCTGTCACGGTGGATTGTGAAACCGCACGCATTGGCGATGCAACTTCGGCTTTGGAAACGGGTGAAATTTCGGCCGCAAATCCCGCTGCGCAAAAGGCCGGGGCTGATGTGGGCATGATGCTTGTAGATTGGCTTGGCGGGCTTGAACGATAGGTCCATTCGTCGCCCTTTGCAGGACTTCTCATTGCAGCGAGGAAAGCCGTCAGGCTTGATGAGCGGTTGGCTAGGCTGCCCCGCGCTTCATCAATTCGTCCTCGATCCGCGCCACATCAACTGGATTGTTCAACTCCCAAAACACTGTACCTCGTGCCTCAACCTCGACACAACGCACTTTGACGCCGCGGGCCAAGAACCGCAATTGCTCCAACCCCTCGAGTTGCTCCAATTCACAGGCACCCCAACCCTGATAGGCCCTCAGCGTTGCAGGTCGATAAGCATAGGCCCCGACATGGTGAAACACCGGCGTCGCGGCCTCCGGCGCATAGTCATCATCCGTAAAGGGCACCACTTCTTTGGAAAAATACAGCGCATCACGATTGGTATCGAACACCGCCGTGGTGCCGCCCACCTGTCCGTTGCGGCGGTCTTCGCGGAAATTCGACAAGGTTTGCCCATCGCAGCGCAACACAGGCGTCGCCATCTGCACCGACGCATCACGCCGCATCTCGTCTATCAACGCCGTCAAAAACCACGGCGGCGTCAGTGGTGCGTCGCCTTGTAGGTTCACCACGATATCGGGCATCTCTGCTAGACTGCGCAGACTGTCGGCGACCCGTTCGGTGCCGTTTGCGCATCCTTCGGCGGTCATCAATACCTTGGCACCAAACGATTTGGCAGCGTCGGCAATGCGCACATCATCGGTGGCAATATAGACTTCGGCCACATCGGCAACTTCTTTGGCGGCCAGCCAACTGCGTTCGATCAAGGATTTCGCAACACCTGTCGCGCCGACCAAAGGCGCAAGCGGCTTACCGGGATAGCGGCTAGAGGCATATCGGGCGGGGATAACAATGATCACTTTGTTGTTCATACTGCCTTGATGGTCGATCGGCGCGCTGTGGCCAAGCAGATTTTGCACCAATCCGTATTTTTTGCCCGTCGCTCCCCTATCCGCCGCATAAAAACCTGTGTAAAAGCGCCTGAAACGAAAAGGATAAGCCGTGACGAATTTTCTATATCAAAATGATTTGCCCGATGATCTGGACCTTGGACCAATCGTTGCGATTGACTGCGAAACCATGGGCCTGCACCCGCACCGTGATCGTCTGTGTGTTGTTCAAATGTCAGGTGGGGATGGCAACGCGCATTTGGTGCAAGTCGCCAAGGGTCAAACCGAGGCCCCGAACCTGTGCCGCATGCTGGCCGATCCGGATGTTTTGAAATTGTTTCATTTCGGACGCTTTGACATCGCTGCCATGCAAAACGCCTTTGGCACAGTCACGGCACCGGTTTATTGCACCAAAATCGCCTCGCGTTTGATCCGCACATATACGGACCGCCACGGGCTGAAAAACCTGTTGCAAGAATTGCTGAGTGTGGATGTTTCCAAACAGCAGCAAAGCTCGGACTGGGGCGCGGATGAATTGACCAAGGCGCAGATCGAGTATGCCGCCTCGGATGTTTTATACCTGCACCGTTTGCGGGACGTATTGAACATCCGGCTGGAACGTGAAGACCGCATGGAAGTCGCCCAAGCCTGCTTTGACTTCTTGCCGATGCGTGCCAATCTGGATCTGATTGGTTGGCCGGAAACCGACATATTCGCCCACTCTTGATGCGCTGGCTTTCGCCACTTGGCGACATGTCTCTAAGCAGAACCCCGCTGATGGGTTTGCCGAATCCTTGGCCGATGGGCCATTTTCTGCCACGGTTCACGACATGATTGCATATGACAACAGTTACTCGCGCTTTGTTGCCTACACCAAGGTGATCCTGCCAATCCTTGCGCTTGGCATCCTTTCGACGTTGTTTTTGTTCTCGCGCAATATTGACCCAACCCAGTCGATCCCTTTTGCCGAAGTAGATGTCGAGCAACTGGCCCGTGAACAACGCGTTGGTGCGCCGAACTATGCGGGCGTCACTGAAGACGGGGCCGCAATTTCGATCACCGCCGCCACAGCGCGCCCAATGGAAGGCAACGCCAAGGTCATTTCCACCACCGATGTCACGGCCATCATTGAAGACGCAAATGGCGGGCGCATCGACATGACGGCCAGCAGCGGCATGATTGATTCAAGCCAACAGCAAGTCACATTGGACGGCGGCGTGCAAATTCTGACCTCGACGGGGTATATAATCAACACCACCGGGCTGGTTGTCGCGCTGAATGAAACCGCGATGACATCGGACGGGCGCATCAGCGCAACCGGGCCACTTGGGACCCTAACGGCAGGTCAAATGGTGCTTGAAAAACAAAACAGCCCCCAAGATACGCATCTTCTGGTTTTCAAGGGTGGGGTGAAGCTGGTATACGACCCTAAAGGCAGTTAGCCCGAAATTTTAAGGGGACCAGATGTTTAATCAATTGCGCATGGTATTTGTCGCGCTTGCACTTGTTGTTGCGCCCGTTACCGTTACCGCCCAAGGCACCCAAATTACGTTCGGTGGGCTAAAGCATGACGCAAGCCAACCTGTTGAACTTTCATCAGATTCTTTGCAAATCAATCAAACCAACGGGTCCGCCGTGTTCACCGGCAACGTGGTGATCGGTCAAGGCACCATGCGCCTGTCGGCCAACCATGTTGTGGTGGAATATGCCGCTGGCGACAGCAACCGCCGGATTTCCAAAATGCATGCAACCGGCAGCGTTGTGTTAGTCAACGGCGCCGAAGCGGCCGAAGCAAGCGAGGCTGTTTATTCGATCGACAATGGCAATATCGTCATGACGGGCAATGTGATCCTGACACAGGGACAAAGCGCGCTGTCGTCCAATCGGATGGTCGTAAACCTGAAAACCGGTCAAGCCACGCTTGAGGGCCGCGTCAAAACCATTCTTCAAACAGGTAACAATTAGAACATGGCCAAAGCGCCCAATCTGACAGTTTCTGAAGGCCAAGCCGGGTTGCAAGTCCGCAATCTGCGCAAAAGCTATCGCAAACGCCCTGTGATCCGTGATGTCAGTCTTGATCTGGGGCGGGGCGAAGTTGCGGCACTGCTTGGGCCAAACGGATCCGGTAAGACCACCTGTTTTTACGCCATCGCAGGGCTGATCAGCGCCGAAGGTGGGCAGGTGATCATTGATGGGCGCGATGTCACGAACTTACCAATGTATCGTCGCGCCAAGTTGGGCATCGGCTATTTGCCACAAGAAGTTTCAATCTTTCGCGGTATGACCGTTGAAGACAACATCATGTCGATCCTCGAGATCACGGAAACGGACAGACACAAACGGCGTGAACGTCTAGAAGAATTGCTCAGTGATTTCTCGATCGAGCATTTGCGCCGTGCCTCAGCGATTTCTTTGTCCGGTGGCGAGCGGCGGCGGGTGGAAATTGCCCGTAGTTTGGCCTCGAATCCGAAGTATCTGCTGTTGGACGAGCCCTTTGCCGGCGTTGATCCGATTGCAGTTTCCGATATTCGCACCTTGGTGGCTGATTTGAAAAACCGCGGAATCGGCGTTTTAATCACCGATCACAACGTGCGCGAAACGCTGGAAATCGTCGAACGGGCCTATATTCTGCACGACGGTGCCGTTTTGATGAGCGGCACTACCGAAGAGGTCGTGAATGACGAAAACGTGCGCCGCGTTTATCTGGGTCAGAACTTCAAAATCTCATAATCAAGCCCTTTTCAGAAAATATTTCTAAAAAATTTCAAGCTGCTGCAATTGACATTGGTTGGTAAAATGCCGCCAAATACAGGGGATGACTGAACAATATATCATCGATTGTGCGCCGTTAAATCACGGTCGCACCGCAAGGCCCCTAACCTGCGCAGGGGCGAAAACAATACCTGAACCAATAACCCAAGTGAAACCTATCTACATAATAGTGGATCGGGAAACTTGTCATTCAACACAAAGGAGATGTGATGCAGTACCAGATCAGCGGAAAACAGATTGATATAGGTGAAGCCCTGCAAACCCACGTCAAAGACGAGTTGAACGGGGTCGTGCAAAAATATGCAGAACGGCCAACTGATGCGATGATTATTTTTTCGCGCAGCGCTAGTGAATATGTTTGCGAAGCTACTGTCCATCTGTCGACCGGCCTGACGGCCTCGGCCAAGGCGCATGCCCATGAAATTTATGCCGCTTTTGATAAATGCGGCGAAAAACTGGAAAAACAATTGCGCCGTTACAAGCGTCGCCTAAAGGATCATCACCGCGAACGCGCACAACCGGTTGAACATTCCGGCGCTTCCTCGTATATCCTCGCCGGATCGGATCACACAGAGGAATCGGAACCCGAATCGCTCCAACCCATGATCATCGCCGAGATGGAGACAAAAATACCGTCTCTTTCCGTTGGCGAGGCCGTGATGCAGATGGAGCTGGCTGGCGCACCGGTTATGGTTTTCCGTCACGAAGGACACAGTGGTGTCAATGTGGTCTATCGCCGTGAAGACGGCAATATTGGCTGGGTTGATCCCCAAAATGCGAGTTAAAGCCCTGGCTATTCGGGCAAGATGAAGTGAAGGTAAATGGAACTTTCAAATATTCTAACACCCGGATCCGTGCGCGTTATCGGTCAGGTCAGCAGTAAAAAGCGTCTCTTCCAGCAATTGGGAGAGATCATTGGCTCGACCTATGATTTGGACGTCGCTGCCGCTGTTGAGGCATTGCAAAGTCGCGAGAGCCTTGGACCAACAGGTGTGGGGCATGGCGTTGCTTTGCCACACGCCCGCATCGCCGGGCTAACTGGCGTTGTCGGGGCGTTTTTACGTGTTGAAAAGCCGTTGGATTTTGATTCGGTTGATCGCCAGCCCGTGGATTTGGTTTTCACCCTATTTGCCCCGCTGGATTCTGGTGTGGAACATCTCAAAGCTTTGGCGCTGGTGTCCAGAACCATGCGTGACGGAGCGGTCTGCGCGAAATTGCGTGCCAATTCCGATCCGGCCACGCTACACGCGTTGTTGACCAACACCCCCTCAAACCAAGCCGCTTAGCCCGCGCTGGGGCCAAAGTAACGCCACGTTTCCCTCACATGTCGCGATATCCTGTTATGCTCTGGGCTGAATCAGGATGGGCACCTCATGACTCTCTTTAGAGAAAGTTCAAACTGGGCGTCGGATGAACACCGCATGTTCGCCGATATGGTCACACGCGTTTTGGCAAGGCGCCGGCGCCGCCGGGATCATGAGCGACGCGATTGAGGAAGCCCATGGGGGCGTCGACGGCGATGTCGGATTCGAAGCCGTCGCGCTCTATGAACAGGCGCGGTTAGGCGACGTGAACTGGGGCTTTGACATCCAATCCATTGTTCAGCATTACATCAGTTTTTATGGCACCGAAGCGCAAAAAGCGCGCTGGTTGCCGGGCCTGAAGGCACGGATGAGTTTCGCCGTGACCACCCTGCTGGGAACGGATGAGGCCCAAGGCCAAGTGATGGATAAATGCCTGCAACTGTTTGGTGGCTACGGGTATATGGCAGCACCAATGAGATCACGAAAGAGCTGATTGCCCGCTCAATCGACGTCTAATCCGCCGATTTAGCCCAGCGCCTTATAGCCGAACATCATGTAATCCCGCTGATAAATGTCCCGCGTCGCGGCCTCGATATCGGCGTCATAAATGGCGCTCAATGCGATCGGGTGTTGGTTCGGGTTTTCCGGCAATTCGCAGGCATCCACTCCGACCTGTTCACAAAGTTGCGCCAAACCCTCGATCAACTGATCCTCGCGAAACACCATGTCAGGCAATGCAAACTGACCAAAGCCTTGCAACACCTGCGCTTGACTGGCCCATGCAGCGTCAATTCGCACACTGGTTTGACCGTGCAAGTTGTCCTTTAGGAAGGCCAGAAACTTCAAAAATGCCTCACGATGGGTGCGACGATCATAGCTATCATCAACCGCGCCCTCGGGAATTGGAAGATCATATTCGGTGCGCAATTTTTCGCGAATTTCCGGATAGCCGTCTTTGCCCGTGTTCAAAATATGTTCGCAAAACGCAGCATGCGCACGCACAACCGGGTGGCGGATGATTGTGAAACTGCGGTGCCCCGTATTTTTTCGTTTCCACTGGCGTAAAGTTTTTTGATTGAACCCGTCGTTCAGCTCGCCGCCTTGATCCAGATCCGACAGCCATTGCCGCATCTGCGCATCCAGCCCACCCTTAATGGGCAAATACATCAGTGGTGTCTTTGCAGCGGCCACGTAGCTGGGCACCACGGGGCCACGGCGGGGCTCGAAATTCGGGGTGCGGGTCAGGTTGAAACTGTCCATGGTGGCCAAGGCTTCGACCATTTCATCATAGTTGATGACCTTGTCACGCAGGCTGCCCGGGTTTTGTCGTCTCAAGTTGGTGGAGATGCCATCAACTCGGCTCTCGATCCCCAAAAAATCGGCCATGCCATTTAGGACATCGACGCTCTGAATATCTTCATAGGCGATGTAAAATGCGGTCTGCCCTGAACATTGCAAGTCATTCAAGATTTTCACCTGGAACGCTTGATACTCTGCGACATGTTTTTTGAATTCATCCATTTTGAACTGAACCCGCGCGGTTTCGCGCACGTCATCTTTGCCCAATTTCCATTGGTTGGTGGTCCATGCAATCAGCTCGGACACATAGCTTTCCAGTGGGTTTCGGGTCAGGATGATTTTGCCGCAACGTTTGTCGGGCATGAAATGATCATAGGCGCGCATGTCGTGGCTTGAGAAAAACCGGAACCCGATCAGATTATTCGGCTGGGCCTTCATTTCTGTGATCAAGCGCAGTGGATCGGCTTCGCGCATGGCCAAGGTGACCCCGTGCAAATCTGTCCGGCTACCATCACCGATAAAATAGGGGTTGAAGGCTTCGCCATGGGCGATGACACCCTTAAATTGGTTCAAATTCGAGCATAAAAAATTCGATCCGGTGCGTTTTTCAGCAAGGATGGTGTAATAGTCGAATTTTTCGGACATGGTGGATTACTTTCTAACCAGATAGGGTCGGCGCGGTTTTGCGATCGTTTGGGCGATGTCATCGCCGCTGGGGAAATCACCCATCAGATGCGGGTGCATGCCCTGATTTTTCAGATTCTGCAAAAATTTTCCAAAACCGGTCAAGTCGACCATTTTTGGAGCTTCCGACAAAGTGCGCAAATTGTTGCGCGGGCCGATAGTGTCAATGATGGTTTGCAGCGGCTCCATCGGGGCTTCGATGAACTCGGCCATCGTCATAATGCGCACGCGCGCTTTGGCCCAGGGGGAACGCAGAATATTCAAATGATCGCTCTCGATCTTTTGCAGCCGCGCCGCCTCTTTGCGGATTTCGATAAAACTAAGATTGGAATGAAACAGTGGCACCACCCAGGCCCCAGTAATCACCGTGATGCTGGCGTTGGGGTCTTTGGCGATGAACCAGTTCAAATCTTGCAAATCACGCGGGCTGAACTGAAAACATTGCTGCTCTCCACGGGTGTTCCAAATCAGGTTGGTCAGGAACGCCTTTGGGTTGGCGTCGCGCATTGGGGCAGAATCCGGCACGCAACCGCTATAGATACGCACGCCACCGACAAACTCGGCGCGTTTGGGGGCGAACAAATGCCCGTGAACGGTGGAGCCTGTCGATTTTGACAGCCACGGGACGAAGTCCTCAAACAAATACGAGAAGCCCTGAAAGACCGAATAGGGGGCTGGGGTCGCGCCGTTTTCGCGATCCTCGACTGGATAGCGGCTTTGCATGTAAAGGCCGGCGCGGCCACGGATGCGGCGCTCAACGGCTTTGGCAAAAATGCGGTCGATCTTACCTGGATTTGGCTCGGCCTTTTTCATGGCCCCGTCTTCGTCGGTCAAAAAGGCTTGATACAAACGATCTGCGTGGGGCCAGATTTTACGCGCCACAAAGCAATCCGAGCGGCGCAACAGTTGCAAATGATCGTCATAAAACGTGTGTGGCTTGCCTTGGTAATCGAACTTGGACAAGGTCAATGAGCGGCTTTCAATACTGGTAGAAAACAACCGGACCAGCGTTTGATAATAGGATTCATCCGGAATCCAGACCCGTTTGAAATAATTGTCAAAGGTTTCGCGTTGCTGGTCTTCCAGAATGGACGACAATGTACGCCGGGTCAGGCACCACCATTGCGAGCCCAGATGCGGCACCACCCCCATCGGGATTTTGCGTTTATACCGCACGCGTCGTTGCAGCCGGACATAGCCGTCAAACAACTGCCGGTGCCGTTTCCACGAAAACGGAAACCGCAGGGTAAAGCGCTCGGCATCCAGCCCGCCAATCGCCCACGGCACATCATCCGTGGTGGCGGATTCGATGAAATCCGTGCGCGGTCGTTCCGCCAGATAGTCAACCAATTCCTGCACCGGACGCAGCGGCAGGCATGATCCCGAGGCAAGATAAACGTGACGCACATCGGGGTAGGTCTCCAGCATCAACTCCGAGCCGGTTTGCGAAGCCTGCACCAAAGACCAGGTGCCCCATTCACAGCGATGGCGTTTGCAAAACTTCAGGTCAGGTAGGTCGGACAGGCCGCCGACAAATTCCTTATAGGCATCGCGTCCAACTTGGCTGTCGACGTGGATTACCACGGGGCAGCCGCTCTCGGCCCAGTGGCGCGCCACCTGCGTGGCCCGATCCAGTGCGTTATGCACCATCATTACAATGCCGACGGACCCGCTCATGCCCAGTTCCCTTTGGACATCAGACCCAGAATCTCCAACTGTCGCCAGTTGATGTATTTCTCGCTCCATTTGCACCACAGATCAGGATTTTCCTGCATGGCAGCGTGGTAGGCTTTGTACTCATGGCTATTGGCGTAGTGTTGGCCGCGCTCCAACTCTTCTTTGGCTTTGGCGCCGAATGTGTCCAGAAACTTGGCATGTAGCAAACAGCCCGATGCTTTTTCGCCGCCATATTCGTCATAAACACGGTTTAATGCGCGCGGCAGTAACGAATGGGTTGAACTGACATAGACGTATTTACGATCCCATCTGACCAAAGGTGTTTTGTTCATAGCAGGGGCATTTTTGGGCGAATCCAAAAAGAACGAGCGCGCCCGCGGGCCACCCTGTATCCACAGGTTCGCGTATTTGTTGTTCTTTGAGATCGAATAGTTGCCGCTGTCGAACCATGACGCAATCTCAAACGGGTCCTGCCCTGACCGGTACGGCAACGCGTCGATGCGCCCCTTTGGATACATGTCCAGCAACATCGCGCTGAACGACGGGATTGCCGAAGCATCCAGCCAGTCAGTCAACGCTTTGATCGAGCGGGTATCGCTGAACGGGAATACCAGAAATTCGTCGACATCCACGGTCAGCGTCCAATGCCCATGGCCGTATTTCATCAGCAGCCAGTTCAGCCAATCCACCCCAAAGCGCGATTTCTTATAGCTTTTGGTGGTCGTCCAGATCGACACATCCGGCTGATCTTCTAAAAACTCGCGGGATCCGTCGTCGCTGTCATTATCGACGATGACAAAATGGTTCACACCCAATTCACGATAATAGCGCAAGAAATAGGACAGGCGAATGCGTTCATTACGCATTGTGGAAAAGATGATGATGTCGTCTTTTTTGATCTGTTTGGTGCGTACCGAAACGGGGGTTAGATCGCGGCGTTTACGAAACGCGCGGCCGCGCCAACGCTGGCGTTCCAATCGCAACCGATATGAGGCCAATGCGCCCAATCTATTTCCCAATCTCTGTGTTCAGCAAACCATATACTGCAATACTGCTTACAACGACATATTTAATACCGAGTTGAGGGATTTGGATTTTTTGTAGATCGGGGAAACCCCTAACATTTTGCCCCACCAACTGCCCTCAATACCGTTTTCGTTTCTTTTTTTTCGAAAATAGCCGCTGAACCCCGCCCATGTAAATGGCCTAGAGGGTTAAAACGTCACGATAAATGTGATCTGTGCCTTTGGATCAACGCCATCCACCGCCAGACATAAGGCCCAGAGTCTGGAGTTGCCGCCAATCCGTGTATTCGCAAGAGGTTTCGTCCCATAAATCAGGGCTTTGCGCCAAACTATCGTAATAGGCATCATAAAGGCTGCTGTTGGCGAAATGTTCTTGGCGTTGCTTTTCCTCAACCGATTTATCGACCACCACATGCAGGAATTTGCTGTGCAGTAATACGCCCGTTGTTTTGCCGGCCCCGTCGGTGTCAAAGACCTGGTTTAGGTGGCGCGGCAGCAGTGAATGGGTCGAGCTGACATAGGCGTACCGTTTGTTCCATTTTACCAGCGGCGTTTTGTTCAATGTCGGCGCGCGTTCGGGTCTGTCCCCAAAAAACACCCGTTCGCGCACGCCGCCCTGAATCCACAGGTTTTGCAGGCCTTCCTGCATCTGGCTGTGGTAATTGTCGGCATCGAACCAGCGCAAAGTCTCGAACGGGTTTTGCCCTGCTGAATAAGGCTGTGCGTCCAGCGGTCCCTTTGGATACATGTCCAACATCATCGTACCAAACGACTGTTTTCCAGCCTGATCCAACCACTGGGTCAGTTGCGCCAGCGGGCGTGTGTCGTGATGCGGGTAGACAAGTATTTCGTCGGCGTCGACGGTCAGGCACCAATGCCCATGCCCATATTTGATCTGCAACCACGCCAACCAATCCACCCCAAAACGCGACATTTTATAGCTGTGATCGGTGTGCCAAAGCGACACGTCGGGCTGTGCAGCCAAATATTCGGCGGTGCCGTCATCGCTGTTGTTGTCCACCATCAGAAAATGTTGAACGCCCAACTTGCGGTAATGGTCCAGAAAATGCGGCAGCCGGATAATCTCGTTTCTGACGGTCGAGAATGCCAAAATTGCATCTCCAGAAATCCGGTTCGTGTGGTCGGTGATCGGGGTCAGTTGACGGCGTTTTCGCAACGCCCGAAACAACAGGCGGCGGCGCTTTAGGCGCATTTTGTAGGCTGTCCAAAGATCTTGCATGTTGCTTCCCTGCTTTGGGGGCATCCTAGCGTAAAACCCTATTTTTCATAATGCCCATTCTGGTGCCAACGCCAGGCGTCCACCACCATGGTCTCCATCTTGGAGCGATCCGGCGCCCAGCCCAGTTCTTTTGCGGCTCTTGCACTGCCTGAAACCAGTTTTGTTGCGTCGCCAGCACGGCGCTCGCCAACATCCATCGGCACTTCGCGATTGGTCACGATGCCACAGGCATCGACCACTTCACGCACCGAAAATCCGTCACCCGTGCCCAGATTAAACACACGGTTGCCCTTGCCATCTTGCAACCATTTCAACCCCAAAACATGCGCATCCACCAGATCACAAACATGCACGTAATCGCGCACGCAAGTGCCGTCGGGCGTGTCATAATCGGTGCCGAAAATCGTTAGGGCAGCGCGTTTGCCGTCAATCGCGTCCAGCACCAGCGGGATCAGATGGGTTTCGGGGCGGTGGAACTCGCCAACTTCGGCGTCGGGGTCAGCGCCCGCCACATTAAAGTAGCGGAAAATCACATGGTTGATCCCATTGCTTTCGCCAAAGTTTGCCAAAATGTCCTCGATGGCGCGTTTTGAGGCCCCATAAGAGTTGATCGGCATTTGCACGCAATCTTCGTCCAAAACCACGTTGTCCTGATCGCCATATGTGGCGCAAGTGGATGAAAAAACGAAGTTTTTACAACCAGCCGCAGCGGCGGCCTCGATCAGGGTCAAGGACCCGATCACGTTGTTACGCCAATATTTGCCCGGAAACTCCATGCTTTCGCCAACCAGCGAAAGCGCTGCGAAATGCATCACGGCGACGGGTTGGTATTTGGCGAAAACCTCGTCCAAACGGGTGCGATCCAACAGATCACCCCGCTCAAACGGGCCGAATTTGACCGCGTCCGCCCATCCCGTCACTAGATTGTCGAAAGTCACCGGCGTATAGCCCGCCGCTTTGAGGGCTTTGCAGGCGTGCGAGCCGATATAGCCCGCGCCGCCTGTCACCAAAACATGGGTCAAATTAAACCACCCGTCTTATTGTGCAGCTTGTTGAAGCGACACCATTTCATTCAGATACTGCATAAATTCTTCGCGCAATTCTTCGCGGGCCAAACCAAAGGCCACCGTCGCTTGCAAGAACCCGGCCTTGGAGCCGCAGTCAAACCGCTGTCCACGGAACCGGTAGCCGTAAACATCACGCCCCTGCTCGATCTCTTTTGCGATCGCGTCGGTCAGTTGAATTTCACCACCTGCACCCTGCTTGATCTTATTCAGATTGCGCAACACATGCGGGGTCAGAATATAACGCCCGATCACCGCCAGATTGGACGGCTCCGTGCCCGGAGCTGGTTTTTCCACCATGCCTTTGACTGAAACCATCGCACCCATGTCTTCTTTGACGTCCAAAACCCCGTAGGACGAGGCCTTTTCATGCGGCACTTCCATAGCGGCCACAACGCAGCCACCGGTTTCCTCATGGGCTTCGACCATCTGTTCCAAACAAGGTTTTTCAGCCGCGATCACATCGTCCGGCAGGATTACAGCAAATGGTTCATTTGTAATCAAACGACGCGCACACCAAACAGCGTGGCCCAAACCCAGCGCCTTGTGTTGGCGGATATAAGCAATCGCGCCGCTCTCCATATTGGTGCTTTTCAGCAAATCCAACAGCTCGGTTTTGCCATCTTTGCGCAGCTGCGCTTCCAGATTTGGCGAGATGTCGAAATAGTCCTCAAGCGCGCCTTTGCCACGCGATGTGACGAACAGGAATTCCTTGATGCCGGCGGCCCGTGCCTCGTCAATCGCGTATTGGATCAACGGGCGGTCAACCAGTGTCATGATTTCTTTGGGAACAGATTTTGTTGCCGGTAGGAATCGCGTTCCCATCCCAGCAACAGGAAAGATGGCTTTGGTTACTTTACGTTTCATTGCCTACACTCATATTTTGGCCTCTCCTTGAACAGAGATGGCGTTTTTTGTCAGTTAACGCCCAAATCATTAATTAGACAAGAATACCTCCAAGGAATTCCCGTCGTCAGGGGGAAAAATGTGGCTTTTTTACCCCAAAAACCGCGCCACTCCACCTAAAGTAGAGCGCGAGTCGCCTGACCATAGCATATCAGGCAGGTTTCAGATCGACACCCGGCGCATAGGCGATAAAGAACGGGTTGGCGTAATCTTGCTTGCCATAGATCAACGGGCTGTGATCATCAAAACGCACAACATGGCCGCCCGCCCCCGTCAAAACAGCGTGACCTGCGGCTGTGTCCCATTCCATTGTGCGGCCGACACGTGGGTAAATATCCGCCTCACCAGTGGCAACCAAACAGAATTTCAGCGACGATCCAGCGCTTTTGGAATCCTTCACATTATACTTGTTGATGTAGTCATCGGTCGCCTGATCACGGTGCGATTTTGACGCCACAATCATTAATGCGCCATTGTCGGGCTTGGCCACAGACATCGGTGCGGCGGGTCCGGCGCTATCTTTGGCGAAATCTCCTGTTTCTTCAACGGATTGGCCCGTGGCATCGGTATAGAATAGGCGTCCTTTTGCAGGCGCATAAACCACACCACGAATGGGCACACCGTTTTCCACATAGGCGATGTTCACGGTGAAATCGCCACGACGGTGGATAAATTCTTTGGTGCCGTCCAGTGGGTCGACAATAATGAAATTATCGGCCTTGGCGCTGTGGGAGTCTGATTGCTCTTCAGTGACCAACACCACATCGGGAAATGCTGCCCGCAGGCCCGCCGAGATGATCTCGTCCGCCGCTTCATCGGCTGCCGTGACGGGGCTGTCGTCGGATTTGGATTTCACTTCAAAATCATCACGTCCGTAAATTTCCATAATTTTGTCACCTGCCTCTAGGGACAAACGGCGAAAAACGGCACTCATCAGATCAAAATCCACACTCAAACTCCTTAGTATCGCCGCATCGGGCGTTGTTATTGTAAAATCAACACCAGCCTTTTATGGTCTGCTCATAAGGGATGAGCAAGAACTCGTTCTCGAAAATGGCACAGCAGCAGTTGCAAGCGGAATTTCGTGGTTATGTTTGAACAGCAAACCAACACAACGGGTCTTAAGTCAAGCAGTCGTCTGCTTGAATTGATTTATCATGCCACCGTGCGCAGTGTGCGGCAAAGCCACGGTAATGCCCTGTTTGGGTTGGCAATGAATATCATGCAAACCGTCATTTTTGTGATGGCTTTTTACGTGATGTTTTCGATCCTTGGTTTGCGCGGCAGTGCGGTGCGGGGTGATTTCCTGCTCTACATCATGTCGGGCATTTTCTTGTTCCTGACCCACACCAAGGCGCTCAGCGCGGTCGTCGGTTCCGAAGGCCCTGCATCACCGATGATGAAACACGCACCGATGAACACCTTGATCGCGATTTGCGCTTCGGCCATCGGGGCGCTGTATATTCAGGTGCTGTCACTGGTCGTGGTTCTATTTGTCTATCATGTCGCCTTTGTGCCTGTGGTTATTTTCCACCCGGTCGCGGCATTCGGCATGTTGATGGTGGCATGGTTTTCCGGTGTTGCAATTGGCATGGTTTTTCTGGCCCTCAAGCCGTGGCTTCCCGGGTTTGTTAACATCGGGTCGACCATTTATGCCCGCGCCAATATGATTGCATCAGGCAAAATGTTTCTAGCCAACACATTGCCAGCCAACCGCCGATCCCTGTTTGATTGGAACCCGTTGTTCCACGCCATTGATCAGGCGCGCGGCTATACATTTTTAAACTATAATCCGCATTACAGTTCCTACAGCTATCCGATCATTTTGGCGCTTGTGCTGTTGATGATCGGGTTGATGGGCGAATTTTACACACGCAAACACGCGTCAATCAGTTGGTCAGCAAGACGGTGAACACCATGCGCATTCTTTTCAGTTTTATCCTAATGATGATGCTTTCAGCCACATCCGCCCTCGCGGAGTGGGAACTGTTTCCAGCCCGCTACGATGTCACCGGTGTGGCCTCTGATGATGTGCTGAATGTGCGGTCGGGATTTGGCGCATCACATCCGATCATTCAGGCCTTGGCCTATAATGATCGCGATATCGAAATCATCAAACTGAGTGCCGATGGAAAATGGGGTTTGATCGGCTATCCAGATGGCGATGGCTGGGCCTCGATGCGCTACTTGCAACGCCAACCCGGACAAGGCGGGCCGGATTTGCCGCGCCCACTAAGCTGCGGTGGCAATGAGCCGTTTTGGGCGATTCAATTCATGCCCGGTGCAAATGAATTTACAGAACCCGGCCAGATGCCTCATGGTCTTGCAACTGTTTGGGAAGGTATCCCTGACGGGATGCAGCCTGTGGCTTATGGCCTAAAGATGGCAGGCGGCAGTGACGAGATTGATGCAATAATCACCCGCAGCCAATGTTCTGACGGGATGAGCGACAAATCCTATGGCTTTGCCATAAACGCCCTGCTTACTGGCACTTTGGGTGACCGGATGCTGACAGGGTGTTGCACGCTACTACGCCCATAAAATCGACAAAAGAAGCGAAAGATAGCCAACTCCAATGGCCAGAATAAGTGGCCCATAGTATCGCATATTCAGGGTCCGAAACGGCTCAACGGTATCTCCAATAGGACCAAACGGCAGATAGCTTGCCACACCGCGCAACAAAAATATCGCCGCTAGAACAGCAAGGCTGGCAATGCGCATCCACGACGGCAGCGGCAAATCGACGACCCCACCTCCCCACAGCGCAAACACACCCGCCGCAGCGATTCCTACAGCGACGAGTAGCGTCAGAAACTTACCAGGCATCCGCGTCATCCCTTTGGCTCCGACCACGGCGTTGATCAATTCCTGTTTGGTACGCAACGGCCAAGTTCCCCCAAACCCCCACAGCACATGAATGCTCGCTGTCGCCAACAAAATCACAAAAACCAGTATTGATATTTGACCCATAACCAATGCCTTGCCTTTTCCATACGCTACCGCATGTAAGGCGATCTGGTCAACATGAGTGCAACAAAGGCCGAGGACCGTCTGCGGGTGCTGGTACAGCTCTCCACCTCTTCAACGGACAACGAATATGGTGGCCTACTGACCGAAGCCGCAATCCGCGACTGGGCCCGCTATGATGAAAACGCTGCCGCTGCCTTAAAGTCTGTTGACCAACAGCGGCTGGATTTTGTGCAAAACCAGTTTCGCGACCTCGGCACTCCAAAGCCAAAGTGCAAGCAAAATGCCAATATCCTTTACGCCGCCTTTATAGGTCTAAACCATCTTACTTATCACGGATATGCTTGCGCTGCTGATGATCTGAACGCGTTGCTCGACCATTTGCTGCGTGCATAAACGCGACTAGGTCACCACCCGCAGCGTCACATTCACCCGCCCGCCTTTGGGCAGCAATCGGCTGGATTTGAACCTGATTTTGTCGACCCCGTGATAGGCGCTGCGGGCAGCACCTCCCATCACCACCACATCCCCCGACGACAACCAGATCGATTCAGTCCTGCCGCCGCGGGTATCGCCTCCGATACGGAACAACCCGTCGTCGCCCAGCGAAATAGACACCACCGGCCAACACATTTCAGCCTCGTCTTTGTCGCGATGCATCCCCATCTGCGCGCCTTTGCCGTAAAAGTTGACCAAGCAACTCTCCGGCGCGCGCTCAACCTTTGAGGTCGCGCGCCACACATCCAACGCACGTGTCGGAATGTCTGGCCAAGCCTGCCCCGATGGGTGCTGCTCAATATAGCGATAGCCATCCGCATCCGAATACCAACCAAATCTGCCCGCCGACGTCATCCGCACCGACATTGATTTACCTTGCGGTGTTTGCGGTGAAAATACTGGCGCCGTTTGCATAATTTTGCGCAGATCCGCAATCATCATGCGCTGCGCTTTGACATCCAAAAACCCTTTGAATATCTCAAAACCTCGTAGACGTAGCGTTGGTTCAATTTGCTCCATACCCGCGCGATGCCCCTACAGTTGGTTCGAAATCTCTAACAAATTACCGTCCGGATCACGCAGATAAATCGAAAGGATCAGCCCTTTTGCCCCCGTGCGCCGCAACGGCCCCTCAATCACAGCAACCCCTTGCGTGGCCAAATGCGCCTGCCATTCTTTGACCGCGACACCCGACAAAAAACACAGGTCCGCCGACCCCGCCGTGGCCTGCATCGCTTTGGGTTCAAACTCCGCCCCGCTTTGATGCAGATTGATCTTTTGCGTTCCGAACTTCAGCGCCCAGCGTGTTGATCCATCCGCAGGTGTAAATTGCTCGGCCGCCATACCCAAAACGTCCTGATAAAACCTGACCGTCACGGAAACATCCGCCACTGTCAGCACCAAGTGATCCAATCCGGATAGTTTCATCGTCTCTTCCTCTTTGCAGCCAAACCCGTTACCCAAACATCCTGCACGACTTCATAGGTAAATCACAAACCGCATCCTGCGCTTTCGATCCCGCCCGCGCAAGCGCCCTGCATGCGACCCTTGGTCAACCTGGCCAGCGCCAAAATCCAGCGATGCACTGCTGCCATTTGGGCATCGAATTTATTTCTGGGGCGCGCAACTCCCTGAGAATTTGGGCCGCGACGGGTATCCAGCTACTGGCGGCTTTATTCCCGATTTAGATCTGCCGCGCCGTATGTGGGCGGGTGGAGATTTGCAGTTTCACGCCCCACTGATCACGGGGGCCCTCGCCACCAAAGTCACGACCATCAAAACGATCACCCCGAAGCCAAAGCCAAAAGCTGCCCGAACCGACGAAAACCTCAGCCAGACTCATCGTTTCACAACCACCGAATTGTTCCGCTATTCCGCGCTTACTATGAATGGTCACCGCATCCACTATGACGTGGATTATGCCCGCAGTATTG
Source organism: Rhodobacteraceae bacterium UBA2776 (assembly GCA_002352425.1). GTDB lineage: Bacteria > Pseudomonadota > Alphaproteobacteria > Rhodobacterales > Rhodobacteraceae > Profundibacter. The sequence goes on from DEIK01000108.1 coordinate 18,028, forward strand.
AAGGCTACACCGGCTGGTCACCCACGGCCCGCTGCTGGCGCAGCGTCATCTTGGACCGCTGAAATCCTTCCAGTTTCGCACCATTGCCGCTTTGATGCACAGCGAAATCGCCGAATTTTGCATGAAAGAAAACGCACTTTGGGTCCGTGCCCCGGATGGGCGCGAATGCATGCAGGCAACCGCAACCGCCGCCTAACTGGCCCGCCTACATATTGGCCTCGACCGTGAAATCATCCGGTATGCCTGTCGCGTTATCGTCCAACACCAGTTCGGCCATCACTTCACCAACTTTCGGGGCCATGCCAAAGCCAATTTTGAAACCGCCGTTGGCAATAAAATGCCCGTCGCGCCCCGGATAAGCCCCCAGCATCGGGGCCAGCTTTTTACCCCGTGGGCGCACCCCGGCCCAACGGTCCAAAACCTCGGCCCCTTGCAGCACCGGAAACGCCGCAAAGGTCCGTTCCAGAACCTCGTCCAGCAGGCCATCCACCGCCAGCGGGTCATCGAAGTATCGTTCGCTGGTTGAACCCACCGCGACAGTGCCATCGGTATGCGGCACCACGTAAATTCCGTCGCTGAAAAGCTGCGGTACATCGCCAGCGTCATAACGCAATAGGGCTGATTGCCCCTTAACACCGTTGCCAATTTCGACGCCGAATTCTTTGGACAATTCCAGCAACCCGCGGTGGCCGGTGGCCCAAACAACCTTGCCCTCAACCGGAGCATCACCAATCACGATCTCGCCACCCTGCGCCACCACAGCACCTGCCAAACTCGCCGCCGCACCACGGGGCTGCATGCGGGCGCTCATGGTGTCATGCACCAAAAATCCGGTTGGGCTTTCGGGGGCCCAAGCGCCGTAATTTGCCCGTTCAACCACGCGCCATTCGGCATTTCCCTGCCAAACCTCGTGGGCGTAAGCCGTTCGTTCATGTGACAGTTCCAACACGCGCGCGGTCGGTATCGGGTGCAAACGGCCAATCCGCCCGTATCCCGAAGAAATCCCAGACAGTTGGTCAACCTTGCGCCAATGTGCCTCGGCCATCAGCAGGCTTTGGTATTGGAACTCGTTCTTAGCGTCCCATCGCTCGGGCGTGTGTGGGGCCAGTGCACCGACCAACCCGCCGGATGAACCAGCCCCGACACGCTCGGTCTCGACCACGCGTACTTTTGCTCCACGAGACGCCGCGGCATAGGCCACGGACAGGCCGAAAATGCCCGCCCCTATTATCGTCACATCAACCATTGCCAAACCGTATGTCCTCTACCATTGTCCCGCTGGTTATGACTGATTCAACCACCCTTATCCAGACGGCAGAATTAACGTGGCGCGACGGGGCTTTGCCCATCAGCACACGCTTTGATGATCCGTATTTTTCGCTCAATGACGGGTTGGCCGAAACGCGTCATGTTTTTCTGGATGGCAATGGGTTGCCGAGGCGATTTACGGATGGGTTTCACATCGCCGAACTTGGGTTTGGCACGGGGTTGAACATGCTCGCATCCCTGTTGGCGTGGCGCGCGGCGGGGATGGAAACACCGCTGCATTTCACCAGTTTTGAGGCCTTCCCCATGATCGCCGCCGACATGGACAAAGCCTTAAGCGCTTTTCCCGAAATCCACGCCATCGCCGGACCCTTCTTGGCGAAATGGGCAAGCGGCAAGCACCGGATCGAAGTCGACGGGTTGATTGCTGATATCATCATCGGCGATGCCCGCGACACGCTGCCTTTTTGGAACTGCAAAGCTGATGCATGGTTTCTGGATGGGTTTTCTCCGGCCAAAAACCCCGAACTTTGGGGCGAAGGTTTGCTCTCGGAGGTTGCACACCATACCGCCCCAAACGGCAGCCTCGCGACCTATACAGCTGCGGGTTTTGTGCGCCGGAATTTGGCTTCTGCAGGCTTCTCCGTAACTCGCAGCACCGGATATGGGCGAAAACGGCATATGACCACGGCAGTTCTCTCATGACCGTGCAAAACAATCGCCTCGGCATTTGGTTGATGATCGCCACCACTTTTGTGTTCTCAGTGCAGGACGGTATCTCGCGGTATCTGGCAAGCGAATACAACGTCTATATGGTTTTGATGGTGCGCTACTGGTTTTTCGCGGCTTTCGTGATAACCATCGCGAGCCGCAATAGTGGTGGGGTTTTTGCAGCCGCCCGCACTAGTCAACCGATGTTGCAAGCTTTTCGCGCTTTATTGCTGGTGGTCGAGATCGCTGTCACGGTTGAGGCCTTTGTGCGGCTAGGCCTTGTCGAAACGCATGCGGTTTTTGCATGCTACCCGCTTTTGATAGCAGCTTTATCCGGCCCGGTTCTGGGCGAAACAGTTGGCTGGCGACGTTGGGCGGCCATTGGTATCGGGTTTGTCGGGGTGTTGATTATTCTGCAACCAGGTGTGACTGTTTTTCAACCCGCCGCTATTATCCCGCTGATCGCCGCGCTGATGTTCGCGCTTTATGGACTGTTGACGCGCTATGCCGCTCGCCGTGACAGCGCCGCGACCAGCTTCTTTTGGACGGGCACTGTTGGCGCACTTGGCATCACAGCCGTTGGGTTGTTTTACTGGGAACCGATGACCCAATCCGATTGGCTTTGGATGGCGGTGCTTTGTGTCACCGGTGTGTTGGGTCACTGGTTTTTAATCAAGTGCTACGAGGTGGCCGAGGCCAGCGCAGTGCAGCCTTTCGCCTATCTGCAACTGGTTTTTGCGTCGACCATCGGCATCTTGATTTTTAATGAAACCTTGCGCCCCAATGTGGCGATTGGTGGCGCTGTCGTGGTGATGGCCGGGTTGTTCACCCTTTGGCGCGCGCGCGCCAAAGCAGGTTAGACATCTTGCCGCACAATTTCAGCAATCAGCACATCCTTCACCACGGGGCCAGCCACTTTTACAGCGATCTCATATAAGGAATCGCGCAGAACGGTCATGTTGTTACTGCTGGTGAACGCCCCCTGAAAACCACCAGCATTGGCATGATCAAACAATATTTGGTTGAACGCGTCCCGCAGTTTTGGCTCTCTTTGAAACGTTACCTCTTTACCGCCAGGTGACACTTCCAGACTGATAGAAAGCACCACAAGAGCCGCCATTTTACCATCTTCGACCACCGGAATAACAAACTGGTTATTCATCTTCACATATTCAGGCAGTACTTCTTCACCGTCTTCCGCAACTTCGGGCGCACCCACGGCATGGTCTCCCTCGGTTGCGGGTCGGCAAACAGGTACGTCGCTCAAATCCATTGGCTCTGGTTTCAGCATCACACCTACACCGATGCCCGCGCCCACGCCAATGACTGCAAGTAGAATTGGAAGTATCTTACCCATGCTGGACCTCGCTAGAATGGCAATAGAATGTCGGCAACTTGCTGGCCCAGTCGGGGCTGCTGTGCTGATGAAATTTGGCCTCGTCCGCCGTAGGAAATCCGAGCTGAGGCAATTTTCTCATATGTGATCTGATTCTGGCGCGAAATGTCTTCAGGGCGCACGTAACCAGAAATCAGCAGTTCACGAATTTCAAAATTCACCCTAACCTCTTGCGAGCCTTGAATTGAAAGCACGCCGTTTTGCAACACATCTACAACTGTTGCAGCGACCTTTAGCGTCAGCTTTTCCTTGCGCCGAACGCTCCCGTCGCCAGCAAAGGTGCTGGAGGAATTGCTACCAAAAGCCTCGGCCATTGTTGCGCCTTCCGGCAATTTTGCATCAATGCGCTGTGGAATACCCAACAGGTTTGGCAGGCCCGCCTTTTCAGTGCCATTGCGATTACGTGCCGTTGAATTTGAAATTTCGGCCTTGTCATCAATCTCGATCACAACCGTCAGAATGTCACCGCGTTGCACCGCGCGCCGATCTCCCAACAAGGATTGTCGTCCCGAATCCCACAGCGAGGCCGGATCGCTCGGCGACTTGCGCTCTACTGTCTGTGGCAACGGGGTGGTCGTCATTGCATAATGCTCGTTGGTCCCTTGAATCGGAGCCATAGCAGGCACCTTCCCAACATCTTTTAGTTGCGCACATCCGGCTGCAAATAGCAGTGCGGTGAGGAGGGAAAGAGATAAGTAGCGTTTCATTCATAGTATCCTTTGTTGCAATGGTTAACGGCCAACTGTGACGACACCATCCGCGCCGATTATTCCAGAAACTGTAGTGCGGGATGTCAGGTTCATCACCCGTATCAGGTCACCAACGCCGCCGCGGCCCAAGGACCTGGCATCTGCCGCGATACGCAGGTTACCGCGTTGATAAACCAGCATAACAATCTGGTTTCGTTCAATGATGGCGGCGGGGCCGATGTCTTCAAAACGGATCGGGCGGCCCGCATAAAGCGTCACGCGCGCCTCTTGCCCAATGACATTCGAAGCCAACTCAAACGCGCCGTCGACCACCACGTCTTTGGTTGAAACATCCTTTGGCCCGATAATCGTGTGGCTGCGCAGGGTGCGTACGGCGACAATGGTTTCGGCGACCGCATTGGTGGCGAAAAACATACATATTAGGATCAGAACCTTCATCATCGTATCTGCGTTGTTGCGCCGAGCATTTGATCAGCGGCAGAGATGACTTTGGCGTTCAATTCATAACCGCGCTGGGCTTCGATCAGTTCCGTAATTTCGCGCACAGCATCGACCGAGGAATCCTCCAGATATCCTTGCCGCAACACGCCCAAACCATCCTCTCCAGGGGTGCTGACAAGTGCCGGACCCGAGGCTGATGTTTCCAAAAACAGATTGCTGCCAATCGCTTCCATACCCTTGGGGTTGGTAAATGTCGCCAGCGTGAATTGTCCCAAAAGCTCTGGTTCCACACGGTCATTGAAATAGGCGTAAACCTCGCCTTCTGCATTGATCGCGACACTACGCGCATCCGAGGGAATGGTGACGTCAGGGACCACAGCGTAGCCTTCCGAGTTCACAATCAAACCGTCCGCAGACCGCTTTAAACCACCGTCGCGGGTATAGCCCGACAATCCCGAAGGCAGCGTGACTTCAAAGTAACCCGCGCCCTCAATCGCCATGTCCAGATCACCCCCTGTGGCGGCCAGTGAGCCTTGTGCAAGTTGCACCGTAACAGACGCTGGCCGCACCCCCAGCCCCAGTTGCACGCCCGTTGGTAAAACGGTGCCGTCGGCAGCGTTTATGGTGCCGGCGCGTGTGGCCTGTTGGTAGTGCAGATCGGCAAATTCGGCGCGACGGGCGTTGTACCCCGTGGTGCTCATATTGGCGAGGTTGTTAGAGATCACCTCGACCCGCATTTGTTGGGCAGACATCCCGGTGGCGGCAATTTTCAGGGCGCGCATTTGGCTCTCCTTTTGCTATCTATCGACCAAGGGTCGAAAGGACGCCGCGAATGCGTTCGTCCTCTTTGTCCATGAAGCTTTGGCCCAGCTCATAGGCGTGCTGAACCTCGATCATCCGGGCAATCTCAATCACAGGGCTCACGTTGGAATCTTCGATGAAGCCTTGCATGATGCTGGATCCTTCAACAGCCTCTACCTCGCCATTGATCGAGAACCGCACGCCGTTTTGTCGGGTAAGGTCGGTCGGGTCGACGGGGTTGAACAGGCTGATTTGAGTTTGCGGAACACCGTCTACACTCAAGGTGCCGTCGGCTGAAACCGCGATGGAACGTGCATCTGGAGGAATGAAAATCGGCGCCCCGCCACCATCCAGTAGGCGGTAGCCGTCTGGCGTCACCAATTCGCCTTCTGCGTTCGGGGTGAAGCTGCCCGCGCGACTAAGCATGTCGCCATCTGGTGTCTGGATCATAAAGAACCCATCCCCCTCAATTGCAAAATCAAAATTGCCATTGGTTTGGGTCAAAGTTCCCTGCTGTTGCACGGTCAACCGCACGTTCGCAGTCGCCATCGAAAGTGAACTTTCCGCGCCGTCCAGCGCCTTGACGTGTTCGGCGAAAATCACACCCTCTTTGCGAAACCCTGTGGTTGACAGATTGGCAAGGTTGTTCGCCACGGTCTGCATTTCACGCAGCAATCCAGCTTGCCTTGTCAGGGTTGTGTATCCGGCGTTGTCCATATCTAGGCTCCTATGATCAGCGGAATGATGGTGTGGGTGAAAAACGAAACCAGTGATTCAGTCATGAAACTCATCGACACCCAAAAAACGGCCAAAATCGCCGCCAGTTTGGGCACAAAGGTCAATGTCATTTCCTGAATAGAAGTAAGGGCCTGAAACAGACCAACCGTCAGACCCGTGATCAGCGCCACCACCAAAATCGGCAACGATATCATCACGGCAAGCCACAGTCCTTCACGCAGAGTGTCAAAGAAAACCATGTCATCCATCAGACGGGCATCCTTAAAATTTCCTGATAGGCCTCGACAACCTTGTCACGCACCGTGACGGCGGTTTCGATCGCCAATTCGGATTGCGCCAAGGCCGTGACCAATGAATGCGGGTCAGCCCCGCCAGTCATCGCCGCTTTGGCAACATCTTCGCCCTGTTGCAACGTGCTGGCAAAATCGGCCGCGACTTGGCCAAATGCCCCCAGTCCGCCCGCACCCGCGTCAGGCTTTGGCGCTGTCGCGGGGCGGGTTGCTGCATATTGCTGGGCTGCGAGTGAGGATTTAATATCCATTTTAGATCGCCTTCTATTTTCGCAAGAGTTCAAGCAGACTACTCGACATTTGCCGGGCCTGATCAAACATTTTGAGGTTCGCCTCATAGCTGCGCTGCGCTTCACGCGCGTCAGCAATTTCGATCACCAGATCGACGTTCGATCCATCATAGTGACCACTCTCGTCTGCAAGCGGGTGTCCCGGATCAAAGATCTGCGACAGGTCTGATTGGTCAAATTTCACCTGACCAATCTGAACTGCACCCGTGCGTTGCCCCTGCACCACAACATCTTCAAATAATGCTGTTTTCCGGTGGTATCCAGGGGTATCTGTATTGGCAATATTCTCTGAAACATGGCGCAAACGGGCGGCTTGTGCCTCCATCCC
>DEIK01000108.1:25015-47422 GCA_002352425.1 Rhodobacteraceae bacterium UBA2776
CCCAAACTGGCGCGAATAATACCCAGCGAGGATTGATAAATCGCCAGTGCGCGTCTGTGTTCGCCGCTGATTTCAGTGGATTTCATCATCTCGCCCTCAAGCGACACATTGTTGCCATTGGGCGATTCGCTGCCCGATCCTGCAATGACGCGTGGCGTGGATGAATAGGCAGCCGACCCCATAAGGTGCCCTGTCCGTGTGGCGCGAATTTGCATCCCGCCGGCCTGATCTTTGTAGGTGTCCGCAAAGGAGGCCAGATCGCGGGCCTTATAGCCCGGCGTATCTGCCTGTGCGATATTTTGCGCGACCATTGACTGGCGCGACGCCGCATGGCTGGCCATAGCGCCTGCCATCTGGAATATCTCTAGTTTTTCAAACATCGGGGCTTCTCCCTCGAGTAATTTCAACCAATGCTTAACTGTGATTCCTTTAGAAAAGGTTGTCAGAACCAAACAGGAGAATCCGGTCATGGTTGCAGAAATGGATTGTTTGCGCGCCGAAATCGCAGCGACGAGTCCCGTTCATCACGTGGGGCGCGTGGTCGAAGTCGGGCGCGGAACCCTTACCGTTAAAGGGTTATCAGCGACTGCCAGTCTGGGAGATCAGGTTCGCATCACGCGGCGCGGTGGCGTCACGATGGGCGGTGAAGTTTTACAACTGACACGTGGCGAGGTGGTGATTCTACCGGATCGCTCTGCCGAGGGCGTGGTGATCGGAGACCGCGTCACCCTATTGGGCGAGGCGTTGATCGCGCCGGATAGCAATTGGATCGGACGGGTGATAGACCCTTCGGGCAATCCGTTGGATGGGCGTGCTCTATTACGCGGGTTGGCCGCGCGCCCGATGCGCGCTGCCCCTCCCAAGGCGACCGAGCGACGGCCTTTGGGCGAACGCCTTGAAACTGGTGTGGCAATTTTTAACACCTTGCTGCCCATCGTGCGCGGCCAACGGATTGGCCTGTTCGCCGGGTCCGGTGTCGGGAAATCAACCTTGCTGGCCGACTTTGCCCGTGGGGTCACCGCCGATGTGGTGGTGATCGCATTGGTTGGCGAACGTGGCCGCGAGGTGCGTGAATTTGTCGATCACGTGCTGGGCCCCGAAGGGATGAAGCGGGCAGTCGTGGTCGCCGCCACTTCAGACCAATCGCCATTGGTGCGCCGCCGCTGCGCCTGGACTGCGATGGCCGTGGCCGAACATTTCCGCGATCAAGGCTTGCACGTTTTGCTGCTGGCTGATTCGATCACCCGCTTTGCCGAAGCTCACCGCGAAGTCGCGCTGGCCTCGGGCGAGGTCGCGTCCTTGCGCGGCTATCCGCCCTCGACCTCGCATATGATTATGTCGCTCTGCGAACGTGCTGGCCCCGGCACCGATGACGTTGGCGACATAACCGCCGTGTTCAGCGTGCTGGTTGCCGGGTCCGACATGGAGGAACCCGTCGCCGATATTTTGCGCGGGGTGCTGGATGGCCACGTTGTAATGGACCGCAAAATCGCTGAACGCGGGCGGTTTCCGGCCATTGATTTGCTGCGCTCGGTCTCGCGCAGCTTGCCCGCCGCCGCCACAAATGAGGAGAACGAGTTGATCAGTCAGGCGCGTCGCCTATTGGGGGCCTATGACCGGGCGGAAATGATGATCCAGGCGGGACTTTATTCCGCCGGATCAGACCCGATGATCGACGCCGCCATCAAGGTCTGGCCACAACTCGACGCGTTCTTGGCCCGAATGGAACCCGACGGAACCGGCGCGAGTTTCCTGCATTTGGCTGAATGCCTGATCAGCGCCGCAAAGACACCCGAACCCGCCTAATGAAATTGGCTTGGAACTTTCCTCAGAATAGATAAATTGGCATGCATGCAACCCCCCTGAATGTGGGGCGTAGACCCGATTGAGAATGCCAAATGGATTATGACGACGCCTATGCCAATGGGGCCTACATCAATGACGCTGCCAGCTATCCCCCCAAATGGGACGAAGCCGCGCAGGAGTGGCGCAGCGTTGAAAACGCGGTTGGGCGCGCGCAACTGAACCTATCTTATGGCGAAGGCGAGCGCGAGGTGTTCGACCTGTTCTATCCCGCGTCGGGCAAACCCAAAGGATTGCTGGTGTTTGTGCACGGTGGCTACTGGTTGGCCTTTGACAACAAATCCTGGTCGCATTTGGCTGAAGGCGCAACGGCGCGCGGCTGGGCCGTGGCGATGCCATCTTATACCTTGGCTCCAGAGGCGCGCATCTCGGGTATCACTGAACAGATCGCCCGCGCTATTGATGCCGCAGCCAAGGTCACGCACGGCCCAATTGTGTTGACTGGCCACTCGGCTGGCGGCCACTTGGTGGCACGGATGCGTTGCGCCGATGTGGCACTGGCCGCGGCGGATCGTTTGCAAAACATCGTGCCGATTTCGCCGCTGTCTGACCTGCGCCCTTTGATGAAAACCACCATGAACGCCGACCTTAGATTGGACGCGACCGAGGCCGAGGCCGAAAGCCCGCTACTGGTAAAACCCTTGCGCGACATTCCCACCCACGTTTGGGTCGGCGCCGATGAGCGCCCCGCATTTTTGGATCAAGCACGCTGGCTGGCCGAGGGTTGGGACAACACTGCCCTGACCATCGCGCCAGCAAAGCACCACTTTGATGTGATTGATGATTTGGCCGATCCGGACAGCGCCTTGATAACGGCCTTATTGGACTAGCGGCGCGCACAGGGTTAACCCGCCGATTTGCACCCAAGTCCGTTGTATACTTATTTCTCGCCACCAAATTTTTGTGCCCATGTCGGGAATATATCATCGGCTTTGGGTTTGGCTTCATAGACCCCGCGCGCAATCGCCCGTGACAAACAGACCGCCGCCGCATGACCCAGCCTCAGGGCATCAAGTTCAGGGTCAGACAACGCGATTTTGCCCGTCGAAACCCCGAACACCAGATCGCCATCAAACGGCGTGTGGCTGGGTACAATCGCCCGCGCCATACCGTCATGTGCGGCTGTCGCCATCCGTGTTGCCTGTGCTTGGGTCAGCACCGCGTCGGTGGCAACAATTGCAACTGTTGTGCTCTCGCCCAACTTGGCCTTTAGGGTTGGCTCGACTTGTGGGTCATAGGGTCCGCCAACCTTGCCCGCGCCAAATTCGCCGTTCATTTCAAACGGTGCCGCCCAGAATTCTGGCCCCTCACCAACCGTCACAGACCCCACCGGATTAACCGCCACCAAGGCCCCAACCGTCACGCCATTTTCCAGCACAACCGAGGCTGATCCAAGACCCCCTTTCAGGCCCATCGTCGTTGCCCCGACACCGGCCCCATGACTGCCCAAGGCAAAGTCGACAGCCGTGTTTTTCAACGCCGCTAAACCCAGTTTGCGATAGGGGTTTTCAACCCAATCCTTGTCACCACCGTTCACCAAATCGAACAAAATTGCGCTGGGGACAATCGGCACCCGCAAATCATGAACCGCAAATCCACGGCCCATCTTTCGCAACCCGTCAACAACGCCCGAGGCCGCATCCAACCCGTAAGCCGAGCCACCGGACAACACCAGCGCATCGACGGCCTGTACCACTTTGTCTGGTGCCAATAGATCGGTTTCCCGCGTCCCGGGCGCACCGCCCATAACATGCACACCCGCCACAAATGGCGCGTCGCCTATCAACACGGTGGTGCCTGATTTCACATTGTCATCACCTGCGTTGCCAACCTGTAAACCCGCCACATCGGTGATCAGATTAAGTGCCCCTGGTTTCATGCCCTTGCCTTTCATTTTGTCAAAAACGGCCTAAATGCAACGCCCGCCATCGACTTCCATCGCCACGCCAGTGATCATGCTGGCCTCGTCCGAGCATAAAAATGCGGCTGCATTGCCCATGTCCTCAGGGGTTGAAAACCGGCCCAATGGAATGGTTGAAATGAACTTGGCCCTGATCTCGGGCGTGTCTTCGCCCATGAAGGATTTCAACAGCGGCGTTTCACCGGCAACAGGGTTGATTGCATTCACCCGAATGCCGAACGGCGCCAGCTCGACGGCCATAGCGCGGGTTGCGGTGATCATCCAACCTTTCGAGGCATTGTACCAGTTCAGGTTCGGGCGCGGCGATACGCCTGCCGTCGAGGCGACGTTCAAAATCACACCAGATTTTGCGGCCTTCATCAGCGGCACAATTTCACGCGCGTTTAGGTAAACCGACTTGGCATTGACTGCCAAAATACGGTCGAAATCTTCTTCCGAGATATCCTCCATCGGTCCGGGCATATGGGTGATGCCTGCATTGTTGACCACGATATCAATCTGCCCAAATGCTGCATGTGCCGCCTTGACCATCGCCTTGACACTATCGCCATTTGCCACGTCAACCACCTGCGCAATTCCACCCAGATCACGCGCCACATCCGCTGCCGCGTCGCCGTTGATATCGGCGACCATCACGCGCGCGCCCTCGGCCACAAATTTGGCCGCAATTCCGGTCCCAAAGCCCGAGCCCGCACCCGTGATGATCGCCGTCTTGTCCTTTAGTCGCATTGAATTATCCTCGCATTTTTTGTTATATGTACCTTACCCATGATAGGCTGCTACTGTTTTCAAAGTCGAAAATCCGTATAGCGCCTCAAAGCCCTTTTCGCGCCCGTGGCCGGATTTTCCGGCGCCGCCGAACGGCAGCTCAACCCCGCCGCCCGCGCCGTAATTGTTGATAAACACTTGTCCGGCTTTCAAGGCTTTAGCCATCCGCATTTGCCGCGCTCCATCACGCGTCCAAACCGAGGCCACCAGTCCGAAATCCGTCCCATTTGCGATCGCAATCGCTTCAGCTTCGTCCTCAAATGGGATCACCACTTGTACCGGTCCAAAAATTTCGCTCTGGGCCAAAACATGATCCGGCGGCACATCTGCAAACAGGGTCGGCACCACATAATGCCCCTCCTCAGGTGTACCCTCAACAATACTGCCCTCGGCGGCAAGACGCAGGTCAGATCCTTGACTTAAAAACCCAGTCACGATCTCTTTTTGGCGTGCCGAAATCAGAGGCCCGACATTCACGTCCGACATCGCAGTGCCGACTTTCATGGCGCGGTATCTCTCGGCCATTCGTGCCAGCAATTCGTCATAAACTTTGCGCTGAATCAGCACCCGTGACGAAGCCGAGCACGTCTGCCCTGCATTCTGAATGCAAGCCCCCACCAAGAACGGCAATGCCGCGTCCAAGTCAGCATCATCGAATACAACTTGCGGGGACTTTCCACCCAACTCCAAGGTCACCGGAATAACATTTTGCGCGCTCGCCGCCTGCACCATTTGACCAACGCCAACGGAACCCGTGAAGGAAATATGTTGTATGCCAGTGTGTCCCGACAGTGCCGCGCCAGCTTCTTCACCCAGCCCCATGACCACATTCAAGGCGCCAGCAGGCAGGCCCGCTTCTTCGGCCAAAGCGGCGAAGCCAAGGGCAGTCAAACAGGCCTCTTCAGCGGGTTTCAATACGCAAGCATTGCCCATCGCCAGTGCCGCTCCGACAGAGCGCCCGATGATTTGCATCGGGTAATTCCAAGGGACGATGTGCCCCGTCACCCCATGCGGTTCGCGCAGAGTGTAAACGGTGTAACCGTCCATATAGGGGATGGTGTCGCCATGTACTTTGTCTGCCGCGCCACCATAAAATTCCATGTAACGCGCCAGTGCAATGGCGTCGTTTCGGGCTTGGGTCAGCGGTTTGCCAACATCGGCGGCTTCGATCTCACCCAGCTCCTCAATCCGTGTTTGAACCAGCTGGCCAATACGAGTCAAAATTCGGCCACGTTCCACCGCCGTGATCCGGCCCCATTCGCCATCCAACGCGGCTTGGGCAGCAACGACAGCATTGTCGATGTCAGCTTTCTGACCACGCGCAATGCGGGTCAATACATCACCAGTTGACGGGTTGCCCAGTTGCAAAAATTCACCGCCAACAGGCGCAACCCATTTACCGCCAATGTAGTTTTTGTCGGTCGGGTACCAGATTTTATCAAGCATGTTTTGTCTCCAGCCAATCGTCCGGAATTTGCGGCGCGGCGTTTAGTAGTTGCTGTGTGTAGGGATGTTTTGGGGCTGTGAATACTTGCTCGGTTTGGCCTTGTTCGACGATCTGCCCAGTTTGCATCACCAGCACCCGATCGGTGATGGCCCGCACCACAGTCAGGTCATGACTGATGAACAGATAGGACAGGCCAAGTCGCGTTTGCAGGTCGGCCAACAGGTCCAGAATTTGCGCACGGATTGAAACATCCAGCGCCGATACGGCTTCGTCCAAGACGATTAGATCAGGGCGCAAAATCAATGCCCGCGCAATAGCGATGCGTTGACGTTGGCCGCCGGAGAATTCATGGATGTAGCGATCCATAGCCTCGGCTTTCATGCCAACGGTTTCCAGTGCTTTGGCCACACGGTTGCGCGCGTTTTCGGGAGCTTTTGTCAGGTGAAATGGCTCCATCACAAGTCGCTGCACCTTATGGCGTGGATTGAAACTGCCATAGGGGTCTTGGAAAACAATTTGTACTTTTTGCCGAAGGGATGCAGGCATATGTTCGCCTGCCAAAACCGGTTCCCCCGCCAAGTGTATTTCGCCGCCTTGCAGCGGATCAAGGCCCAGAATGGCCCGCGTTAGCGTGGATTTACCGCAGCCGGATTCCCCAACCAGACCAAGGCTTTCACCGCGCATCAAAGTGAAACTGACATCGTTCACAGCACGGAACGGCGCGGGACGGTGGAACAGCTTTGTGCGTGGGGCGACGTATTCGCGGATCGCGTTTTTAACCTCTAGGATTGGAGTCTCCTGCGCGTCGTCGGCGCGGTCCGGTTGGTGGCTTGAGGCCTCGAACAACTGCTTGGTGTAGGGATGCGTCATGGTTTTAAACAGTTGCTCGGTCGGGCCCTGTTCCACCAATTCGCCCCGACGCATCACTGCGACATGATCGGCCATTCCGGCCACCACGGCCAGATCATGGGTGATCAACAAAAGCGACATGTTTTCTTCGGCAACCAACTCGCGCAACAAGTCCAGAATCTGGGCTTGTGTGGTGACATCCAGCGCGGTGGTTGGTTCGTCCGCGATCAATAATTTCGGGCGCAGCGCGATGGCCATCGCAATACAAACCCGTTGACGTTGGCCGCCCGACAACTCGTGTGGGTAGCGGCTCGACGGGAACTTGTTTGCCGGCAACCCGACACGATCCAACATTTTGCGGGCGATCACGGCGGCTTCGGATTTGCTGGCTTTGCCATGGATCAGCATGGTTTCCGCCACCTGATCGCCGATGGTCTGGACAGGGTTCAGGGCGGTCATCGGTTCTTGGAATATCATGCCGATGTCATTGCCACGCAGCGCGCACATTTCGGATTCAGTCATAGTAAGAACATCTGTGTCGTCGACCAATACATGGCCACCAACAGCGCTACCTGACGGTAGCAATTGCATCAGCGCCAAGGCGGTCATGGACTTGCCAGAGCCGCTTTCTCCAACCAGCCCAAAAATCTGTCCTTGCGGAATATCCAAGCTGACATCGCTCAGAATCGGGGTGCCGTGAATGGCGAGGGTGAGGGCTTGCAGCGAGATCATCAGCGTTCCCTCCTGATCCGTGGGTCAAGCAAATCTCGCAAGCCGTCCCCCATCAGGTTAAGCCCCAAAACCATCATCACAATCGCAATGCCGGGCAGAAATGCAAGGCGGGGGTCGTTGTAGATATAGGTTTGCGCATCAGCAAGCATCCGGCCCCAGCTAGGGGTTGGTGGCTGTGCCCCAAGGCCCACATAAGACAGGCCAGCCTCGGCCAAAATTCCCAATGAAAACTGGATGGTTCCCTGCACGATCAACAGGTTGGCGATGTTGGGCAGGATGTGTTCAACCGAAATTCGCAAGGCGCGTTTACCACAGGTTCGGGCCGCAAGGATATAGTCCAACGTCCAGACAGACAGCGCTGCGCCGCGGGTGACGCGGGCGAAAACGGGGATGTTAAAGATACCAATCGCAAGGATCGCATTCAGCGCTGACGGGCCAAAAACCGCCGTGATCAGGATGGCAATCACCAATGACGGAAAAGCAAAAATCAAGTCGTTGCCGCGCATGATGACTTCGTCCAAAAGGCTGCCGCGATTGGCCGCTGCCATCAGGCCCAGTGGCACACCAACGCCAATGCCGATGCCAACCGCAACGATGGCCACCGCGATGGATGTACGTGCCCCGACCATCAACATTGACAGCATATCGCGGCCAAAATGATCGGTGCCCAGCCAGTATTTTTCAGAAGGCGCTTGCAGTTTGTCGGCAATGGTCAGGATGGTGACGTCATGCGGGGTCCAGACAAATGACAACGCCACGGCGGCGATGAATATGCTGGTCAGGATGATCCCAGAGATGAGTTGGATTGGGAGCTTCATCGGCCGCTCCTCAAACGTGGATCAACAGCGGCGTATGCAAGGTCGACGAGGAAAGTGATCAGGATCACCGAAAATACCAGCAGCATCACGACACTTTCCACCACCACCAAATCACGTTGGGTGATGCCTTGAAAGATAAGGCGACCAAGACCCGGTAAGTAAAACACGTTCTCGATGATCACCGCGCCTGCGATCAGGAATGAAAATTGCAACCCGATGATGGTCAGCACGGGGATCAGAGCGTTGCGCAATGCGTGGCGGCGCAGGGCTTGGGCGCGGGTCAGGCCCTTGGCACGGGCGGTACGGATGTAGTCTTGGGTCAAGGTTTCCAGCAGGCTGGAACGCATGACACGGGCCAGGATCGAAGCCTGGGGCAAGGCCAGCGCGATGGCCGGAAGAAAGAGTGATTTCAGGCCAGCAAACAGCCCGTTTTCCCAACCCGCAAATCCACCCGCGTTGAACCACTGAAGGTTCACGGCAAAGACCAAAACCAGCAGCATGGCGAACCAGAAATTGGGCACCGCGATGCCCAATTGGGTGACGCCCATGATGGCATAGTCGCTGGGTTTACCACGGCGCGCAGCGGCAATCAGGCCAACAGGAAATGCAATCAGCGTCGAGATCAGCAGCGAGAGAAAGGTCAGAGGCAGCGACACCCAAAGACGTTGGGCGATCAACTCGGACACCGGCACGCGGTAGGTATAGGATTGGCCGAAATCCCCCGCCAACATCCCCGAAACCCAGCCGAAATAGCGCGACCACAGGGTACCGTTCAAACCCAATTCGTCACGCAACGCATTAACCGCGTCCGGGTCTGCATTGAGACCGAGCATATAGGCGGCAGGATCACCCGGAATCACCTCGACCACGGCAAAAACCACCACAGAAGCCATAATGAGGCTGAGGGTCAGGGACAGTAATCGGGAAGCAGCAAATCGGATCATAGCGGACAGGTTAATGTGCAGGCATGTGAATTGCTAGTGGGGGAAATACGGGGGTTTGCGGGATACGGATAACGTATGGGTTTGTACAGTTTTTGAGATCTTATTTCTCATCGATTCTCGCTCATGAAAGCTTTGCCCCATAAATGGCTCAAGCGGAACAATCCGCAACGAATTTTGCTTGCCTTATCGTTCTGATTTGTCAAAGCTGGAAACAGGCAGCAGCGATGGCGTCGCTGGTGTGGGAAACCGCAAGCGCTTTTTCAAAATCCTGAACGCCGGGAATTGCCACGCGGGGGCAGTTTGCCACCCGTTTCAGGAGAACAGATATGACACAACGTGATGAGTTTTACCGCCTGCACAATGGTGACGCAGCCGTGCTGCCGTTTTCGGATCAGGAATATGAGGCGCGGATAAAGGGGCTTCGCGAGATCATGGAGATGATGTCGCTTGACGCGGTGGTGCTGACTTCGATGCACTCGATCGCCTACTATTCCGGCTTTCTATATTGTGCATTCGGGCGGCCCTATGCATTGGTGGTCACCTACAAGGAAGTCGTGACAATCAGTGCTGGGATTGACGCGGGTCAACCTTGGCGGCGGTGCTATGGCGACAACATCACCTACACGGATTGGCAGCGCGACAATTACTGGCGGGCCGTGCGGTCTATCATAGGCGAGGTCGCCATGCTGGGGATCGAGGGGGATCACCTGACGTTGCTGCAAAATGACAAGCTGGTGGCGTTTTTGAAACCAGCAAGCACGCTGGATGTTGCACCTGCCATGATGCGTCAACGGATGCATAAATCGCCTGCCGAAATCGCGCTGATCCGCGAAGGGGCACGGGTAGCCGACATTGGGGGCTATGCGATCAAAGAGGCCGTTGCAGCTGGCGTTCGCGAGATTGATGTCACGATGGCTGGGCGCGACGCGATGGAACTGGAGATTGCCCGTGCCTTTCCAGATGCAGAATACCGTGACACCTGGGTTTGGTTCCAGTCCGGTCTGAACACCGACGGGGCACATAACCCTGTGACGGGGCGGGTTTTGCAACGCGGCGATATTCTATCGCTGAACTGCTTTCCCATGATTTCGGGCTATTACACGGCGCTGGAACGCACCATGTTTGTCGAGGACGTCGATGCAGCATCGCTGGAGATTTGGCAGGCAAATGTGGCCGCGCACGAGTTGGGCATCAGCCTGATCAAACCCGGCGTCAGCTGTGCCGAAATCACGGCTGGCGTGAATGAGCTGTTTGAGGAGCGCGATCTGTTGAAATATCGCAGCTTTGGCTATGGGCATTCGTTCGGCGTGCTATCACACTACTATGGCCGCGAAGCCGGGTTGGAATTGCGCGAGGATATCGACACGGTGTTGGAACCCGGGATGGTGATTTCGATGGAGCCGATGTTGACCATTCCAGAAGGACAGGCCGGGGCCGGCGGTTATCGCGAGCATGACATTTTGGTGGTCGGTGAAGACGGTGCCGAAAACATCACCCACTATCCATATGGGCCGGATTTTAACGTGGTCGGCTAGGCAAAACAAAAGGGGGGGTCATCATGTCCGAAGCACCCACAAGGGGATTCACGCGCGCTGAATACGCAAGGCGAACGGAATTAGCGCAGGGCTTGATGGCCGCTCAAGGGTTATCAGGATTGTTGTTGATGACCGAGGCCGAGGTGCGTTATTTTAGCGGATTCCACACCTTGTTTTGGCAAAGCCCAACCCGCCCGTGGTTCTTGTTCGTGCCAGCGCAAGGCAAACCAATTGCAATCATTCCCGAAATCGGCGCGGCCCTGATGCGGCAGACTTGGATTGAGGATATTCGCACGTGGAGCGCCCCGCAGCCAAAGGATGACGGGCAAAGCCTATTGATGGATTTACTATCACCATTGGCAAATGCAAACGCAGGCATAGGGGTGATGAAGGGTCATGAAACCACACTGCGCATGCCGTTGGCCGATTACGAACAATTGATCGCAGCGTTACCCGGTCTGAGGATTGCCGACGCAACAGGGATTGTTCGATCTTTGAGGATGGTGAAATCGCCTGCCGAAATCGGAAAACTCGCGCATATCTGTGGCATTGGTTCCAAAGCTTTCGAAGCCGTGCCGCGTTTCGCGCATGAGGGTATGCCGCTTGAGGAAGTGTTTCGCGCCTTTCGCCGCGAGGCTTTGCTGCATGGTGCCGATGACGTGCCCTATCTGGTCGGTGGCGCAGGGCAAGGCGGCTATCAGGACGTGATATCGCCGCCGTCACGTCGCGCCCTTTGCAAGGGTGATGTTTTGATGTTGGACACGGGGTCCACTTGGGACGGGTACTTCTGCGATTTTGATCGCAACTTTGCGATTGGTCATGCTGATGATCTGTCGCGCCGCGCCTATGACGTTTTGTTCAGGGCGGCCGAGGCTGGTATGGCAGCCGCCCGTCCCGGCACCACTTGTCGGGAATTGTTTCAAGCAATGCAAAGCGTGATTGCCGAGCTGGATGATCAGGGTGGCGACGTTGGTCGGCTAGGGCATGGTTTGGGGATGCAGCTGACCGAATGGCCGTCGCACGCAGCTTTTGATGACACAGTGCTTGAGGAAAACATGGTGCTGACGCTGGAGCCATCGTTAAGCTATGGTGACGGGCACATCATGGTGCATGAAGAAAATATCGTGGTGGGTGCGAAAGGGGTCGAATTGCTCAGCACACGCGCCGCGCCGGAATTACCTGTGATCTAAGGGGGAGACATGAAGCTGGGTTTTGATGTCGACGGGGGTATCGGCACCCGCGCAACACTGGGTGTGATCGTTCTGGAAACCGACGAAACGCTGGAACCGGAATTCGCGCGAATGACAGATATCGACGGGGTTGCGCTGTATCACAGCCGCATTCCGATGGTGTCGGATATCACCAACGAAACCCTCGCCCAGATGGAAGCCGATCTGCCAGCCTCTGCAAGAATGTTCCCGCCTTCAATGGATTTCGATGTCATCGGCTATGGCTGCACGTCTGCGTCAACCGTGATTGGGTCCGAGAACGTGGCACGTGCCGTGCAGTCGGTCTTTCCCAATGCGTTGGTCACCAATCCACTGGCGGCACTCATCGCGGCCGCACAAAACCTTGGTGCAAAACGGTTGGGGTTCATCACACCCTATGTACCCGCCGTGTCGCAACGGATGCGTGATGCGCTGGTGGGCGTCGGATTTGAGATCGCGGGTTTTGGCTCTTTTGAAGAAGGCGATGACCGTGTGGTTGCGCGCATTTCCGAAAACGCTATTCGGGACGCGGCCCTGCGCATGGCAGCCGAGGTTGATTGTGACGCCATCGTGATAGCCTGCACCAACCTGCGCTGCCTGCGGGTGATCCCTGAAATCGAGGCCCAAACAGGTGTTCCCGTCATTTCCAGCAATCAGGCGATGGGCTGGCATATGTTGCGGTTAAGTGGCGTGAACGAGCCGATTTCTGGTTTTGGAAAGCTGTTCCTGACGACGCTCTAAAACATATTCACAAATTGTATTGTGTTGTCAGACAAGCGGCCTATACTTTAGGTTCCCAATTTCAGCGAGGCCCGTGATGACACTGATCAAACCCACCCGACGTGATTTACTGAAACTCGCGGCAATGGCACCCGCGATGGCACTACCACTCAGTGCGCGTGCGCAGGTCGGCCCACCAACCGGCGACAACCCCGCGCATTTCAGATTCTCGATTGGCGAGGCACAGCTGACCATCTTTTCGGACGGCTATTTCACAACACCCGTCAGCGGCATCGGCATCAATGCTGACCCCGCCGAAGTCCAAGCTTTTATGGCGCGCCACTACCTGCCGACGGATGTCGGATATGCCCACACTAACCACCTTTATATAGAAATTGGTGATGCAAAAGTGTTGGTCGATGTTGGATCAGGTGATCGGTTTTTCGAAACCACAGGGCGGTTGATGGGCAATATGGAGGCCGCAGGGATCGACCCTCAAGGGGTGACGCATGTGGTGATCACCCATGCCCACGGCGACCATATTCTGGGCATCCGTGACGGGTTTGACGAGGCGATCATACCGGACGCACAATACATCATCGGGGCGGCGGAACATGATTATTGGCTGCAGGATGATCTGGTCAATCAGGTCGCGCCCGAGGGGCAGCAATTTGTTTTGGCGGCGGTGAATTCAATCAATGCGGACGGGGTTGAGTGGGTGCTGGCACAGGACGGCCACGAGGTGGTGCCGGGTGTGACGCTGATGCACACGCCGGGGCATACATTGGGGCATATGTCGGTACGGTTGGATAGTGGTGGCAAGTCCCTGATTGCGCTGGGCGATTGCCTGACCAATTCACACGCCAATTTCGCGCGACCCGATTGGTTGATCGAACGAGACCACGACAAAGAGATGGCCGCGGCCACACGGAAGCGAGTGCTGGATATGGCGGCCGAGGACCGGATCGCAGTGCTTGGCTATCACTTCCCGTTTCCAGGTGTGGGCCACGTGAAACCGGACGGCGATGCGTTCCAGTTCATCCCCGCGTTGTGGCAATTTTAAGGGACGTCACCTGATAACTGGTCGTCTTTGGTCATATTAGAAAAACCTGATACCCCCAATAGAGCAGGGCAATACTATAGGCCCCCCACCATGTCAGGCTAAACAGAGCGACACGCAACACGCGATGTCCTACGCCCGAAACGAGCAGGCATGAGACAGGATACCAGAGCAATATGCTGATTGGGAAAACCAAAAGAACAATGAACGGCGACCCGCTGGCAACGATTAGAAAAGTAGGGCCCAAAATCCACGGGATATAAGAAAATATGAACAATGGGGTCAGGAGCGAAAGGGCAATCGCCCCCAAGACCCGCCCCAAATTCGGATGCAAAACCACGCGCCAGCGCCTGAAGTTGGATATGGTGAGCGCCGATATCATCCCGACTGTCAGTGCTGCAAATATACAGGCGAGCGTCGCAATCCATAAGGGCAACTTTCCCTTTGGTGGATGATCTAGTGCTGGATCAACGGGTGCGACACGGGCATTCACAGCCCAAATCAACAGCCCAATAAAAATGGGGACTGCAATCAGAACCACGCGGCGCAGCGTGATCTTTATATTTGGACGGGTTGCTTTGGTACTCATTACTTCAATCACAACAGCTCAAAAAACAGATGCGCCTTAGCTGTCTAAGGCGCATCCAAAATCGTCTTAGTCAGCCCAGCTTACGCCAGTCAGATCATTGGCTTGGGTTGGTGAATTGGCCCACAGCCCCTGAATTTTCGCGTTCGCGACGCCGGTTTTGGCCAGCTGGAACAGGTAGCCGTTGACGTATTCCGACGCGATCATTTTCTGCGCGTCCGCCTGAATGGCCATGCGCTCTGCCGGATCACTGGTCAGGTTCAGTTTGGTCATCAAAGCTTGGAAATCAGCGCTGTCGTATTGGAAATAATAATCAGGCCGCGCGTAGATGTTGATGTCGGCGGGCTCGGTGTGGCTGACGATGGTCAAATCGAAATCCTTGCCTTTGAACACTTGTTCAATCCATTGCGCCCATTCCAGATTGGAAATCTCGGTCTCGATCCCGACTGCCCGCAGTTGCGCCGCGATGATTTCACCACCACGCCGCGCATAGGCAGGCGGGGGCAGCATCAAGCGCAATTTCAGGCCTTCTTGGCCAGCTTCTGCCAGCAGTTTTTTGGACAACTCAGGATCATAGGCCGACATGCCCGTCAAATCCACATAGGCCGGATTGTGCGGTGCAAAGTGAGTGCCGATTGGTGTGCCGTAACCCGACATTGCCCCATCAATGATTTCCTGACGGTTGATCGCGTGGGCAATCGCTTCGCGGACCTTAACGTCCGACAAGGGGCCGGATTTGTTGTTGGTCGACAGGATGGTTTCACCCTCGGTCGAGCCAACGATCACGTTGAACCGTGGGTCCGAGTCAAACTGTGACAGGGTTTCCGGTGCCGGAAAATTCGGGAAGGCATCGACGTCGCCCGCCATCACGGCCGCAAAGGCCGCGTTCGGGTCAGAGATGAATTTGAACGTCGCTTTGGACAACGCCGGGGCAGCACCCCAATAATCCGCATTGCGCTCCAAATCGACGCGGTCGCCTTGCACCCAGTTCATAAACTTGAACGGGCCGGTGCCGATTGGGTTGGTGGCGGCGTCAGCAATGCTTTCTTCACCAACAATCACCGCGTCACCCCATGCCATGTTGAACGGGAAATTACCGTTTGGCTCAGACAGTGTCACGGTCACGGTTGTCGCATCAGTGGCTGCGACATCTGCGATGCCTTTAAACAGGGCCTTTTGCGCGTTGGTCGAATCCTCGGCGCGCGCGCGGTTCAGCGAGAACACAACGTCATCGGCGTTCATGTCAGTGCCATCGTGGAACTTTACGCCAGATTGCAAATGGAACGTATAGGTTAGGCCGTCCTCGGACACATCCCAGCTGCTGGCCAAGGCAGGCAGAACTGCCCCGTCCGAGCCAAATCGGGTCAGACCCTCGAACACATTGGCGTAAACCACTTCGTCAATCGCGGCGGCAGCACCACCTGTTGGGTCAAGGTTCGGTGGCTCAAGCACCATGCCGATGGTGAGCGCATCTTGCGCGGCAAAAGCAGTGCCTGCGGTCAGCGCAAGTGCGGCGACAGTCATTTTAAGGCGGTTAAACATTTGATTCTCCCTATGGTATTTCCGGTAGCTTAGTGCGGGAAGAGTAGGTCTGCCAAGGCCAAAGCCATAACTTGGGCGCTATCGACCATGTCTTGCACCCCAATCCACTCGTCCGGTTGATGCGCCAAGTCAAGGATTCCGGGTCCGTAGGCAATGCAGTTTTTCAGCTTGCCGATGCGGTCGATATGCTTTTGATCATAGGTGCCGGGCGACACCACATATTCAGGTTTCTTGTCCATCACCGCCTCGATGGCTTTGGCCACGGTTTGCACCACGGGGGCATCTTCGGCCGTCATGGTTGGCTGCACCTCAAACAGATCACGGATTTCGTATTCAAAATCAGGGCGCTCGGCTTTGATTTTTTCGAGCATCTGCGCGACCTCGGATTTCACCACGCTGATGTCTTCCTCAATCAAAAAACGCCGATCAATTATGATACGACAACGGTCCGGCACACAGGGCGCGGGCAAGCCGGTATAATCAGGTTCCTGTTCAACCGCGCCGCCGTGGATTGAATTGATGTTCAGGGTCGACTGCTTGGCGCCGTCCGGCACCACTGGCATATCGGTGCGTTTGCTGGCCAACAGAGGGAACAAATGCTCTTCCATTTGCTCTAAGACAGCGCCCATATGGCGCACAGCACAGTCACCCAAGAATGGCATCGAGCCATGTGCAATGCGTCCCTGTGTTTCAATCTCGGCCCACCAAACACCACGATGACCCAAGCAAATACGGTCCTTGTTCAACGGTTCGGGAATGATGACGTGATGCACACGATCAGGATTGAAGTACCCCTTTTCGGCCAAATAGGCGACGCCACCAAAGCCACCGGATTCCTCATCGGCTGTGGCGCTGATTTCGATCGCACCTGTGTAGTCGGGGCAGATGGCAATGAACGCCTCGACCGCAATGATCGAGGTGGCCAAACCACCTTTCATATCGCACGCGCCACGGCCATAAATCTTGCCCCCATCCAATTCGCCACCAAACGGATCGCGGGTCCAGCCGTGGCCAACCTCGACCACATCATGGTGGCTGTTGAAATGCACACATTCGCCGGTGTTGGCACCGTCATGGCGGGCAATGATGTTCCAACGCGGGTATTCATCGCTGTCGGCAATCGCCCCCTCGGCGCGGATCAGTTCGATTTCAAAACCGGATTGCCCCAGACGTTCCGCTAAAAACGTGCAAATCTCACGGTATTTCAAACCCGGCGGATTTAACGTCGGGATGCGGATCAACTGTTGCGTCAGCTCAATCAAAGCCTCGCGGCGGCTTTCAATTTCGGCAAGTAAACGATCCGGCAAAGTTTTATCTTGGGTCATATTTTGAACATCCCTTAAATCATGGCTGGCGCGCCTGACGAAATTAAGAGTATCAGTTAGGAGCCGCATTTCATACAATACGGTAAAAACACGGTAAAAATGACAAGCCAAAAATTCGATACAGACGACATGACAGCGATTGCCTTTGACAGGGCACCTGTGGGGTTGGTGTTGACAGAAAACCGCATGATCCGCGCCAGCAATGCAACCTTTTGCGACATGGTTGGATATGAAAAACCGGCGCTTCTGGGGCAATCGTTTCGTATGTTCTATAAAAACGAAGGCGAGTTCAGCCAAATCCGCAATATCGGCCTGACACATCTTATGGAAAAGGGCAGTTATTCAGACGAGCGTTTGGTGCGCCACAAAGACGGCAACCAGTTTTGGTGCCGGTTTCGGGCCATCACCCTGACACCGGACCAACCGCTGGCCCGCACAATCTTAAGCTTTGCCTATATTCCAGAACATATGCCCAGCACATCCCTAACGCGGCGCGAACGTCAAGTGGTCGGACTATTGAGCCAAGGCATGACCAGCAAAGAGATCGCCAGAAAGCTTTCGCTGTCGCCGCGCACGATTGAGGATTACCGCGCCACCCTGCGCAAGAAGTTTGGCACGAAAAACACCACCGAATTGCTGGCCCAACTCATGCGGTTGGAGGCTTGATAAATAAAGGGTTTTTGGGGATAACAGGTGTGTAAAAGAATGACGTTGCTTTGAAAAATGGTGTATTAGTGCCCATATTAAGTTTAATTCATTCATCCAACAGGAGTATTTATGGCTAATTTCGACGCCCAGATTAAAAAATCTCAAGCAGAGGTTGCTGCTGCGCAGAGCAAAATTTCAGAAATCACCAGCCGTATTGATGCGGCGCGGACCAACTTGGACAAAGGCATCAACATTGATGTCGAAAACGCCACGCTGGATGATGTGCATGCCCATACCGAATTGATGAACGCCAATATCGCCGACCTGATTATGGGTCTGGATGACGTCACCGCCGGATTCTCCAAAGATTTCGATGAGATGCGCAATAAGACGGGGATGGAAACTTTCATCGGCATATTCTCGCGGGCCAAGGCGGATTCGATGCGTCAGGAACGCATTCGTGTCGCCTCGGTTGATGAAAAGGTCCAAGACCTGATTTCCAAGTCCGACATCATCGTCAAGCTGCTAGAAGGGCAGTTGGCCGAGTTGAACGTGCAAAAGGAAAAAGTGTCGGCGAACCTGACCGAGACACTGGATGATCGCGAATTTACGGTGGGCGAGCTGGAAACCTTGCGCTCCGAAATTTTGGCGCAGGATCCGAAAATTATCGAGCTCGAGAATAAAATTTCGGTTGAGCAAGATGCGGCGGCACGGACCAAACTGGAAACCCAGCTGGCCGAAATGAATTCGCGCTATAACGAGATGGTGCAGGACGAGCAGGTCAAACTGGCCAAATCGCAAACTCTGGAGCGTTATATCGAGACAGGCAAAACATGGATCGATTCATTGCAAAACCAAGCGGCGACGCAGATGGTTTTGATCAACAAGCTGCAAACAGACACCAAACAGCGGGTGGTCCTGTATGACGCGCTGACCAAATCGTTGAAAACCGCGCAGCAACAAGATGTGGCGCACCGGATCAACGAAATCGGCGTCGAAACCGACCAAGAAGCACAGGCGGCAATGGCGGCGATTGGCTCGGCCACCAACCAGCGGATGGCCGACATGATGGAAGCCCACGAGGACCACATGGTGTTTGCCCGCAAGGTTCTGGAGCAAAAGGCCAAAGCAGACGAACGGTTCGCGCGGCGGTTCGAGAAGATCGTCGAGAAGCATGACAAGAATTTGTATGGGGGATGAGTTTCTGGCGGCAGATATTTCTAACCGCATTTTTAGGTGTTGCGATTATCTTGGCTTCATTTTCTTTTACTGAATCAAGCAGGGTAGCGTTAGGCCTAGCTGAGAAAGTGTTTTTCGTTGGCCTCTTGTTCCTATTTTTATGTTTCATCAGAATTTGGTTTCGGTTTGTTTGGTTCGTTACACGCACAAATGAATCGACTTTGTATAATGGAATGATGGGGGAAAACATTCGTACGAGTCGGTTTGCAAGGTGGCTAATGCATTTGGATGAAAACGGTGAAGATAAAGATCGAAGAACTAGCTCATAAAAATTATGATTAGAGTGGTGTCACGTTTCAAGGACAGTTGATGAATACTAACCTCACCCAAGACCACGCACAGCTCAACGACGCGCTGACAGCGCGGCGGTATTTTGCCAAGTTTGACACCATCACCACGCATATGGCGCGGGTGGCGGGGGCTATGGAATCCGAGGGGCGGCTGAGCAAAGCAGATGTGGCGATCCTTGGCCGTTACATTCAGGGGCTGTCGCGCACGTTTCAGGCGCTGGCCAACAAATACCTGATGACGGGGCGGGTTAAGGGCCCGATGGCCGGTGAGTTGGATTTTGACCGTGTAGAGAGCGGCTTTCCCATTGCGCAAGAACTGATGACCATGGCGAATGACGCGCATCAATCCGAGCGGCATTTGCGCAATATGCCCGCCAAGTCCGAGATCAAAGACGAGATGATCCGTAAGATCGTGGGTGATTTGGAAATCCCGACCAAGCTGCAATATGCGATGTCACAGCGGCTCTATTATGAAGAGCTGCAAAAGGGCGAATTGTTCTGGCCACAGAACGACCCCGAGGCCTTGTGGCAAGGCAATGATGGCGACAGTCGGCGGCGTTATTTGGTGCATTGGGCGGTTTATGACAGCCAAGTGAACCTGCCGGTGATTTACCTGATGGAGGTCGAAGATACCGGGTCAGACGCCCTGCCCAAAGACCAGCGTCGCTGGCCCGAAGCCCAAGCGCATCTGATGGCGCAAGCTATGGCGGGGTTAAAACTGCTGACAATCGCCAAGGGGTTTGACGAGGATTTTGACGACCTACACCCCAAACGGTTGCGCCGCTTCCATGTCGGGCCGATGTATTCCTCTGCTTTCACCCGTCAGACTGGGCCGTTGCGCGAAGTTCTGGAAGAAGCCGATTCGCCTGCTGGCGAAGATTGGGCGCTGGCGTGGACGATGGAAGAGTTGGAAAGCGAGCGTGCGGTGAAGGAAAAATCCGGCTGGTTTGGCACGGTCGAACGGCAGATTTTTGCGCTAGATCCGTTTTCAGGTCACGGAGCGGACACCGGCGCGACACGTACCGAACGGGCGATCATTTTGCCGCAAAAGCCCTATCAGGTTTTGGAAGAGAAAAAGCCCAAAGGGTTTAATGCGGTGCGCAAATTTGTGGTGTCACCGCAGGGACGCGTGCTGAGTTATAGATAAGAATCTTGCCTCCGGCGGGGATATTTAGAGAACAATGATTGGACGAGAAATATGAGTATGCCATCAGACCAAATGGAACTACCAGAGGCGGATATTCGTAAGCATTATGACGCGGCGGCTGGAATGCTGGACGGGTTTGATCATACCCCGCGGATTGCCAAAACCAAAGTTGTCGAGACCAAAGAGAAGTCAGCCGGCATTGGTACGCGGCGACGGTTTCGCAGCACCACGCCAGGGTTGGTCACCCGCTCAACCGCGCGGCCCGAGGGCGTTCGGCTGTTGGAGCGGATCGAGGCCAGTGATGGGGATGATCCGTTGGTGTCACCGCTACAGGCCAACGTCATGCACAACCTACGCCGCGCCGTTGCGATTGCGCTGGCGGTGGGCGATGGGTTTGCTGAGCAGACCGGTTTGATGGCGCTGAAAAAGGACAATCTGGAAGGCGTACTGGCCGCAGGAAAGAAGGGCGAATTTACCGAGCTATTGGCAGGCGAGGCTTTGGCGACGCTTTATACCTTTGCCAATGCCACGTCGTTTTTACTGGCCCCGCATGCGTCTGAAGTGACCGTCGAAATCGGTGCCGTCGAAGAGGTTTTGACCGACAACGCGCAGCTGGCACTACACGGCGCGTTGTGGGAGTTGGACCAAGATTTGGCCACCTTCGCCGATGAGGAGCCCAAGCTGATTGCCTGCGTGTTGGCCTTCGCCGAACAGGTGATGGAGAAGGTCGCATTGCGCGCCCAAAACGCGCCACGGTTGGCGGCGTATACGGGAGCCTCTTACAAGGTTGAAGCCGACGATCTGACCATTGCCGGATTTACGCCTGCGCGGGCAGGCAAGGGCAGCAAGCTGACCATGACGTTCAAGAAACCGAACGAGGTGGTGGGCAACCACATCGCCAAATATCAGGCAGTGAAACTGTCGAAAATGCTGATGGCCTATGATTTTGAGCGCAAGTTAAATCCGTTCGCCGAAATGGGTGGGTTCATCTTTACCTTCATGGGGGATGGCGCACCGGGCACCGGGAAAACCACGCTGATTCAGATGATGGCAGGGTTGATTTCGGGCTATTGCGAGGTGGCGGATTATCCGTTCCGGTTCCAAAACCTAAGTACCGATAGCATTGACAGTTATCAGGGAAAATCGGGGCAAAACGCCAAGGCGTTTATCAACAATGTGGTGGACCCCAATGTGATCGGCTTTGGCACGATTGATGATATTGACCAGTTGGCGGGCAAGCGCGGTGATCGGCAATCCTCGGCGGGGCAGTTGGAAATTACCGCCGTTTTGATGGAGAGCTTTGCGGGCGCCAATACGGTGGTGCGTGGCAATTGCACCTTTGGGATGTTCTCGAATTATCCTGAAAATGTGGACGACGCGCTGCGCCAACGGGCAGGTGCGCGGTTCTTGGTGGATGGGCCGCAAACCCGCGAGGATTACATTGATATTTTGCATTTGCTAATGGGCAAGAACCATTCGATTCCGGTTGGCGACCATGAATTGTTCGCTGCACAGGAAATCAAAAAAGCCGTGGCGGCGTCGTTCGAGGGCCACTCGCGTCCACACGAAGACGGGTTGTTGCAAGTGTTTGAAAAAGTGTCCAAAGACATCGGCGCGCTGGATACGATTGCCAAACTGGGGGCGTATCTGAAGGGCATTCAGGAGGCCGATGCGCGATTCACGGGGCGGGCGATCAAGAACATCACCGATGCGGTCAAAGTGCGGGCGATGGATTTTGAGTTGCCGGATGAATGGATGGAAGAAC
>DEIK01000038.1 GCA_002352425.1 Rhodobacteraceae bacterium UBA2776
ACTGGCGGCGTCCCAGCCGTTAGAGGACACGAACAGAACCTGATCAGAGGTGCAGGAAAACCGTTCATTCACAAGCGAATAGACACTGTGGTGTGGTTTGAACACGCCAACGGTTTCAACCGACAATACGTCGTCCAGAACCTCGGTCAACCCTGCCGATTTGACAGCACCGTCCAGCATTGCGGGCGAGCCATTTGACAGGATCGCGGTGTTCAAACCGGCCTGTTTCAAGGCGCCCAGCATGGCGGGGACTTCGGGGTAGGCCGACAGTTCCCAGTATAGTGCCAGCAGGCGCTCGCGCAGCTCGGGGTCGGTCAGATTGTTGGCCTCGAGCGCCCAGTCCAGCCCATCCTGCGTCACCTGCCAGAAATCGGTATGGGCATCGGCAACGGCGCGCAGCCATGTGTATTGTAGCTGCTTTAGCCGCCAGTCATTTGCCAGCTTTTGCCAGATTTTGGCAAAGGCTTTACGTCCTGGCTCGGTGGCCGTCTGGCGGGCGGCGGCGGCGACGTCGAACAGGGTGCCGTAGGCGTCAAAAATGCAGGTGGTTATGGGCATTGCGCGTCTCCTTTTCAATGAGAGTGGCACAAGGGAAGGCAAGGATAAAGGGGGAGAATGTGTCAGGCAGACAGGGTCTGGTTTGTGGTATACACTTCCCGGTGAAATCTTCACAGGAGAACAGCGATGCCAAATACAATCGAGCGCATTCTGACAGGGATGCGGGACCTTCAGGAACAGTTGGAAATCGAGCTGTCAAAAAAGCGCGAGGCGTTTCGGTACCGGCTGGAAAACGGGCGGGTCGTGTTCGAGGCAGAAGTGAAAAGCCGCCATCGGGCCATGCGGGTTAACCTATTGACGTTCCTTGCTGCGACCCGCCCTATGGTTGTGCTGACCGCGCCGCTGATTTACGCGTTGCTTTTGCCATTCGCGCTGCTGGACCTGTTTGTGAGCGTCTATCAGGCCGTTTGCTTTCGGGCCTACGGGATTGCCCGCGTGCGGCGGCAGGATTATATTGCCATTGATCGCCAGCATCTGGCCTATCTGAACGGGTTGCAGAAATTAAACTGTGTTTATTGCGGCTATTGCAACGGGGTTATCGCCTATGTGCGCGAGATCGGCGCCCGCACCGAGTCCTATTGGTGCCCGATCAAACATGCCCGCCATCTTGAAGGGGTGCATGCCCGTTATTCAGGGTTTACGGAGTTTGGCGAAGCTGAAGCTTTCGACCCTGCTCTGGCGCAAATCCGCACCGATTTAGCCAAAGCGCCACAGGAGCCACCGGTTGGTTAATGCCGTTGAGCCGCGCGCGTTATCACGGGCGGCTCGTTCATAGGGAGCGGTAGGTCGAAAATTACAGGTTTTCCGGCTGCGCCATCGCCAAAACATGATACCCGCCGTCGACATGGATGATTTCGCCGGTGGTGCAATTGCCCGCATCCGACGCCAGATAAACAGCGGTGCCGCCCACGGCCTCGAGCGAGGCGTTGCTGCGCAGTGGCGCGTTTGCTTCGGTGGCGCGGTAGGTTTTGCGCGCCCCGCCAATGGCGGCACCGGCCAGCGTTTTCATCGGGCCGGGCGAAATGGCGTTGACGCGAATGCCATCCGGTCCAAGGTCGTTGGCCAAATAGCGCACGGCGGATTCCAGCGCGGCTTTGGCCACGCCCATCACGTTATAAAATGGCGTGACCCGGTTGGAGCCTTGGAAGGTCAGGGTCAGGATCGTGCCGCCGTCATTCATCAAAGGGGCGGCGCGACGGGCGACATCAATCAGCGAATAACAGGAAATATCCAGCGAGTTTTTAAAGTTGGCGCGGGAGGTGTCAACGAAGCGTCCCGTCAGCTCGTCTTTGTCGGAAAACGCCAGCGCGTGGACCACGAAATCCAGCCCGCCCCATTCAGATTTGATTTGCTCAAAGGCTTTGTCCATTGACGCGTCATCGGTGACATCAACGTCAACCATGATGCTTGCGCCCAAAGATTCAGCCAGCGGTTCAACCCGTTTGCCGAACGCCTCGCCTTGATAGGTGAAGGCCAATTCAGCACCCGCATCCGCCATCGCCGAGGCGATGCCCCACGCGATGGACCGTTGGTTCGCGACGCCCATAATCAGGCCGCGTTTGCCTTTTAACAAATCTGACATTTTATAATTTTACCCGTGATATTTGCTCATGGCGATGGTGCCGTTCGTGCCACCAAAACCAAAGCTGTTTGAAATAACCGTGTCCAGACCCGCGTTTTCGACAAATTCGGTACAGATTTCATCTGGATTAATCTGTGGGTCGAGTTCGGTGATATTGGCGGAGGGGGCAATGAAATCACCGCCCAGCATGATCAGCGAATAGATTGCCTCATGCACACCCGCGCCGCCCAAACAGTGGCCGGTGACCGATTTGGTCGAGGTGATCGGCGGGGTGTTGCCCTCGCCAAAGACACGGCGCACGGCGTGGACTTCGGTGACGTCGCCCGCCGGTGTCGAGGTGCCGTGGGCGTTGATATAGCCGACTTTGCGATCGCCCAAAGTGGACATCGCCAGCTGCATCGAACGTTCAGCGCCTTCGCCAGATGGGGCGACCATGTCGTGGCCGTCGGATGTGGCGCCGTAGCCTGTGACTTCGGCATAGATTTTCGCACCGCGCGCCAGCGCATGGTCCAGTTCTTCCAGAACCAGCACGCCGCCGCCGCCAGAAATGACAAACCCGTCGCGCGAGGCGTCAAAAGCGCGGCTGGCCGTTTCGGGGGTGTCGTTATATTTGCTCGACATCGCGCCCATCGCGTCAAACAGACAGGACAGGGTCCAGTCCAACTCCTCGCCGCCACCGGCGAAAACGATGTCTTGTTTGCCGAACTGGATTTGCTCAACCCCGTTGCCAATGCAGTGCAGGGACGTGGTGCAGGCAGAGGTGATCGAATAGTTCACGCCCTTGATTTTAAAGGGTGTGGCAAGGCACGCCGAGTTGGTCGAAGACATGCATCGTGTCACCATGAAGGGGCCCATGCGTTTGGGCGCGCCTTTTTCTTTGACGATTTTATGCGCTTGAAAAAAGTTCGAGGTGGACGGGCCACCAGAGCCCATCACCAAACCGGTGCGCGGATTGGAAACGTCTTTTTCCTCAAGCCCAGAGTCGGCAATCGCCTGCTCCATCGCCAGATAATTATAGGCAGCGCCAGGCCCCATGAACCGCATCTGACGTTTGTCGATGTGGTCGGCGGGGTTGATTTGCGGCATGCCGTGAATTTGCGAACGGAACCCGTTTTCGGCATATTCAGGGGCGGCCACGATGCCGGATTTGCCGGATTTCAGCGCAGCTGTGACTTCTTCGATGCTGTTCCCGATCGAGGAAACGATGCCCATTCCTGTGATTACGACGCGACGCATTGGTGCTCTCCTTGGCAGATATCTAGTCTTTTGTGCAGATGTTATTCTTTGGCAGCCGCAAGGCCGACTTTGAGGTCCTTGACGGCATAAATTTGTTCACCATCGGCAAAAATAACGCCATCCGCGACGCCCATTTTTAGACGTCGATCAATGACGCGGGTGAAGTCGATCTTATAGGTGATCATTTTGGTTTGGGGTGTGACCATGCCCGAGAATTTCACTTCGCCAACGCCCACGGCAAAGCCTTGGCCTTGCATGCCGCGCCAACCAAGGTTGAAGCCGGTCAATTGCCACAGCCCATCCAGACCCAAACAGCCCGGCATCACCGGATTTCCGGGGAAATGGCAGGGGAAAAACCACAGATCAGGGTTGATGTCGAATTCAGCGACGATGTGACCTTTGCCATGTTCGCCGCCGTCACCCGAAACATCGGTGATCCGGTCCATCATCAGCATCGGGGGCAGGGGCAGTTGTGCGTTGCCTGGCCCGAACAGCTCGCCATTCGCACATTTGATCAGATCGTCTTTGTTAAAACTGCTTGGAAAATTGGCCATTCAGCCTTGCCCCCTTAAGATATTACAATGCCCGTTAAGGCCTTCTACCATTCTGTGATAATTGGTGGCAAGGGCGGTGGGGTGCAAGGGGAATAATGCATTGATTTTTTGAATGCGAATGAATTGCAATTGTAATTCCGCCCGCTTAGGCCTTATATTGAAGGAAATAGCGGGAATAAATGTGATGACAGCAATTTCAACAGAACGCGGCACCAAGTGGCTGAGTGGCGCTGGTTTGCGTCCAACGCGGCAACGGCTGTCATTGGCGGACCTGTTGGTGGGGGACGGCCAAGATCGACATGTGACGGCCGAGAGCCTGTATGCGTCGGTTCAGAATGCTGGTGAGAAAGTGTCACTGGCCACGGTTTACAATACTTTGCGCGCGTTTTGCGAGGCAGGGTTGCTGCGTGAGATCATGGTCGACGGGGCCAAAAGTTACTTTGACACCAACATGTCGGACCATCCGCATTTCTTCTGGGAAGACAGTCAGGAACTGATGGATGCCCCCAATGATCAATTGGAAATATGCCGCCTGCCACAAGCGCCCAAAGGGGCCGAGGTGAGCAAGGTGGATGTGGTGATCCGGCTGCGGCGGATTTAGCTCCACTCCAAAGGGGCCGCAATTTCTAACACTTCCATATCTAAGGGCGCGCGCAGCAATACGGGTGCCCGATTTCTTGAAAATTGCTTGAAGCGACAAAATCTGCTACAGTCCATTTTAGGATGGGTCGGCGTATTATGCGAAAAACGAGGCAATATTCCAAAATTTTGGCGCAATTCGCGGTTGGCGATAAGAAGGTTTCTGAGACGGATGCCTTGAAAATAGCGGACGCTTTTCATCTTTGTAACGAGTTCAAAGGGATTATCAAAATCACTAATGAATTTGCATCAAAGGAGGACGGAAAAATGGCAATTGAAGCAGCTGCTATTTCTCAGCTTATTGGAATAATTGACGACGTAATTGATAAATCCAGACAGGACGCATTGAAGGAACAGGTTCTTGATTTTGCGACGCATTATATGTTTGTGCTGCGCCACGGGTTTCGCAATAGCGGCACAAAGGAATGCAAAGAAAAAGAGCAGGAGGTCTTTGATCACTGGCAGCGGGCCTTGGCCGCTGCGCGTTCAGGGGATGCCAATGCTTTGCAAAATGCAATCGCATCTGCCTTGGATGATCTACAAGAACTGGCAAAATGCTTGGGTATTGATCCGGTTCCGTTTTGAAGTTTTAAATATCCTCGATACCGAGCGAAGAAGGCTGTAAGGCCTGATAGGTTAGAACCACTGCCCAGGTTCCATCAGTCCCAAATCCAGCAATTGTTGGGAATGCCATTCAAACTCGGTTGAATTGTGCCAACGAAATGTTTCGATATCAAAGGTTGATCCCGGATTGCGTTTCAGGGCCTTTGCGGTTCGAAACGAGCAGATCGAGGCGGTGATATTGTGGTGCCATTCGCAGGAATAGGTGTTGTATTCTTCATCGTTAAACGTGTGGTCGGCGCGGATTTTCAAACCCTTTTTGTTGCGAAACAGCGCGACACGATCGATTTTACGTCGCGCCGCCGGAATATGCTCCTCAAACCGCCAGCGCAAACCGCCGTAGAAATCCAACTGGCGTTCTTTTGGGTGGCCGTTATTGGCCGCATCGGCGCGGGCCAGTGCGTAATAGCCGGATTTGTCCAGATGCGCGTCCTCTAGCGATACCGCATCGGGAAAGTCTCCCAAATCTCCGGCATAAAGATCAACCACATAGGTTAGGATGCTGCTGCGGCGCTCTTCCATGCTAAAGGCGATCATTTCGCCGACGCTGCGGGTCTCGTTAAAGGGGTAAAACAGGTATTCCGCGTTATAGCAGTAATAAACCCAGATATCCGGTGCCGCGTCGATGATGGTGTTCACGGCCACTTCCATCGCGTTTTCGGCCATCATGTCATAGGGGATGCGGTGGATCAGCTCATCCAGATTTTTGGGTAATTTTAGTTCGTCTGGCGCAAAGACCAACACGGACTTAAATCCAAGTTGTTGATGGTGACGGATGCAGGTGTCGACCTCAACCAGATCTTCAACCAAGATCAACGCAATCGGCCCTCGCGCCAGCACCTCACTGCCGGTTTTGATGAAATCTGCCAAATCTGTGTACTGCATTGCGCTGCCCGTATTGGTTTTTGGTGCTTGCCCCAAATTCGGTCAATTCGCAGTTCATTGCAAGCGATCGTTCCATTGTGTAGGTGTGCGGCGAAAATGCGCGAAAAATTGGTGGCTGTTATGTCGAATAAAAAGAAGCTCTTTATCAAAACCTATGGCTGTCAGATGAATGTCTATGACAGCGAGCGGATGGCCGAAGCCTTGGGCACGTCGGGGTATGATCCTGTTGGGACACCCGAAGAGGCCGATATGATTTTGCTGAACACCTGTCATATCCGCGAAAAGGCGGCCGAGAAGATTTATTCCGAGCTGGGCCGGTATCGTCCGCTAAAAGACGCCAAGCCGGATTTGAAAATCGGTGTGGCTGGATGTGTGGCGCAGGCCGAGGGGGCCGAAATTATGCAGCGTCAGCCGATGGTTGATCTGGTTGTTGGGCCACAAACCTATCACCGCCTGCCCGAGATGATGAAGCAGGTTGATGCGGGGCAAAAGGCGTTGGATACGGATTTCCCCGAAGAGGACAAGTTCGACCATTTGCCCAAACGTGATCTGCCCAAACGCGGGCCAAGTGCGTTTTTGACGGTGCAAGAAGGCTGTGACAAGTTTTGCGCATTTTGTGTGGTGCCGTATACGCGTGGTGCCGAGGTTTCGCGCTCGCCTGGGCGGATTTTGCGGGAAGCGCAGGACTTGGTCGAACGTGGTGTGCGCGAAATCAATCTGCTGGGGCAGAATGTGAATGCTTATCAAAATGATGATTGGGGGCTGACCCAACTGATCTGGGCGCTGAATGACATTGATGGGCTGGAGCGCATCCGGTTCACCACCAGCCACCCAAACGACATGACGGATGATCTGATCGAGGCGCATGGCAGTTGTGAAAAATTGATGCCCTATCTGCATTTACCGGTGCAATCGGGCAGCGATAAAGTGCTGAAAGGCATGAACCGTCAGCACACAGCCGAGCAATATATCCGGCTGATCGAGCGGTTCCGCGACGCCCGCCCAGATATACTGATCTCGGGCGATTTTATTGTCGGATTTCCGGGTGAAGAGGATGTCGACCACCAAGCGACGATGGATCTGATCCGCGAAGTCAATTATGGGCAAGCCTATTCGTTCAAATACTCGGCCCGCCCCGGCACGCCGGCGGCTGAACGGGCATTTGTGGCGGCGGAGGTGGCGGATGTACGGTTGCAGGAGTTGCAGGCTTTGATCACGCAACAGCAGCGTGCCTTGCAGGAGGCGATGGTGGGGCAAAAGGTTAAGGTGTTGATTGAGAAGAAGGGGCGTTTGCAGGGACAGATGATTGGCAAGAGCCAGCATTTACATGCGGTTCATGTGGCTGAACCCGCAATTGGCGGAGCGCTGAATATCGGCGACATTTATTCGGTAGGAATCATCAAAAGCGAGACCAATTCACTGGGCGGTGAAGTGATTCACACCTAACGGATCCGGTAAAATTTTTAGAAAAAGCCAACCAGATTGTCGGAAACAGATTGGATTTCGGGGTTAATCCGCCCCGTTGTGCTGGACTGTTTCGGATATGCCAACAAACTAGCAGAATAACTGTTCCCTAAGTGAAAAAGGCTTGATAATGTATCCTAGAGTAAAGCGCATACCAATTGAAGGGTGTGGGGCTGTTAACTATACTTGGTGGATTAACACATAATTGTTAGGGGAATGACTGTGGGCAATATTATTTCGAAAGTGATGCGTATATCACTGACGGGTGTCTCTGCCGCGATTTTGGCATTGGCTGTGTCCGGCACTGCTGCGTCGGCTGGAACCATTAAGGGGGAGAGATATCTTCCTGGTATCTGGGTCGATCCTGATGGTTGTGAGCATTGGGTTATGGATGACGGTGTTGAGGGCTACATGAGCCCCCACGTTAACCGCCAAGGCATCCCTGTTTGTCGTCGTGGCAATGTTTGCGGTGTGATGAATTCAGACCAGCTGTTTGCGACGGATAAGTATTCCATCAGTTCAGCCGGTCGCGCGCGTTTGCAGAAGTTTTTCCAAAGCGCAAACGCACGCGCCTACACGATTGCGGGCCACACGGACAGCCGCGCGTCAGATCAGTACAACATGCGCTTGTCTTTGAACCGCGCCAATGCGGTTGCACGGGTTGCACAAACTGTCGGAGCCAAAGTGGTTGATGTTCGTGGTTATGGCGAACGTGTCCCAGCTGCATCAAACGGAACATCCGCTGGTATGCGCAAAAACCGCCGTGTTGAAATTATTTGCATTCGCTAAAGAGGTAACAAGATGAAACTACTAAAAGGCATTGCTCTTGCTACTGTGGCCCTTTCTTTGGCGGCATGTGGTGACAAAGCAGACAAGACCGTTGATCGGGGTATCGATTCAAAGGGTCTTAGCAATCTAAAAGCTGGTATCTGGGTTGATCCAAACGGATGTGACCACTGGATCATTGATGATGGTGTTGAAGGCTATCTGTCCGCGCGTCTGGATAAATACGGCAAGCCCGTTTGTTCCGGTGTTGCACCTCCGACCATCGCAACTGGCAAATTCAAGTCAGGAACGTTTATCGGTGACCCGATCTAAGGTTTAAAAAACAAGGTTTGGCTGAAGGCCTCTCGCATGTGCGGGGGGCCTTTTTCCTTTTTAGGCTATCGTCACTTGAATTTTACATGATTGATACTGATCGCCGCTTGAATGTTGCAAAATGATTTGGCACGATCAAACCATACTTCAAACAGGAGAATTGATTGGCCATAGGCGCTTTGACCCCACCAGATGCCCCCGATGAGGAGCTGCTGGAATTTCCTGACAACCGTTTGTTGATTGACCTGTGTGGCGCGTTTGATCGGAACCTTGCCCATATTGAGGATAAGTTCAGCATCCAGATTTCACGCCGTGGCAACCAGTTGTCTTTGACAGGGGATGCCGATGATTGTGCCGAGGCCGCCCGTGTTTTGCGGGCGCTTTATTTGCGTTTGGAGGCGGGTCGCGAAGTTGCCATGGGCGACATCGACACTGAAATCACGATGGGTGGTGATGAGACGCTGTTTGGCGAAGCGGCGGATACCGAGAGCATTGACCAGCTTGAGATGTTCAAAGGCGGTCGTGTCGAGATCAAGACCCGCAAAAAGATGATCGAGCCGCGCACCGAGGCGCAAAAGGCATATGTTAAATCACTGTTTGAGAACGAGCTGGGGTTTGGCATCGGGCCTGCGGGCACCGGCAAAACCTATTTGGCGGTCGCCGTCGGGGTAAACATGTTGATCGAGGGCAAGGTTGATAAGATCATCCTGTCGCGCCCTGCCGTTGAGGCGGGCGAACGGTTGGGGTTTTTGCCGGGCGACATGAAAGACAAGGTCGATCCCTTTATGCAGCCGCTTTATGATGCGCTGAACGATTTTTTGCCGGCCAAGCAGGTCACCAAGATGATCGAGGATAAAAAAATCGAGATCGCGCCGTTGGCGTTTATGCGTGGCCGGACCCTGGCCAATGCCTTTGTGGTGTTGGATGAGGCGCAGAATGCCACGTCAATGCAGATGAAGATGTTCCTGACCCGTCTTGGCGAAGGCAGCCGCATGGTGATCACAGGGGATCGGACCCAAATTGATTTGCAGCGCGGCGTGACCAGTGGCCTGCACGATGCCGAACGTCTGTTGAAAGGCATCAACAAGATCGCCTTTAACTATTTCACCTCCAAGGATGTGGTGCGCCATCCTTTGGTGGCCAGGATCATCGAGGCCTATGAAGCCGATGATGGCTGAGTTCATTGCCGTCAACATAGAGGATGCGCGCTGGGCGGAGCTGGACATAGAGGCGTTGGCGGCGCAGGCCGTTGCGGCGATGCTCGCCCATCTGGACATTGAGGCGCAGTATTGCGAGGTCAGCCTGCTGGCCTGTGATGATGCGCGTATTGCCGATCTGAACGCAGAATTTCGTGGTAAGCCTACGTCAACCAACGTGCTGTCATGGCCAAGTGTTGACCGCGCGACCCCTGGACGGCATCCGGAAAAACCGTCGTTTGACCCCAAAGGCATGCCCGAAGAGTTGGGCGATATCGCCATTTCCTTTGACACTTGCGCCGCTGAGGCACGCACCGCGAACAAGCCCGTTTCAGACCATGTCACACATTTATTAATCCACGGGGTGTTACATCTGTTGGGTTATGATCACATATCTGAGCAAGATGCGGCAATAATGGAGACATTAGAGGGGCAAGTGCTTGGCAAATTGGGTATATCGGACCCATATAGAGGGTAAGCGTAAAGCGCTTGG
>DEIK01000057.1 GCA_002352425.1 Rhodobacteraceae bacterium UBA2776
CGACGTGGTGACGTTGACCGACACAGGGGCTAACATCGGCGCGCTAACAGCGGCAGAAATCGTCGCTATGGACACGGCGGGCATAGACGCCTTTGACGCAACAGATGATGTTCTGTCGCTGACGGTTGCCAACTTCAACGCTTTGGGTGGCATCGCGCTAACTGCTGCGGACGTGGTGACATTGTCCGACACCGGTGCAAATATTGGCGCGCGCACAGCCGTTGAAATCGCAGCCATGAACGCAGCGGGCATAGACGCCTTTGACGCAACAGATGATGTTTTGGCGCTGACGGTTGCGCAGTTTAATGCATTGGGCAGCGTTGCGTTGACGGCGGCGGACACCGTCACATTGGCAGACACCCGGGCGAACCTAGAAGCGCTGACCGCGCTTCAGATCGCGGCATTGGCGGCAGCGGGGGTTGATATCCTTGACGCCACTGACGATGCACTGGACTTGTCGGTTGCGCAAACCGCGGCGCTTGGCACTGTGGTGATCGCCACCGGTGATCTGGCAACAATCGCGGATACCGGGGCCAATATCGCCACCATGACTGCGGCGCAAATCGCGGCATTGACCGGAATTGGGGTGGATGGGCTCAACGCCTCTGACGATATGCTCAGCCTGTCACTGGATCAGTATAATGCAGCCTCCTCCCTGCTGTTTGATGCCTCGGACGCTTTGGAAGTCACAGGCACTTCGGGGGCGGACACCTTCAGTGCGCCGTCGATATCGGCCACATTCCGTGGTCAGGCAGGCGACGACAGCATATATGGCGGCAGTGGCGGGGATACGCTTTATGGTGGCACTGGCAACGATCTGCTGGTGGGCCGTGATGGCGATGATCGTCTGTTCGGCAACGCTGGCGACGACAACATCAAAGGCGGTACCGGCAATGACACCATCAACGGTGGCGGCGGCAATGACCGGATTTCCGGTGGTGGCGGCGACGACATTATGTCGGGCGGTACTGGCAACGATGTCATGACCGGCGACAGCGGCGAAGACCGTCTGTACGGCAACGACGGCGACGACCGCATGAACGGTGGTAACAGCAGTGACCGGATGTATGGCGGCGATGGCATGGACAACATGCGCGGCGGCACCGGTGCTGACCAAATGTATGGCGATGCTGACGATGACCGCATGTACGGTGAAAACGGCAGCGACAACATGCATGGTGGCACCGGCAATGACCGGATCTACGGCAACTTTGGCAATGACCGTATGTATGGCGATGGCGGCGACGACATAATGAATGGCGGCGCTGGCAATGACCGTGTCTATGGCGGCTCGGGCAATGACACAATCACAGGTTCGATTGGCAATGACACCATCGACGGTGGGCGCGGCAATGACATCCTGACCGGTGGCGCTGACAATGACACCTTTGTGTTCATCAACAACGACGGCGCGGATACGATCACCGACTTTACGATCAGTGAAGACACGATCGACCTCAGCGGCACGGGCCTGAATTTCGCGGCTCTTACAATCACCTACACCGGTGGCGATGCGACAATCGACTACGGCACTGGCACGATTATCCTTGAGGGTATTGCAGGTGGTTTGACAGCGTCTGACTTTGAATTCATCTAAAGATCGCGCCTGATAAAACTGGGCCTTTTGGACCACAAAAATGCCCCGCTAAATGCGGGGCATTTTTACGTTAAAGCGTTGGAAAGGTTAGATTGAAAATTAAGTCAAGCCGCCCACTCCAGCATGTGTTGACGCCCCTAGACCACCTGTTCAGCACCGTGAAAGTCGCAGCTTTGTTGCACCACTTCCATCACCGCAAATGAGTTCGTCCGAAGGATGCCTGGCAAGGTGTTAATCTTGTCGCCCAGCACCATGCGAAAATGCTGCATGTCTCGGGTGCGCACCGGTAACAGATAGTCAAATGGCCCCGCCACCATCAAGCAGCCCTCAACTTCGGGAATGTGTCGCACTGCATCGTTGACCTTATCAAGCGCGCCATCTCCCGCCGTTGCCGACAGTGACACCTGCACCACCGTCAGATGCCCCAAGCCCAGTTTGGTCCATATCCAAAACAGCGCGGTACCCGCTGATGTATCCGGTTCTCTCCAGTCGTTTGACCCGCTCAGAACAGGGCGTATTGGTCAAACTTACCCGCGCCGCAAACGCGGCAATCGAGAGCCGCCCATCGGATTCCAGCTCAGCTAAAACCCGTCGGTCAATTCAGTCTAAATTGCACTCACCAGTTAATTGTCCTATTTTTAGAACAGCTTACGTGAATATGTCCTGAAATTTTTCTAGGAAAATGCCCAGTGCCCAGTGATAATCACTGATACTGATGGAGAGGATACTTGCAATATCTGAACTGGCAGGAACCTTGACTTTGGGGGCATTCGCCTCCCAACTACTGATACAAAACAAACAGGAGGTACAAAAATGACAGTCAAAATAGTCATAGGATTGGACGGAGAAGACACAGGCGAGCGCGCGCTCGCCTTTGCCAAAGAACAGGCGTCCCGTATAGACGGCTGCGAATTGATCGCGATTTACGTGATCGAATGGTCGCCGTTCACATTCCAAACACCCGAAGAAAACGAGAAGCGCCATCTGCGACGTGAAGAAGAGATCAAGCTTGCGATGACACGGGTCGTCACGCCAGCTGTGAAATCGCTACAAGATGCAGGCTTTACCGCCAGCGGCATTGTGCGGCACGGTGATGTGGCGGAAACGCTCAACGCCCTGACCGTTGAAAACGGCGGCTCGCAACTCATCGTAGGGCGCGCCTCCTCAGGCGGGTTCAGCAAACGCATCTTCGGAAGCTCAACTCAAAACCTGGTGATGAACGCAGACGTTCCAGTCACAGTCGTTGGATAGGGGCAAATCATGTTTAGCAATGTAAAATTCTGGCTGACCGCCGCGTCAGCCACCGTATTGGCGAGTCCGCTCGTCGCTCAAGAGGCCATCGGCATAGATGAAAAGGTCAATCAGATCTTTGCAAAAATCACCGGGCCTTTCGTGAGTTTGATCTTTTCCCCCTTCCCGGGGACAAGCTTTCCATGGATCGTGATGTGGCTGGTGATCGCCGCCACCATCTTTACGCTCTACTTTGGCTTTGTGCAGTTTCGCTTTTTCAAACATGCGATCCAGTTGGTCAAAGGCGACTACTCTGACCCCAATGATGCGGGCGAAGTCAGCCACTTCCAAGCGCTTGCAACGGCTCTGTCGGGCACTGTGGGTTTGGGGAACATCGCTGGTGTGGCTGTGGCCGTCGGCATTGGTGGACCGGGGGCGACATTCTGGATGATCCTAGCGGGTCTTTTGGGCATGGCGTCAAAGTTCACTGAATGTACACTGGGCGTGAAATACCGCAATGAATACCCTGACGGCACCGTTTCTGGTGGTCCGATGTACTATATTTCCAAGGGCTTCAAAGAACTGGGCTTGCCGGGCGGTAAATTCCTGGCGATTGTGTTCTCGATCTTCTGTATCCTTGGCGCACTTGGTGGCGGCAACATGTTCCAAGCAAATCAGGCGCATGCACAGATTTCGGGCATCACGGGTGACTATCCCGGCTGGATCACAGGCATTATTTTTGCACTGGTGGTGTTTGCCGTGATTGTTGGTGGTATCAAATCCATCGCCAATGTGACCGAAAAAGTCGTGCCCTTCATGGGCATCCTTTATGTTGGTGCGTCACTGGTCATTCTGATCGTGAACTACAACATGATCGGTTGGGCCTTTGGTCAAATCTTTGCAGGGGCCTTCACAGGTCTTGGCGTTGCGGGTGGCTTTGTTGGCGCCTTGATCCAAGGTTTCAAACGTGCGGCTTTCTCGAACGAAGCTGGCGTTGGGTCTGCGGCGATTGCTCACTCTGCGGTGCGCACCAAAGAGCCAATCACCGAGGGCTTTGTGTCTTTGCTTGAGCCACTGATTGATACGGTTGTGATCTGTACAATGACCGCGCTGGTTATCGTGATTTCGCAACAGTTGATCGTCGATCCAGCCACAGGCAACTACATGCTGAACGAGGCTGGCAATGCGATCGCAACTGTCGATGGCAACTCTGGCGTTGCACTGACATCAGCGGCCTTTGGCGCTAGCATCAGCTGGTTCCCATTCGTTCTGGCCATCGCGGTTGTCCTGTTTGCCTTCTCAACGATGATTTCATGGTCCTACTACGGCCTGAAAAGCTGGACCTACCTGTTTGGCGAAAGCAAAGCCTCTGAGCTGACGTTCAAGATCATCTTCTGCGTCTTCATTGTTATCGGTGCGGCTGCCAGCCTTGGCCCTGTCATCGACTTCTCGGATGCGGCGATCTTTGCCATGGCGGTTGTGAAC
The DNA here is from genome assembly GCA_002352425.1 of Rhodobacteraceae bacterium UBA2776. Taxonomy (GTDB): domain Bacteria; phylum Pseudomonadota; class Alphaproteobacteria; order Rhodobacterales; family Rhodobacteraceae; genus Profundibacter. Next base: position 4,313 of record DEIK01000057.1, read on the forward strand.
ATCTTCTGTCTCTACTTCCTGATGAAGCTGGTGCGCAAAGAACTTGCGTCCTATGCCGCGCGTCTGGAAAGCGGCGAGATCAAGAAGTTCGCGAAATAAACAACACCCTCCGGCGCATTCGCTTTGCGCCGGAGACACCTGCCCCATCTGGCAGCATGCCCCCCATCCCGCACCGCTTTACACGGCCCAAATCGCCCGCGCGAACTGCGGATAAGCCCTTAATTTAGTATCGGTGATCGGCAGCACCCTGCCCTGTCCAGTTACGACAGTGTCGAGTGGCCTTCGATCCAGCCCTGCACCTGCTGAACAACCAGCGCCCCATAGGCAGGGTTCATGTGCCAAGGATCATCGCTGCGACCCGCATATTGATCAGGCGTGCCGCCAGCATCGACCCAAGCCGGATCAGGATAGCCAACGGCGTCAATCCCCAGCGTTTCGGCAAAACCATTGACGATTTTGGACTGGGCCGTTGCAAACCATGTGGTGAAATCCGCAACATGCCCACCGTAAACACGGCGCAGCGGATGGGTCTCCTCCATCGCGGACAACACCGGAATGGGCTTAGGCGCACAAACGATAGGCCCGTCAAACACCGAACGCACCACGCGCAGGGATTCAGCCCCGCTCAGCCCCAAAACGGCGTTTTGCACGGCCTTATACATATAGGCCCGCGATACCGGCAGGGTTTCGTTGGATTGCGGCTGGGTGAATTCTGCCAGCGAAATCTGTCGCAAAATCCGATCCATTGGTGTTTTCTGACGCAACGCGCCCAGCCCCAGGCTGCAAAAAGCAATGAAATCATAGCGCGACAAATCAAGCCCTCGCTTTTCAACGCCCTTGATCGAACTGCGCGGCTGTTTCTCGTCATTGGGGTAGATACGCCCCGCCTCCAGCTTGACATGCGGGCCAACGCCGCCGGGGATGGCGTAGAAATCGACATCAACCGAACTGTTGTCGTCCCAAGCGCGGCGCACGGCACCGACATGCGAATTGCCAAATACCAAACCCTTCATTTTGAAAACGCCTCCAGCAATGCTTCTTCACAAAAGATGTCGTCTTCCTCGTCATCGCCGTCACCGCTTTTGACCTCGGCTTTTGGCGCTGGCGTAGGTTTGGATTGGGCAACCATGCCAAGTCCGGCAAAGAAATGTCCCATCACGAAACTGACCCCCGCCGCCGCGACCTCGCGTTGGTTGGGCATAAAGAACGAGCCCTTAAACGGCGTCGTGTTGATTATTTCGAAAGAGGGGAAATAATCCGTGTCCGCCCGCCCCGTGCTTAGATCGCCCGCAACGGCCCGCAAAACAGATTTCGAATAGGTTGTCGACACCAAAACATGCCGTGGCACGGCAGTGGCGACCAATGGAACCGGTGAAACCGTTAGCAGAAATTTCACAGTCGGGTTGTGCTGTTTGATCAGGTCCAACACCGCCATCATGTCGGCATAAATGTCAGGATAGGTTTGGTTGTAAAACTCATGCTCGTCTTTTGAAAATGTGCCCGCCAAAGTGCCCGGACAGGCCGCATAAACGAAACCTGTCTTTTTGTTACGCCAGCTTTCCGTCAGCCCCAGCGTAAAGACAAAAACATCGACTTCGCTCAAAACCTTGCGCATCGCGGCCAGACTGTGCCGACGCAGCGCCATGCATTCCGCCGCACTCTCGAACCCGTCCGGCTCAATCGCTGGCCGCATCGGATCATAAAAACGCCCGTCCTGCTCCCACAATTCATCCTGCAGCGGCGTCACATCAAACGCCGCCTCAACCCACTCGCGCAACAAAGCCGCCGTGTAGATATTGCCAGTGCGAAAGGAAAAAACGCCGTAGCCATGCGCTTTGCTCACCTCCGGTGGCATCGCCTCGGGGGCGGGCTCCGCATCAATCCAGTTGAACCCGTTGCTGATCATTGCTTTGCTGATATGTTGTGCAAAACATGACCCCGCAGTGGCCACCGTATCGCTCTGAATTATCTCGTTTTTTGAGGTCCAAAGATCACTGATCTCCAGCATATTGCGCTCAGCGACACTGGGGCGCCAGAATGACTTTGACGGTAATTCTTGATACGGATTTTTCAACTTTTACGTCCTTTTTTACGATTGATAGGCCAATCTAAGTATAGGAGCAAGCAAAGCCCCCCTCTTGCCCTAAATACCTAATCTTCAACCTCGATCGGCAAAACCGTGGTCGATTTAATCTCTTCCATCGACAACAGTGCCGTGACGTTGAAAATCTTCACCTCCGCAATCAGCGCCTGATAAAAGACATCATACGCTTTGGCGTTGGTTACCCGCACTTTCAGGATGTAATCAATGTCGCCCGCCAATCTATGCGCTTCCATAACCTCGGGGCGCGCTTTTAGGGTGGTCAAAAAACGTGCTTGCCAGTCGGCATCATGCTCGCTGGTGCGTACCAACACAAAAAAGCACGCCTCCAACCCCAACGCCTGCGGGTCCAGTAAAACTGTTTGTCGCCCGATCACACCGGCCGCTTTCAATTTGCGAATCCGGTTCCACACGGGGGTCTTGCTTGACCCCACATTGCGGGCAATTTCATCCAAAGACCGTGACGCGTCCTGCTGCAACTGCGCAAGGATTTTCCGATCCAACCCGTCCATTTGTACTGACATTCCTGTTTTCCTCTCTAATTGGAACAAAACACCTGAGATACAACCGCTACGCAGATGGATGTGCTTATTCGCCCAAGTATCTAGCGCAGATATGGAACATTATTCTATTGTTGTGTTCAAACACAACAGCATTGTTACAGGAGCATCCCATGACGCAGCCCAAACAAACCAAAGTTATCTCGGCCACCGACATCGCGGATGGCGACACTGTTTATCTGACGTCCTGCGATGCATGGACCCGTGACGTGGCCATCGCTGAATTGCTGGGCGAGGATGATCTGGATTGGCGCTTGGCCTTTGCCAACCGCCTGCGCGAAGTGCGCGACGCAGCCCTGCTGCCCGCCAAAGCCACCGAACATGGTTTGGCCGAGCTGATTGCTGCATAAATCCCACAACCTATGGAAATAGATTGATAAAAATCTCTGAACGCCCCGCAACACACAACATGTTGCGGGGCGCTGCTTTTCACCCACAAGCCCGCCATATTCCTGCCCCATTTCGCCCTACGAATCCACACAGAGGCGTGATCCACTTAAAAAACGACATCCACCAACGAGATGTCTTGCAAAAGGGAGATCACAGAGGCAACCGGGTGCAAGCCCAAGGCAGGAGCAAAACAATGGACAAGAAACCAAAAGCAACCCCGCGCGAGCAATCAGCACAAGAACAATTTCCACGCAAAATTGGCTATGTCGCCCACCGCTTGGGTGATCTGAAAACTTCGCCCACATCCAAACCCGAGACAAAGCAAACACCATTTGTGATTACGGACTGGGCCAGTATCTAGGGCGTTTGGCATTGCTAATTGAACGGAAACAACTATGGCTTGACCTATGTCAGATCCCGTCTCCAGCATCCGAAATCTTGGCCCCGCTTCCGACGCCGTATATGCACGGGCGGGCATAGTTTCGGCTGACCAGCTTCGCGACCTTGGCCCTGACGCGGCCTATCGCAAACTATTGCAAACGGGTTCCAAACCCCATTTCATAGCGTTTTACGCCATGGTCATGGGCCTGCAAGGTCGCCCATGGAACGATTGCCAAGGCGATGAAAAACGCGACCTGCGCAAACGATTTGATGCCATCAAAGCCGGCGGGCACGACAAAGGCCGCTCCGAGTTGGAAGCGGCCCTTGATATGATTGGTGTCATCAAGACTAGACGCAGCTAAAATTATTCCAAATAATTTTGAAGGATTTTTGGGAAAAATCCTATTAGCCGACGAGTTCAAGACCCGAGAAGAAGAAGGCGATTTCTTCGGCGGCTGTTTCTGGCGCATCTGACCCGTGAACCGAGTTTTCGCCAATGGACAGGGCGAACTCTTTACGGATCGTGCCCGCATCCGCATCTGCCGGATTGGTCGCGCCCATAACTTCGCGGTTTTTCGCAATCGCGTCTTCGCCTTCCAGCACTTGCACAACAATCGGCTCGGAGATCATGAACTCACACAATTCGCCAAAGAACGGGCGCTCGGAATGCACACCGTAAAATTGTTGCGCTTGGGCCAATGTCAGCTGGATGCGCTTGCTGGCAACAATCCGCAGGCCGGCGGCCTCGAATTTAGCGACGATTGGCGCCGGTCAGGTTGCGTTTGGTGGCGTCTGGTTTGATGATCGAAAATGTGCGCTGAAGAGCCATGGGTCATTCTTTCTGTGAAGGGCGGGCAACATCGCCCAGCCGTGATAATTTCGACGCCCTGCTAACATGGGTTCACCCTTATGAAAAGCGGTGATTGACCTTCTTGCCGTCATAGGTCAAACCGCGCCCATGTTACGTATCAATGATCTGAACTTCGCCATTCAGGGCCGCCCCCTGTTTGAAAGCGCCAGCGCCACCATCCCGACAGGCCACAAAGTGGGCCTGATCGGGCGCAATGGGGCTGGAAAAACCACTCTTTTCAACCTGATCCGCGGCGATATCCCCTCGGAAACAGGCACCATCACCATGCCAGCCCGCGCCCGTATGGGCGGCGTCAGCCAAGAGGTGCCAGGCAACGAAGTGTCGCTGATCGATACGGTTTTGGCCGCAGACACGGAACGCGCGGCCCTATTGGCCGAATCCGAATCTGCAACGGACGCGCACCGGATTGCCGAAATCCACACCCGTTTGGCCGATATCGACGCCTATTCTGCCGAGGCCCGCGCCTCCTCGATCCTTAAGGGGCTTGGGTTTGATGGCGACGAGCAAAAGATGCCCTGCTCCGCCTTTTCCGGTGGTTGGCGCATGCGTGTGGCTTTGGCCGCCGTGTTGTTCAGCGAGCCGGATTACCTGCTGCTCGATGAGCCGACCAACTATCTCGATCTGGAAGGCTCGCTCTGGCTGGAAGCGTATCTGGTGAAGTATCCGCACACCGTGCTGATCATTTCGCACGACCGCGAGTTGCTGAACCGTGCTGTTGGCGCAATCCTGCACTTGGAAAACCGCAGCCTGACCTATTACACAGGCCCCTACGATCAATTCGTGCGCCAACGCGCCGCCAAACGCGAAGTCCAAGCGGCCGCCGCCAAGAAACAAGACTTGCAACGTGCGCATTTGCAAAGCTTTGTGGATCGTTTCAAAGCCAAAGCCTCAAAAGCCAAGCAAGCCCAGTCACGGGTGAAAATGCTGGAAAAAATGGAAACCATCCGCGCGCCCGAAGATGCGGCGCGCACTGTGTTCACATTTCCCGAACCAGAAGAGCTATCCCCGCCGATTATTTCTGTGGAAGATGCCTCGGTTGGCTATGATGGCCGCACCGTTCTAAAGAACCTGAACCTGCGCATTGATCAGGACGACCGGATCGCGCTACTGGGTAAGAATGGTCAAGGAAAATCCACTCTTGCCAAGCTGTTATCAGATAGACTTCAACCAATGTCAGGCAAAATGTCCCAATCTCGCAAGCTGCGGATCGGGTTCTTTGCCCAACACCAAGTGGACGAACTCTACGTCGACGAAACCCCGCTGCAGCACCTTTTGCGCGAACGCCCCGCCGAGGGCCAAGCCAAGCTGCGAGCAAGGCTCGCGGGCTTTGGTTTAGGGCCGGATCAGGCCGAAACCGAGGTTGGGCGATTGTCTGGTGGACAAAAGGCACGGTTGTCGCTGTTGCTGGCGACCCTGCCCGCACCGCATCTGCTGATTTTGGATGAGCCGACCAACCACCTTGATATCGAAAGCCGCGAAGCGCTGGTCGAAGCCTTGACGGCCTATTCCGGTGCGGTGATCCTGATCAGCCACGACATGCATTTACTGTCGATGGTCGCAGACCGTTTGTGGCTGGTAAAAGATGGCAGCGTATCGGTTTGGCAGGAAGATTTGCAGGCCTATCGCAAAGATCTGCTGACCAAAGACACACCAGACAAACCGAAAAAACCCAAAGCCGCCCCCAAACGCGCCTCTCGCGATCAACTTCTTGCGTTGAAGGCTGACGTGCGCAAATGTGAGGAACGGGTCAAAAAGCTCAACGATATGCGTGATAAACTGGCCAAAAAACTGGCCGATCCAGCGCTATATGATGAAGACGCGGGCAATCAGGCCGAGCCTTGGCAGCGCAAATATTCCGAAGTGATGAACGCTTTGGATCGCGCTGATGATATGTGGATGAAAGCCTTGGAAAAACTGGAAAAGGCGCAAGCTTAGACTTTGGATTATTCTGCCTTCATAACCGCCTTTATCACTTTGTTTGTGATCATTGATCCAATCGGGCTGTCACCTATATTTGTCGCCCTAACCAAGGGTGAAGAAGCCACCCACAGACGTGGCATCGCCATTCGTGCCACGCTCATTGCAGGTATTTTGCTGGTGTTGTTTGGCCTGTTTGGCGAGGCGGTGTTGGGCTTTGCCGGCATCTCAATGCCCGCCTTTCGCATTGCCGGTGGTATTTTGTTGTTTTTGACAGCGCTGGACATGCTGTTTGAACGACGCAGCAAACGTCGCAAAGGCCAAGCCAATTCCGAAAATGACCCGTCCGTTTTCCCGCTTGCAACCCCGTTGATCGCTGGTCCCGGCTCTATCGCAACAATGATCTTGCTGACCGGGGAAGCAGGCGGCAATTGGGCCGTGATCGGCATGGTGATGCTGGTCTTGGCCGCCGTTTTGCTGTTGGTTTTGCTGGCATTCATGTCTGCGGGTCTTCTGGAACGGGCCTTGGGCACCACGGGCACCAATGTGGTCAGCCGCCTGTTGGGCATGTTGTTGGCCGCGCTGTCCGTTCAGTTCGTGGTCGACGGCATCACTGCAATCAACTGGGTTGGCGTCTAGGCCAAGCCTCCCTATATTAAATACATAGAGGGGTATTTCGATGAGTTCTGACAACCTTGCACAGCTGATATATCTGGTTCTTTTGGGCAGCGTAATTGCCGGTTGGTTCTTTGTGGACAATCGCAAAAATTTGGGCAAAACCGCGCAGCAAGCCGCTGTTTGGGGGCTTATTTTCATCGGCGCTATTGCGGCCATCGGACTGTGGTCGGACATTCGTGACACTGTCGCACCCAGCCAATCCTATATCGACGGTATGGCCACGGTCGAGGTGCCCCGATCGCCGGATGGGCACTATTATCTGGATCTGGAAATCGACGGTACTTCGGTGCGTTTCGTCATTGATACGGGGGCCTCGGACGTGGTCCTGACCAAAGACGATGCGCAGCGGATCGGCATTGATGTCGAAAACCTGTTCTATGGCGATATCGCCAACACCGCCAATGGCGAAGTGCGCACGGCGCGGGTGCGTTTACAGAACGTGCGGCTGGGTGAAATCCTTGACCTGACGGTCGGCGCATCGGTGAACGAGGGCGAGATGGGTACATCCCTGTTGGGCATGACTTATTTACAGCGCTATTCCAAGATCGAGCTGGGTGGTGGCAAGATGGTGCTGCGCCGCTAAAGGGTTTGATGCGCTGCGCGGCGGATATTTAAGAAAAGAAGAAAGGCCGCGCGGGGTTAGCGCTCGGCTTTCTTTTCCCAACTGCCGCTTTCTTGGGACCAGTATTGTGCGGAACAACCCGCATCCGTGAGGGATTTCCACTGGGTTCGGGCGCGGGTCAACGCGGCTTCGTCATTGCCATCGAACAGGATGCTGACACGTTCCATTTGGGCAACGTCTTCGGCCGTCACATCGGCCCCGTCGACGGCCAAAATGCAAGTGGGGTTGTTCGCTGCCGTATCGGCCGTCGTCAAAATGATGGGTTGCATGGCGTCGTTTTTGCCGCCCGCCAATCCATGCGCCAAGAATGAGTCTGGTCGCCCCTGCCACAGCCGCTCATCCAGCCACTTCAAACGGTTATCATCGGTGCCGCGCACCAACACGCGCCACCCAGCCGCAACAGATTTCTCCAGCAGCATCGGCAGGACCGCTTCCAGCGGGGCGCGGGTCAGGTGATAGAAATAGGCGGCGCCCATCAGACCTCCAGCATGTCGCGGACAAGACGGTCCAGCGACATCACACCCCAACCGGTCGCGCCTTTGGGCGCCAAGGTTGAGTCCGTTTTCAACAGTGCGGTACCGGCGATATCCAAATGGATCCACGGCATTTCATCCGGCACAAAGCGTTGCAGGAATTTGGCGGCCGTGATGGACCCGGCTGGCCGACCACCGGTGTTTTTCATATCGGCAATGCGAGAATCAATCAGCTTGTCGTAGCTGTCATCCAGTGGCAGACGCCATGCGCCCTCGCCCTCATTTTTTGCGGCTTTTAGGAAATTGTTGCAAAGCGTGTTGTCGTTGGAAAACACACCCGTGTTATCATGGCCAAGCCCGATGATCACAGCCCCCGTCAGCGTCGCCAGATTGATCACGCCCGTTGGTGCAAACCGCTCTTGGGCGTACCACAAAACATCCGCCAAAACCAAACGCCCCTCGGCGTCGGTGTTGATCACCTCGATGGTGTCGCCTTTCATAGAACGCACCACATCGCCAGGTCGTGTCGCCTGCCCGTCCGGCATGTTTTCAACCAAGCCAACCAGACCAACCACATTGGCCTTGGCTCCACGCAGCGCCAAGGTGCGCATCACGCCCGCAACCACGCCAGCGCCGCCCATATCCATGGTCATCTCTTCCATGCCAGCGGCTGGTTTCAAGGAAATGCCACCGGTGTCAAACACCACGCCCTTACCGACCAGCGCGAAAGGTGCGTCGCCCTTTTTACCGCCGTTCCATTGCATCACAACCACCTTGGAGGGGCTGCGCGACCCTTGGCCAACCGAGAGCAACGCCCCCATGCCCAACTTCTCCAATTCTGCTTCTTCAAGGATTTCGACCTCAAGGCCCAGCTCTTGCATCGCGGCCAAACGGGCGGCAAAATCGTCTGTTGTCAATATGTTAGCAGGTTCATTTATCAGGTCACGAGTGAAAAACACACCTTCGGCCACAGCCGCCATTGGGCCAGCCGCGGCGGCAACTTCTTCGGGGCTGGTGACCATAAAGGTTGCCAAATCCATTTTCACGGGCGCCTTGGTTTTATGAACATCAAAATCATAACCCCGCAACGCAACCCCCAAAGAGACCTCGGCCGCCTGCCCCAAATTCCCCGCCAGAATGTGCAGCTCGGCCGCCCCCGCGGATTTGGCAATCATCGCGCCGGCCGCACGCGCCTCATCCGCTTTTGGGCGACGCTTCAGTTTGATCACCTGTACAGCCTCACACATCATACCCGCTGGATAGCCCAAATCACGGGCCTCGGCGGGCTTCATTTTCTCAAAGGCTTCCGATTCGACAAACCGTTTCAACGCGCCTTTGCACAGGCGGTTCACACGCCGCGCACATTGGTCCAACTGGCCCTCTAACCCCACAAACACCGTAATGCGCCCCGTCATTTGAGCCACAGTATCAAGGTCAATTTCTTTGAATTCTATTTGGCGTGGTGTGGTCATGTCTGGCTCCTGTTTGGTCTGGTTAAGGCAGGGTTTTGCCATGCTTAGCGCTTGATGCCCGCAAACGCCAGATAGCAGTTTATCCCCGCAATGTTTTCGGCTAGGTTGGGCGCAATTAAAAAACCATCTCGGGGGGGATTGAGCACTTGGCCAGATTCGACAGATACCTACTGTCGCAACTGATGGTATTCTTCGGCTTTTTTGCCCTTATCTTGGTCATGGTCTATTGGATCAACCAAGCGGTATCGCTGTTTGAATTGCTGATCGCTGACGGGCAATCCGCTATGGTGTTTTTGGAGTTCACAGCCTTAACCCTGCCCAATGTTATTCGCGTGGTACTGCCGATCGCTGCCTTTGTGGCTGCGGTTTACACCACCAACCGTCTAAGCTCAGAAAGCGAACTGGTCGTGGTGCAATCTATGGGCTTTAGCGGGTTTCGGCTGGCCCGTCCTGTTCTGCTATTCGGCGTCATAGTCTGCCTGCTGACCAGCGTGCTGACCCATGTGTTGGTGCCCGTTTCCCAACGACTGCTGGCCGAACGCAGTGCTGAAATCACTGAAAACATCACCTCGAAATTCCTGACCGAGGGCGCATTTTTGCACCCCGCCGAGGGCATGACCTTTTACATTCGTGAAATCAGCCCCAAGGGCGAATTGCTGGATGTGTTCATGTCCGACACCCGCGACCCCGATTTTCAGGTGATCTATACCGCCAAGAACGCATTTTTGGTCCGCGAAGACACCGGGCCAAAGCTGGTTATGTTTGACGGCATGGCGCAGACACTTGGCACCAAGGACGCACGGCTGTTCACCACCAGCTTTTCCGACTTTTCCTATGACATCGGAGCATTGATCGACAACAGCCCACGCGACAGCCGCTCGGTGTCTGAATTGTCGACGCTGGATTTGTTGTCACCCAGCCCCGGCCTGCAAGACGCGACCGGATTTAACCGTGCTATATTATTGAAATTGGGCCATGACCGGATTGCGCGCCCGCTGTTTGCCATTGTCACCGCGCTGCTTGGGTTTTCCGTCCTGTTGGTTGGCAGTTTTAGCCGGTTTGGCACCAGCCGCCAGATTTTAGCCGCAACCATTTTGCTTATTCTGCTCAAAGCGCTGGACAGTGGTTTGACCGGCTACATCTACCAGAACGAAGCCTATTGGCCGTTGGTTTACTTGCCAGTGCTTGTTGGGTTATTGGTCTGTGCCACGATGCTGTGGTTGGCGGAACGACCTGGACAATTGACCCGTCTGTTTCGCCCCGCTCACCGTTTCAAAAGAGGTGAGGCATGATACTTTACAGCTATTTTGCGCGCCGGTTCCTGATTGCAATCATGATTGTTTCAGGCGTGTTCACGGGCATTGTGTTGATGATCGAGGTGGTCGAACAATTCAGCCGTCTTAAAAACAATCTGGTCGGGTTTTCCGAGGTCGTCGAGCTGACATTGCTGCATTTGCCGGCCTTGATGTATCCGATCATGCCACTGATCGTGATCTTGGCCACGTTGATGATGTTCTTGGGTCTGGCACGCAGTTCCGAATTGGTGATGGCGCGTGCGGCGGGTCGGTCCGGCATGAAAAACCTGCTGGCCCCTGTCGTGGTCGCCTTGGTGTTCGGCCTGCTTTTGGTGTCGGTTTTCAACCCCATCGTGGCCGCCACCTCCAAACAATACGAGGCCACCGCCAGCCGCTATGCCAGCGGCACTGAAAGCGTATTATCAATATCCGCCGAAGGCCTTTGGTTGCGCCAAGGCAATGCTGACGGCCAAACCGTGATCCGCGCCCTTGGTTCCAACCTTGATGGCACCAAATTGGTGGATGTCAGCTTTTTCAGCTTTACCGCCAGCGGCACCCCGCTAAGCCGCTTGCAGGCGGCCTCGGCCGAATTGACCCAAGGCGCGTGGAACCTTACGGATGTGAAAAAATGGCGGCTACTGGGCAGCGCCAATCCCGAACGCGACGCACAACACTTTCCGACTTTGAAAGTGCCAAGCGAGTTGACGCGCGAACAAATTCGCGACAGTTTTGGCACCCCCAGTTCGATCGCGATCTGGGATTTGCCCGCCTTTATCAGCCAACTTGACCGCGCCGGTTTCTCGGCCCTGCAACACCGCGTCTGGTTGCAGACCGAACTGGCACTGCCGCTGTTTTTGGTGGCGATGGTGCTGATCGGCGCTGGATTCACCATGCGCCACACCCGTTTTGGCGGCACCGGACCGATGGTATTGGCCGCTTTGTTGGTTGGGTTTTCCCTGTTTTTCATACGCAATTTTGCGCAAGTGTTGGGGGAAAACGGCCAATTGCCGGTGTACATCGCCGCCTGGAGCCCGCCTGTGGCGGCAATTTTATTGGCCCTCGCCCTTATCCTGCATCTGGAGGATGGCTGATGCGCCACCTGTTACGCGCCCTGATTATGATCACTGCTTTGGTGACGGCCCCCCATTTGGCCAGCGCCCAAACCGCGCCACCCGCAACGCTGGTGGCTGACAAAGTCTGGATCGACGGCAATGACACACTAACGGCTGAGGGCCACGTCGAAATCCTGCACGGCACCACCCGCATCAAAGCCGGACGCATCACCTATGCCGGGGCCAGCGGCAGCCTGAAAATCGACGGTCCGATCACTATGATAGACGGTGATGAGGTTATCATCATTGCCACCAGCGCCAAAATGGATTCAGAACTGCGAAACGGCATTTTGCGCGGGGCGCGTATGGTTTTGAACCAACAATTGCAACTGGCCGCCGCAGAAATTCACCGCGTCGACGGGCGCTATACCCAGCTTTATAAAACTGTGGCCTCCAGTTGTCAGGTCTGCGCCGAAAATCCCGTGCCACTGTGGCAAATCAGGGCACGGCGCATCATCCATGATCAACAAGAACGCCAGTTGTATTTCGACGATGCCGTATTGCGCCTGATGGATGTGCCCATCCTTTATATTCCACGCCTGCGCCTGCCTGATCCAACTTTGGAGCGCGCTACGGGGTTTCTAACGCCGACACTGAAAAGCTCCTCAAAGCTGGGTTGGGGTGTAAAAACGCCTTATTTCATAAAGTTGGGCGATCACGCCGACGTCACAGTGACCCCCTATCTTGGCACCAAGACCAAGACGTTTGAACTGGGCTTTCGCCGCGCCTTTCGCACAGGGGATATTTCGTTCGAAGGTGCCTATTCGAACGACGAGATCATTCCAGGACAAACCCGCGGCTATTTCTTTGGTGAAGGGCGATTTAATCTGCCCCGCGATTTCGTGTTGAATTTCGATGTCGAACTGACGTCGGATCGCGATTACCTGCTGGATTACGGGTATTCCAGCAAGGACAGATTGGACAGCACCATCAGTATCAGCCGGGCCCGACGTGATCAGTTGGTTGATCTGGAACTGGTGCATTACCGCTCGTTGCGCTTGACCGAAAACAACAACACCTTGCCAACGTTGGTGGGTGATTTCACCTATCACCAACGCTATGAGCCAAGCCTGATTGGCGGAGACGCCAGCCTGCGCTTTGAGGGGCATAGCCATTATCGTGATTCAATTGTCCCGGGCAATCTGGGACGCGATCTGACTCGCGCCAGTCTGCGCTTGGACTGGAAGCGCAATTGGACCCTGCGCAACGGCATGGTGGCCGGTGTGCTGGGCGAATTGAATGCAGATTACTACAGTATCCGCCAAGGCCTGCCTGGGGAATTGAACGGCTACCAACTGACCCCTTCGGCGGCCGTCGAACTGCGCTGGCCCTTTGTTAAAACCACTGCAAGCGGTGTGTCCCATGTGCTGGAACCGATGCTGCAACTGGTCTGGAGCGACCGGACCGCGGCCAATGTCCCCGATGAGGACAGCCGTTTGGTCGAGTTTGACGAGGGCAATCTGTTTTCCCTGTCCCGCTTTCCCGGTGCCGATCGCTATGAACGGGGCTATCGCGCCAATGTCGGCGTCACATGGACCCGCTATGATCCAAAAGGCTGGTCGCTGGGTGTGACCGTCGGGCGCATTTTCAGGGCCAGCAATTTGAACCAGTTCAAAAACAGCACCGGACTTGGCGGAAATAATTCCGACTGGCTGACGGCTGTGCAATTAAAGCTGCCCAACAACCTGACCCTGACCAATCGGGCGATCTTTGACAGCGGGTTCAACTTTGCCAAAAACGAAACCCGCCTGACGTGGAAAACGGCCAAAGTCGCGCTTGGCTCCAGCTATATCTGGATGGAGTCCGAACCCTATGAGAACAGACCCTTGGACACGTCGGAATGGATCATGGACGCCGCCTATAAAATTGACCAGAACTGGACTGGGAAATTCGACTGGCGCTATGACTTCATCGCTGGAGATGCGGCCTATGCGGGCGTAGGGCTGGAATATCGCAACGAATGTGTGAAGGTTGATCTTTCCCTCTCGCGTCGTTTTACTTCTTCGGGTAGTCTGACGCCATCGACCGATTTCGGGTTTACCGTGTCGCTCACTGGCTTTGGCTCCAACAGCTCGGGTCGGGGACGTGCCCGCAGTTGCCACAACTAAATTAGGACCACTATGATGCGCTTTTTTACCCTTTGTTTGACCGCAGTCACCGCACTGGTTTTCCTTGGCACGCCAACTTTTGCGCAAAATCAGTTTGCGCCCGCCGTCAAAGTGAACGATCAGGTGATCACCAACTATGAAGTCGATCAAAGAGCCCGCTTTTTGACCCTGCTCCGCGCCCCGGGTGACCCGAGAAAAGAGGCGCTCAAGGCACTGATCAATGATCGCTTGCAAACCCAAGCGGCCCGCGCCGCTGGTATCAAACCCACCCAGGAAGAGATCGAGGTCGGCATGGAAGAATTTGCCGCTCGTGCCAATCTAAGCGCCGAAGATTTTGTCAAAGCGCTGGCCAGTGGTGGCGTATCCGCCGAAACATTCCGTGATTTTGTCGCCGCGGGTCAAGGTTGGCGCGAACTGGTACGCACCCGTTTCGGGCCACGCGCCAGTATTTCCGAAGCCGAAGTTGACCGCGCCATTGCCCAAAGCAGCAACAAAAGCGGTTTGCGGGTTTTGCTGAACGAAATCATCCTGCCCGCCCACACGCCGCAAGCCTCAGCGCAAAGCGTCCCGCGGGCCGAAAAAATCAGCAAAATCACCACAACAGCAGCGTTTTCAGCGCAGGCACGCAGGTATTCGGCCTCTGGTTCGCGTGGTCGCGGTGGGCGGCTCGACTGGATGCCGCTCTCCAACCTGCCCCCACATATCCGCAGCCAAATCCTGTCACTTAGCCCCGGCCAAGTCACAGCCCCAATTCCCATCACCAACGGCATTGTGCTGTTCCAAATGCGCCAGATTGAAGAAACCCAAACGGCAGAGCCAACCGATTTGTCGCTGGAATATGCGGCCTTTTACATCGCAGGTGGCCACACGCCGCCGGCCATGAAAGAGGCCGCGCGTGTAAAGGCGCGGGTTGACAGCTGTGATGATCTATACGGCATCGCCAAAGGCCTGCCCGAAGAGCAATTGCAGATCGAAACTTTACCGCTGGCGCAGGTGCCACAGGACGTCGCGATTGAGTTGGCCAAGCTGGACCCGGGTGAAGTGTCGACAAACCTAACCCGCTCAAACGGCCAAACGCTGGTGTTTTTGATGCTGTGCGGACGCACGGCTGCACTGGGCGAAGATGCCTTGTCGCGCGAAGATGTGCGCAGCCAATTGGTAAACCAGCGGCTACAGTCCTATGCAAATGGCTATTTGGCCGATTTGGAAGCCGACGCCACCATCGTTTACCCATGACCCCTGCCCCCATCGCGCCGGTCGCGCCGGTCGCGCTGACCTGCGGTGAACCAGCCGGGGTTGGTCCCGAGCTGGCCGTGAAGGCTTGGCACGAATTGGGTGCCGATTTGCCGTTCTTTTTGATTGGCGATCCGCGGCATTTACCACGTGACGTTTCGGCAATTGAAATTGCCGACCCGGCCGAGGCCGCTGACGCTGCTCGGCATGGCGTTCCCCTGCTGGCGCATCGTTTTGCCGCCCCTGCCACGGCCGGTGTGGCAACACCTGCGAACGCCCAAGGGGTGATTGACGTAATCCGGCGCGGGGTGGATTTGGTCCAATCCGGCGCGGCTTCGGCGCTTTGCACCGGACCGATCCACAAGAAAGCATTGCAGGACGGGGCTGGCTTTGGCTTTCCGGGGCATACAGAGTTTTTGGCCCATCTGGCTGGGGTAAAACAAGTTGTGATGATGTTGGCGTCAGATCAATTGCGTGTGGTGCCGGTGACAATCCACATTGCGATTGCCGAGGTTCCCGCAATGCTGACAGCAGACCTGTTGGCCGACAATATTCGCATCACCCATGCGGCGTTAAGACGTGATTTTGGCCTAGAAGACCCGCGCATCGCGGTTGCGGGGTTGAACCCGCATGCCGGTGAAGGTGGGGCAATGGGGATAGACGAGATCGAGATGATCAGCCCCGTGTTGGAACAGTTGCGCCATGAGGGATTGGACATCGCGGGTCCGATGTCGGCGGACACGATGTTTCACGCGCGGGCCCGCGCAGGCTATGACGTGGCGATTTGCATGTATCACGATCAAGCCCTGATCCCGATCAAAACGCTGGATTTTGACCGCGGGGTGAATGTGACCTTGGGCTTGCCGTTTATTCGAACATCGCCGGATCATGGCACCGCATTTGACATAGCGGGGCGCGGGATTGCGCAGCCAACCAGTTTGATCGAGGCGTTGAAGATGGCCGAGCGAATGGCACGGATGCGGTCCACGGAAATGGGGGCCGGATGAAAAAGATTTTTGCCTGCGGCGCGGATATTTATTGGAACAATGAGGGGGGCAGTTTAGGTGATTGATCGTTTGCCACCCCTGCGCGACGTGATTGCGGCGCATGATTTACAGCCCAAGAAGGCTTTGGGGCAGAACTTTTTGCTGGATCTAAACCTGACGGCCAAGATCGCCCGCCAAGCGGGGGATTTGACGGGTTGTGATGTGTTGGAAGTCGGACCTGGCCCTGGTGGCTTGACCCGTGGCTTGCTGGCCGAGGGCGCGCGGCGGGTATTGGCAGTTGAAAAAGATGCGCGCTGTTTGCCCGCACTGGCCGAGATTGAAACGGCATATCCGGGGCAGTTGCAGGTGATCAATGCGGATGCATTAGAGGTCGATGTGTTACAACATTTAACGCCGCCGATCCGTGTGGTGGCCAACCTGCCCTATAATGTTGGCACCGAATTGTTGGTGCGTTGGTTGACGCCACAAGATTGGCCGCCCTATTGGGACAGTCTGACGCTGATGTTTCAAAAAGAAGTGGCGCAGCGCATTGTGGCCACGCCCGGCACCAAGCCCTATGGGCGTTTGGCGATTTTATCGCAGTGGCGGGCTGAGGCGCGCATGGTGATGACGCTACCGCCCGAGGCCTTTACCCCGCCGCCCAAGGTGCATTCAGCCGTGGTGCATTTGCAGCGTTTGGCCGCCCCGTTATTCGAGGCAGATGCCAAGGTGCTTAGCCGCGTGGTGGCGGCTGGGTTTAATCAACGGCGCAAAATGCTGCGTTCGTCCCTTAAGGGGGTATCGGCGGATATCGAGGCGCATTTATCGGCGGCTGGGATCAAGTCGACGGAACGCGCCGAGCAGGTTTCGATCGAGGCCTTTTGCGCGCTGGCTCGTGAAGTGGCCAAAGAAAAAGCCCCGTAATATCTACGGGGCCTTCTCAAAATTCCTATTCCGCTGCTTCTGGCGCGTCAGGCGTTTCGGCCTGCTCTAACGGGTTTGACTTCGGCTTGCGCGTACGCTTGCGCGGCGCTGGTTTACTCGCGGGCTTGCTTTCCGGAGTCTCTACCAATCCGTTGTCATCTGCCGGTTTGCTGGCGGCCATTTCCGGCTGTGGTGCTGAGGCAGGGTCAACTGGCTTGGCCTCAGTCTGGTTGGCCTTACGCTCATCCGCGCGCGCCGCATCACGTTCCTGACGTTCAACCCGCTCTGCATCGCGCTGTTGCTGGCGCTCGCGGTTTTGCGCTTCGTGCTGCTCGCGTTTCGCCTCGGCTTCGCGCAGGGAATCTGCCAACATACGGGTGTAATGCTCTGCATGTTGTTGGAAATTTTCCACCGCCACACGATCATTGGCCAACAGCGCATCACGGGCCAATTGGTTGTATTTATCAATGATTTGTTGCGGAGTGCCGCGCACTTTGCCTTCGGGACCGGAACTGTCAAACACACGGTTCTGGTTGTTGCCGTTGTTCGGCCGGCTGCGGTTTTTACTTCCCCGCGAACGTGATTTAGATGATCTCATGGTTTTAATGTATCCAGCCTAATAATGGGCTATTCGCTTAACGTCACGACCGCGCCTCTTGCGTGGGGTTATTCAAACCGGACCTTTACGAATTATGGTGACTTGCAACGTCGGGACTGTCAGAACCCCTTGTCGTTGTGTGTTTCTTGGGTAGCAAGTCTGACAGGGGCATGACAAGCAAAAATTACGTAATAGCGCCCAAACAGGCGTGTTTTTGCACGATATCAGCAGATTATGACCATAAAGTTACGGTATGTGGCCCAAAACCACCCGATCACGGCCATTCAAGTCTTGTAGGCAAGTGATTCCATCAAAACCGGCGGATTGAAACAAGGCTTGAACATCCTTTGCCTGGCCTGCGCCGATCTCGACGATCAGCCGCCCGTTCGGCGTTAAATATCGCGGCGCGGCTGCGGTGATGATGCGGTAAGCTTCAAGCCCATCGCCGCCCGGTGTCAGCGCCACTTTTGGCTCCCAATCGCGGACTTCCGGTGCGAGGTCAGCCATTTCATCCCCCGTGATATAGGGCGGGTTTGAGACAATCAGATCGAACCGGCCCTGCACGTTTGCAAACCAATCCGAAACTGCGAACTGACTGCGCTTTTCCAGCCGCAACGCTGTGGCATTTACGTTTGCGACATCTATAGCGTCATGCGAGCAAT
This sequence comes from Rhodobacteraceae bacterium UBA2776, assembly GCA_002352425.1. Lineage (GTDB taxonomy): Bacteria > Pseudomonadota > Alphaproteobacteria > Rhodobacterales > Rhodobacteraceae > Profundibacter. Next base: position 22,696 of record DEIK01000057.1, read on the forward strand.
CCATGCCCTGCCCCGTGGCCGCAGTGTTTTCGGCCAGCAACGACAATAAGATGCAACCCGAGCCGGTGCCAAGGTCCAGCACGGTTTCAAAGGGGGTTTGCAAAGCCGCGTCCACCAGCAATTCCGTGTCAGGGCGCGGGTCCAGCACGTCAGGTGTCACCGTGAACACACGCCCGTAAAATTCACGGATGCCCGTGATGTGGGACACGGGTTGGCGCGTCTCGCGTGCTGCGATGGCCTTGGCAAAACGGGCCTGCGCCTGTTCTGTCAATGCATCGGGCATAACCAGTGTCAGGCGGCTGCGCTCAATCCCCATCGCATGGGCCAGCAACACACGTGCATCGGTGGCGGCATCCGGCACATTTGCGACCTTCAGGCGTCGCACAGCATCCGCCAACGCTGCCGCTGCTGTCATGTCTCCATCTCGGCCAGCAGTGTGGCCTGCGCGTCCGCTGTCAGCGCGTCGATGAATTCATCCAGATCACCCTGCATCACCGCATCCAGCTTATAAAGCGTCAGGTTTATGCGGTGATCAGACACACGGCCTTGGGGGAAATTATAGGTGCGAATGCGCTCGGAACGGTCCCCAGAGCCAACCTGGTTTTTACGATCCGCCGAGCGTTCATCATCCACCCGCTGGCGCTCTAGATCATAGAGCCGCGTTTTCATCACCTGCATGGCAATCTCGCGGTTGCGGTGTTGGGATTTTTCGGAGCTGACTACAATAATACCGGTGGGAATATGCAATATCCGCACCGCACTATCAGTGGTGTTGACGTGCTGGCCACCCGCGCCCGAGGCCCGCATGGTGTCAATGCGCAGATCATTGGCATCAATTTGAACATCAACGTCTTCGGCTTCGGGCAACACGGCGACGGTGGCGGCGGACGTGTGTACGCGGCCCCCCGATTCCGTTGTCGGCACCCGTTGAACGCGATGCACACCGGATTCATACTTCAAACGGGCAAACACCCCCGCCCCCTGAACATGGGCGATCACCTCTTTTATGCCGCCAAGTTCGGTGATGTTTTGCTCGATGATCTCGAACTTCCAACCTTGATTGGCGGCGTAGTTTTGATACATCCGCAACAAATCAGCCGCAAACAGCGCGGCCTCATCGCCGCCTGTGCCAGGGCGAATTTCGATCATTGCGGGGCGTGCATCAGCGGCGTCTTTGGGCAACAACGACAGTTGCAACGCTGCCTCGGCCAGTGGCAATCTCTCGCGCAAGGCGGGCAGCTCTTCCTCGGCCAATGCCTTCATTTCTGGGTCGGCCAGCATCGTCTCGGCCTCTTCCAGATCATCCAGCAACTGGCGGTATTCCACCACCTGCTCGACCACGGGTTTTAGCTCGGAATATTCCCGCGCAAGCGTGGCAATATCAGCGCCTGCATCGCCTTGGGCCATCTGCGCCTCAAGGAATTCGAACCGCTGGGTGATCTGCATAAGTTTTTCGAATGGAACCATAGGCATGTCTTGCCTGTCCGGCGTGATTTGGTCAAGAGGCGGTTTATGTGTTATACTGATAGAATGAGGAAAATCGCCTTGATCGCGGCTGTTTTAACGGCCCCCATGATCGCCCCTGCCTGCGCCGATGTTGTCGGACCCGGCGGCAAGGTCATTGATTGTTTTTGCACGGACAAGACCGGTGAGCGAATTGAACTGGGCCAAAGCATCTGTCTGAACGTGAATGGACGCCGGTTTACCGCCCGCTGCGAGATGTCGCAAAACGTGCCGATGTGGCGGGAACAACAGGAGGGTTGCGTGACCTCAGGTCTGATTGAGCGCCTTCAACGCCTTAAGCCAGCCCTGAATACGCGCAGCGTTCACACCAAAATCTGATTTACCGAACCGCAAACGACCATAGATCGTTGCCAGACTGCCTTGGGCGTTTCCAACCAGCTGAACTGTTGTGTAGTCGGGAAACCCGAACACGCGGCTGCGGGTGACATAGGTGATCATGCCCTCCTCAACACTGCCCGCCAAAACTTTGGTGCGCGGTGTGGCCAGCGCGATGCTGTGCAACTGTACCAATATTTCTGCCGGCGGGGCGGCATAGACCTGCGAAAACACAGCGCTTCCCTCCAGTATCACAGGCGCATCAGGCAATGCAGCCGGTGGCGCCATGTGTTCAACCGCGGCGTTATGCGGGGCAACGCGGATGTAAACCAGACCCGAGATCACGATCATCAACAACAGCCAGGCCGTGTTCGTTACAAAACCACTCATCATCAGATATTCGCTCCAGATAATCTCTTGCACGCTTAAACTTCACGCGCCTTTTTGTTCCAAGCCCAAAGGCACATCAATTCGGTCGCAACATGAGCGCCCGCAATCGCGGTGGCCCCCGTGGTGTCAAACGGGGGGGAAACCTCGACCACATCGCCGCCCACCATGTTGATCCCCGCCAAGTCGCGCAAGATAATGGACGCCTGCGCCGAGGTCAGCCCGCCCCAAACCGGCGTGCCCGTGCCCGGTGCAAAGGCCGGATCAAGCCCGTCGATGTCAAAGGTTACATAGGTTTGGTGATCCTTCAGGATTGTCTTGATTTTTTGCGCCGTGGCTTGCGGCCCGATCAAATGCACTTCGCGCGCGTCAATGATGTTGACGCCCAATGTGTCCTCATTGGTGGTGCGAATGCCAACCTGAACGCTGCGGGCCGGATCAATCAGCCCTTCTTTGACGGCCTTATAAAACATCGTGCCATGGTCCACGCGGTCCATGTCATCATCCGCCCATGTATCGGAATGCGCATCAAATTGCAGCAGCGATAACGGCCCGAACTTCGCCGCGTAAGCCCTTAATATCGGGAAGGAAATATAATGATCACCCCCCAGACAAAGCGACGCTGCCCCCGCCTCCAGAATGCCCGTGATATGGGCCGTCAAGGCTGCCGGAAAGGCCGGAATATTGGCGTAATCAAACGCCAAATCACCGTAATCCACCACGTTCATTTCAGTCATCGGGTCAATGTCCCAACCATAGGGCGCATCGGGCGCTTGCAATGTGCTGGCCTCGCGGATCGCCCGTGGTCCCAGCCGTGTGCCAGGCCGGTTGGTCACAGCCTGATCAAACGGCACCCCCGTCACGGCCAGATCAACACCTGTCAGATCCTTGGTATAGGTCCGGCGTAAAAACGAAGTGATCCCGCCAAAGGTGTTCTCGTTGGAAAGCCCCTTGCGGCTGTCCCGGGTGATCGCGGTATCGACCTGTGATTTTGCGTCTTCCAAGGCCATTCCGCTATCCTTTCACAGGTTGGCGAGTCTCGACCATCCGCGCGAAAAACGACGCGCCAATCGGTGAAATCTCGTCGTTGAAATCATAGCCGGTGTTATGCACCCCCGGTCCATCTCCTTGCCCCAAGAACAAATAGGCGCCGGGGCGTTTTTCCAACATATATGAGAAATCCTCGGCCCCCATTTCAGGCGGCTGATCGTCAATCACATTGGCCTCACCCGAAATGTCACGCGCCACTTCCGCGGCCAGTTTTACCTTGTCCGCATCATTGCGCGTGGCCGGATAGCCAATATTATAGGTCAGATCAACGCTCACATCATAGGTCTCGGCGATGCCACGGCAAATCGCGCCCAGCCGGTCCTGCACCATTTGCTGCACGTCCTTATCAAAGGTGCGCACCGTGCCGCCGACAAAGGCGGCTTCGGGGATGATATTATCCGCGCTGCCGGTGTGGATTTGCGTCACCGACACCACCAATTCCTTGCGGGTGTCCAAATTGCGACTGACAATGGTCTGGATCGCGCTGGCCAAGGCCACAGCCGCCACCACGGGGTCGCGGGTGTCTTGCGGATAGGCCCCATGCCCGCCCAAACCCTTGATGTTAATCTCAAAATCATCAACTGCCGCCATGATTGGCCCCGGCGTTGTTGAAAATGACCCCAAGGGCAAATCGGGAATATTATGCAGGGCATAGACCTCTTTGATGTCAAACCTGTCCATAATCCCCTCATCACACATAACCTCGCCGCCACCGCCACCTTCTTCGGCGGGTTGAAAAATCAGCGCAACGCGGCCCGAAAAATTGCGCGTTTCCGCCAAATAGCGCGCCGCGCCCAATAACATCGTGGTGTGGCCGTCGTGACCACATGCATGCATCTTGCCATCATGGATCGAGGCATATTCCAAACCCGTTTCTTCAGGCATCGGCAGCGCATCCATATCAGCCCGCAAGCCAATCGTTGGGCCATCCCCAGCCCCGTTTATGATCGCCACCAACCCTGTCGTCGCGATCCCTTCATGCAGCTCGTCCACCCCGAATTCGCGCAACCGTTCGGCCACAAAAGCCGCTGTTTCATGGCACTCAAATCCCAGCTCAGGGTGTTGATGCAAATGTCGACGCCAGCCCTGCATATCCTTGGCATAATCGGCGATACGGTTGACGACGGGCATTGCTGGACTCCTTGGCAATCATAGTATGTAATTGCCCGCTACAGTTCCCCAGATTTGGCGATAGCGCAATGGATAATGACACCGACCTGATCAACGATACGAACGGCGGCATGCCGCGCCTTTTGGAAATCATGCGCCGTTTGCGTGATCCTGAAACCGGCTGCCCTTGGGATATAGAGCAGGATTTCGCCTCGATCTCGCCCTACACGATTGAAGAAGCCTATGAGGTCGCCGACGCAATTGAGCGCGGGGATATGGCTGACCTTGAGGGGGAATTGGGCGACCTGCTGTTGCAAACCGTCTATCACACCGCAATGGGCGAGGAAGCGGGGCATTTCACCTTTGAGACGGTCACCCGCGCCATTTCCGACAAAATGGTCGCCCGTCATCCGCATGTGTTTGGCAGCGAAAACCGCGACAAATCTGCCGAACAGCAGACCATTGACTGGGAAGCGATCAAAGCCGCCGAACGGGCCGGAAAATCCGAACGTGGCACGTTGGACGGGGTTGCGGTTGGCCTGCCGGCCTTGCTGCGCGCGCTGAAACTACAAAAACGCGCGGCGCGGGTTGGCTTTGACTGGCCGTCCACCGATCAAGTGCTGGACAAAATCAATGAGGAATCCCGCGAGTTGGTCGAGGCCCGCGATCAGCTGACCCAAGTGCAAGTCGAAGAAGAGTTCGGCGATCTGCTGTTCGTGATGGCCAACCTGGGCCGCCATCTAAATCTGGACCCCGAAGCCGCCTTGCGCGCCGCCAACGCCAAATTCACGCGGCGTTTTGAAGCCGTCGAAACAAAACTCGCCGCCCGCGGCAAAACCCCTGCCCAATCCGACCTCGCCGAAATGGACGCACTCTGGGACGAGGTCAAAACTGAAGAATAACCGCCCCTTTCTTTCGTTTCTTCTTTTTCTAATTGGCCCTGTACGGAGCACATAAAGGTAATTTACTTTTTTAATCAGGTATTGACCTGACTGTTTTACTCAGGTTTAACCGTCCCAATGATAACCCAAGCTGGAGTCCCTAAAATGTCCGCCACGTTCCGCACCACCTTGCTCGCAACTGCCGCCATCGCCATCACGGCCCCGGCCATCGCGCAAGAAATCAACGTCTACTCTACCCGCCAACCGGAGTTGATCCAGCCCCTGACGGACAAGTTCACAGCGGACACCGGTATCAAGGTCAACATCGCCTTCCTGAAAAAAGGCGTCATCGAAAAACTAACCGCCGAAGGCGACCGCACCCCCGCCGACCTGGTCCTGACTGTGGACATCGCCCGCCTAAATGGCGTGGTCGAAGCGGGCCTGACCCAACCTGTCACCAATGACGTGCTGTCGGCCAATATCCCCGCCGACCTGCGCGACCCGGCCGGCGAATGGTTTGGCCTGACGACCCGCGCCCGCGTTGTCTTTGCCTCAAAAGACCGCGCCGCGACCCCGCCCGCCACCTATGAAGCACTGGCCACCCCAGCATGGAAAGGCCGCATTTGCACCCGTTCGGGCACCCACGCCTATACCGTCGCGCTGGTCTCGGCCGCGATCCACCACATGGGCGAAGCCGACGCGAAAACATGGCTGCAGGGCGTCAAAGACAACCTGGCCCGCAAACCCCAAGGCAATGACCGCGCCCAAGTCAAAGCCGTCTGGGCCGGCGAATGCGACGTTGCGCTTGGCAATACCTATTACATGGGCAAAATGGTCAACACCCCAGAGCAGGTCGCCTGGGCCGACAGCGTCAACGTCGTATTCCCAACCTTTGAAGGTGGCGGCACCCACGTGAATGTTTCAGGCATAGCCCTGACCAAACACGCGCCCCACAAGGCGGACGCAATCAAGTTGATGGAGTTTCTGGCATCCCCCGCGGCCCAGGAAATCTATGCCGAGCAAAATTTCGAATACCCCATCGCGCCTGATACAAAGCCAAGCGAGCTGGTCGCCAGCTGGGGCACATTCACAGCTGATAACGTCAACCTGATGGACATCGCCAAACTGCGCGGCACAGCCCTCAAACTGATCGAAGAGGTCGACTTCGACGGCTAACCCCCACACCGGCTATTGCCCCACAGGATTTCGGCTATACTGCGCTAAATACCAGACCCAATCACTTGCGGAGGGTAAAATGCGCGGTCACTGCCTATGTGGGGCAATCGAGTTTGAAATTGATACGCCAGTTCAATCTTGCGTAAATTGCCATTGCGAAAGCTGCCGACGACAATGTTCAGCCCCCATGACAACCTATGTCGGGGTGCTGGACACGCAGTGACGCTGGGTAACGGGCGCACCCAAAGTCTATGAATCGTCCCCCGATGTCGAAAGAACCTGACCTGCGCCCCAAGTTTCCTC
>DEIK01000088.1:0-7028 GCA_002352425.1 Rhodobacteraceae bacterium UBA2776
GATGCGGCCAATGATGTGCGTCTGGCGGCGCGGCGGTTCGGATTCAAGCGGCGCTCGAATGTGCACCCCATAGACGCCTTGGATGACGCGCGGTTGGCGGCGGCGGGGATTGTGGCGGCGACGGCGCAGATGGACAGCCTGTGGGATCAGAGCATGTCGGATGCGCTGGTGCAGCAAACGCAATCGGTGTTTGACGTGGCGCTGGACGAGGCCGAGGAAATCGTGGTGTTTGCCCGCTGGATTGCCGATCAGGGCAGCAACCCGCACGAGGCGGTGCGCCGGATGACCAAACGTTTGAAGGCGTTGGCGGGGCGCGATGTGATGGCCGATACCGTGCAGATGATCCGTGGTGTTTCGGGGCGGGGAGGGCGCGCGTTAAGCCGCGATGCCGAGGATGCGATTGAAACGGTAGAGCGGGTGTTGAAAACGGTTTGAAATCATTGTGCGGCAACGTGTCCTGTGTTGCGGGGCTGGTAGAATTCAAGCTGTAACTTATATTCATTCTAAGTTGCAGCTGTAGCGACGAGAATTCACAACATCAAAAGGAATAGGACTATGGGTTTAAGGATCAATGACATTGCCCCTGATTTTACGGCGGTTTCATCTGAGGGTAAGATTAGTTTTCACGACTGGATCGGCGATAACTACGCCGTTTTGTTTTCACACCCCAAGGATTTCACACCGGTTTGCACCACAGAATTTGGTGCGGTGACCCAACTGGCCGAAGAGTTTGCCGCGCGTGGGGCCAAGCCGATTGGCGTGTCTGTTGATAGTGTTGAGGAACACATCAAATGGAAATCCGATGTTGAGGGGTTTTCCGGCGCACCAATGACATTCCCCATTCTGGACGACACCAGCCTGAACATTGCCAAGTTATACGACATGCTGCCCGCCGAGGCGTATTTACCGGATGGCCGCACACCAGCGGATTCCGCCACTGTGCGCACCACGTTTATCATCGGGCCGGACAAGAAAATCCGCGCGATGATTATTTATCCGATGACGGTGGGGCGCAATTTCGATGAAATTCTGCGTGCGCTTGATGCGATCCAGTTGACGGACCGTTCGCCTGTTGCGACGCCTGCGAATTGGCAGGTGGGCGATGATGTGATTGTGGTAACGTCGCTGAATGATGACGAGGCACGGGCGCAGTTTGGCGAGATTGATATCAAGCTGCCGTATCTGCGGATGGCGAAAACGCCGAAATAAGGTAGCCAGCCAGTTCTAGAAAGGTTCCAGTGTATAACCGGGGCCTTTTTTAGCCTGCGTCGCGAACAATTTCAAGTAAGGGTTCGAAAGAATACATGGCGGGGCGTGGGCCTGAAGAGGGGGCGATTTGCACTAATAGGCCAGCATCCTGTAGCTTGCGACTGAGGATTGAGGCTGTTTGTGAGGGAATGCCTGCTTTGCTGGTGAACTGGTTGTTTCGAAACACTGGATTGGCAAAAACAAAGTCAACGGCGTTGATTGACCACTGGGAGTTCAATTCATCACGGAACCGATCTTTCATTTCCTCATACAAAGCAAAAATACGTGAAGCGGTTTCTATATTACGTTCTGCTTGCGTATTTAGGGCATCGAGAAAAAACAAACACCATTCAGTCCAGTCACCATTCGCGGAAACCGCGCGCATAAGGCCGACGTATTCTTCGCGAGTGTCCTCAAAGAATGCACTAACATAGAAGTGAGGTGCTTTGATTAGCTTGTAGTCCCATAGCATCAGAGTAATTAGCATTCGTCCCACGCGCCCGTTCCCATCCTTGAATGGGTGAAGCGCCTCAAATTCGATATGGGAAATTGCGGTTTTCAGGAGAGGGGTCATTGTGCTCGATTCTGCGAACTCGAACAGTTGGTCCATTCCTGACGTCAATTGTTCAGGACTTATAGGGATGAAGGAGATAGATTTGCGGCGCTTCTCACCAATATAGTTTTGTTCGGTTTTATATGCGCCAGGGTTTTTACTGGCTCCGCGCCCAAAGGAAAGCAGCATTTGATGCGCTGTTCGGACGAGCCAATTCGATATACCGCGACCACCCTCCATTTCACTTTGAATCCGCTGCATAGCGCGAGCATATAGCAAGGTTTCAACCGCTTCGGAGCGGGCGCTTTGTAATGCATCGGCGTCTCCTGACTGGGCATCAGCTTCGATCTGCAGGATTTCGTCCAGTGTTGAAATCGTACCTTCCATCCTAGAGGATATTACGGCCTCTTGTTGTCTGAGGGGGGCAAGTAATATTTCACTGTTGTGCATCGTTTCTAGAGTCTGGTCGTATCGAGCCAGCGACCCGGCCGCTTGTACTAAAGGATCAACTAGCCGTTCATAATCTAGTGATTTTGGTGGGAATTCACCGTAATGGTAGACAACAGCGTTTGAAATATCTGGTTGTGACATGGCGTTTCCATTTGTGTATACTGTATCGGTGTTAGGCTATGCTCTAAACCTCTTGTATATAATCAACTATGTTAAAGCAAGTTAGCGTATAGCAAACCATCACTTTGTTATATACTAGAGGCTTTGATGATGATGTGGTAAGTGCTAGCCCTTTTGGCGATAGCAAAATGGGCATTGAGCATACACAAAAAAGGCCCCGATGTTACCATCGAGACCTTTTTCATTGCAGTGAAGTAAAGATTACTCTTTCTCTTCAGCGATCTCTTTGCCGCTATCCTGATCGACCATTTTCATCGCCAAACGAACCTTGCCGCGATCGTCAAAGCCCAGAAGTTTAACCCAGACTTCTTGGCCTTCCTTCAGAACATCCGATGGATGGTTCAGGCGGCGGTTCTCGATTTGGGACACATGCACCAACCCGTCGCGTTTGCCAAAGAAGTTCACGAAAGCGCCGAAGTCGACAATTTTCACAACTTTACCGCGATAGATCACGCCTTCTTCCGGCTCGGCCACGATGGCGTTGATCATCTCGTAGGCTTTGGCGATCTGATCGGCGTTGGCCGAAGCAATCTTGATGATGCCGTCGTCGTCGATGTTGACTTTGGCGCCGGAGACTTCAACGATCTCGCGGATCACTTTACCGCCCGAGCCAATCACTTCGCGGATTTTATCCGTCGGGATTTGCATGGTTTCAATGCGCGGCGCGTGGGCCGAGAATTCACCGGCTTCGGTCATCGCGTTGGCCATTTCACCAAGGATGTGCAGACGCGCATCTTTGGCCTGAGCCAAGGCTTTGTCCATAATTTCAGGTGTGATACCGCCGATTTTGATATCCATTTGCAACGAGGTGATGCCGTTTTCGGTACCAGCCACTTTGAAATCCATATCGCCAAGGTGGTCTTCGTCACCCAAGATGTCGGTCAGGATCGCGTAGTCGCCGCTGTCCTCAAGGATCAGACCCATCGCAACACCGGCAACCGGTGCTTTCAAAGGCACACCAGCGTCCATCATCGACAAGGAGCCGCCACAGACAGAAGCCATAGAGGAGGAGCCGTTGGATTCAGTGATTTCCGACACAACACGAACGGTATATGGGAAATCGGTTGCCGCAGGCAAAACAGCCTGAAGCGCGCGCCATGCCAGTTTACCGTGACCGATTTCCCGGCGACCAGTGAAACCAAAGCGGCCAACTTCGCCAACCGAATAGGGTGGGAAGTTATAGTGCAGCATGAAGTTTGAACGATACATGCCTTGCAGCGCGTCGATCATTTGCTCGTCATCGCCGGTGCCCAGTGTGGTCACAACCAGACCTTGGGTTTCGCCGCGTGTGAACAGGGCAGAACCGTGGGTGCGTGGCAGGATGCCGGTTTCCGAAACGATGGGGCGCACAGTTGTTGTGTCGCGACCATCAATACGCTTGCCGGTTTTCACAACGTCGCCGCGCAGGATAGAGGCCTCAAGGCCCTTCATTGCGGAGCCAAGGTTGGCGTCGGCCAGTTGCTCGTCAGACAGTGCTTCTTTGATCAAGTCACGGGCAGCGGCAACAGCAGTGGTACGCTCTTGCTTGTCAGTGATTTTGAAGGCTTTGCGCATGGCCTTGTCGCCAGCTTTTTTGACGGCTTTGGACAGGTCTGAATAATCAGGCGCTTGGAAGTCCATTGGCTCTTTGGCGCAATCTTCGGCAAAGTCGATGATCAGGTCGACAACTGGTTTGATTTGCTCGTGAGCATATTTTACAGCGCCCAGCATTTCAGCTTCGGACAGCTCATATGCTTCGGATTCAACCATCATCACAGCGTCTTTGGTGCCGGCAACAACAAGGTCCAGACGTTGCTCTGGTTTGTTGCGCAGATCGTGCATGTCGTCGATTTCTGGGTTCAGCGTGTATTCGCCGTCTTCGAAACCAACGCGACACGCGCCGATTGGACCCATGAATGGGGCGCCAGAAATTGTCAGCGCAGCCGAGGCACCGATCATCGCAACCATGTCTGGGTCATTGACCAGATCGTGAGACAACACAGTACAGATCACCAGAACTTCGTTTTTGAAGCCAGGTACAAACAGCGGGCGGATCGGACGGTCGATCAGACGGCTTGTCAGTGTTTCTTTTTCAGTTGGACGCGCTTCGCGTTTGAAAAAACCACCCGGGATTTTACCGGCGGCGTAATATTTTTCACCGTAGTGAACAGTCAGCGGGAAGAAATCTTGACCCGGCTTTTGCGTCTTGGCGTAAGTCACCGCACACAACACGCTGGTTTCGCCCAAAGTGGCGATGACGCAGCCGTCTGCTTGGCGAGCAATCTTGCCCGTTTCCAGTGTCAGCGTTTCTTCGCCCCACTGCATGGATTTTCTAGTTTCTGTGAACATATCTTTTGACATATTTTTTCCTAATTTGGCAGCAAAGGGCGTATCCCCAGCTTTGCCGTTTACATACGGGCCGTATGCCCGTGGCCTGTTTTATTTGCCTATGCATTGCTGTTCGGCCCAACAATAATGCAGCATCTTAAAAAGCAAGAAGCGCCCCACGGGGCGCTTCTTAGTGTTAGCGGCGAAGGCCAAGACGCTTGATCAAATCCTGATAGCGTGCTTCGTCTTTGCTGCGTGCATAATCGAGCAATTTGCGGCGTGTAGCCACCAGACGCAAAAGACCACGGCGGGAATGGTTATCCTTTTTGTGGGTTTTGAAGTGCTCGGTTAGGGTCGCAATCCGCGATGACAAAACGGCAACCTGTACTTCGGGTGAACCAGTGTCACCTTCAACGGTTGCGAATTCTTTCATGATGCGGGCTTTTTCTTCTGCAGTGATCGACATCGGGGTCTCCTTTATAGGATTAAAATGAATGGCGCAGGCCGGGATGTCGTCCAGCAGGGCCCTTGGAGGGTTTGTCCACCTGAATCAGGCGGATGCGCGCGTATAGGGCGAATTGGGGCAAAAGGAAAGGGGTTTATGAGGCGTGGAATGTCATGTGCAATAACCCACTTATAAATATGGCAACCCAAAGGATACTGTGACCACATTGGTTGGGTTGCTAAACTTCTCTTCCGCAATAACGGCAAACATGCGCCTCGGACTTAATAAGCTCAGCGCAGCTTGGACATTTCTTCATACCAGATGAAAGTGCTTGTCTCTCAATCGATTGAGTGTCGGCCTTGATCAATAAAGAATGAGGAAGCGCCACTATGAAAATTGCGGCCCCATATAGCCACCATAATGCAAATGATTTGCCTTTCCCTTGTGCGATAGCCGCTGGAATGAGTCCAATCAGTACTGCGATTATGAGAATTCCCATATTAGTTACTTCCTATCGTGAGTATGATTTTCCATCAGTAGAAATAGAGTACAGCCATTCACTATACGGCAAGCGGGCATATATCGTGGTTGCGTCGAGAAAAGTTGTTATCATGCTGATGCGGCACATCAAGCTAACACCGCTATTTTTTCGTTCGCATATCGCATCTGCGCTATCAATAAATTCTGAGAAATGTGTTCTAGAAGCAATTATGGTCCTGCCTTCGGGGATTGCACCTATAGGCTGAATAATAAAAATAGTTAGACGAAAATATGAAAAAACCAAAGCGCCCAACAGGACCGCTGCAATTGTTACTAGAACAGTTTTCCGAGACATAAACATCTTCCAATTGATTATCGCAGTTCTCTCTCTAAAGCTTTTTGAAAACAAACTAGATCATTTGACATCAGATTTTTTTCATAGGCCGTTTGATATTCTTGGGAGGTTCGAGGGCAGGAAAAAGAAGCACTGTTCGACATCTCGCGCTCCAATGCGGCTTGAAAACAAACTAAATCGCTCGACTGCAATGAAGACTCATATCGTTGTTGGTAATACTGCGCTCGTTGTGGACAGCTACCGTAGGCGGTTTGTGCATTTATGGCCGTTGGTGCAAAGTTCGTTCCCAAAAGCGTGATCCCCGCAATCATGAAGATTCGCGATACTATTGATTTCATTAAAATACCCTCTGAAATTCAACCTATACAGGTAATACCTTTCTTGAATTTTGTTGGCAAGTATTTTCATAAGCATTTGAATGGGGTAATGAAAATCGATACCTCTCTATGAGGACTTTGGTGCTATTTCACCGTGATCATATCAACGATCTGTTTGGCCCATTCGCCGATGATCGGAATGAAATCAATGGTGCGCAGTGAATAGACCAGCACAGACACAAGGATGGTCGCACCGATCACCGAACCCAGACCAAAGGCCAGCCCACGGATGAATTGAAAGCTGATCAACCGCCACAATGAATTATGAATGCGCACGAAACGGTGGGTGTTTAAGAGGCGCATCTCGTCTTTCAACGCCTGTAGGTCAGCGTGCAGATCGGGCATGGTATCTGTCGGTTTTTCGGCTGGCTCTTTGCTCATATCATCCGCTTACCACAATTTTGGCTGCACTGCATAGGCGATATAAAGCGGATGTTTGGGGTGGCCTGCTTTGCTTAACCCCAGATGGTACAGCGGCAGGTTGGCGGCGCGCATCAAAGTCTCGACTTGGGGGCCACGATTGCGGTGCTCGCCGTGGGTGCCCCAGGCACAGATGATCTGATCGGCCCAATCACAACCTTCTGAAATTGTTGCATCATTTTCGGAACCAATCGGCTCGGCGGCGGCGCGCAT
>DEIK01000088.1:7120-30356 GCA_002352425.1 Rhodobacteraceae bacterium UBA2776
GCGGTCGAGGGGTTCAGCATCACAAAGAAGGCTTTGCGCCCCTCGGGTTCCCACACGCGGGTCAGCGAATAGCGGTACTTTTCGCAGTCCGAATAGATCGCGGTAGAGTGCGCATCGTCTTTTTGATGGGTGCGAGTGATCATTTCTCCGCCCTATTCGCCATATGGCACCCAGATGTTTTTCACTTCTGTGGCGTGCATCAGAAATTCGCGACCCTCACCCGCGTTGAACCAGTTACGCGACCGCCCATTGTTGACCCAAGTGCGTTTCAGGTTGCTGGCCGAAGCGCGCTCGATTTCGCCGGATAAATCAGTCGAGGAAAACGACCACATCGCATCGACATCCATATGGCCCGCTAGGGGTTTGGCAAGATCTGCGTGGGCGCCCGTTAGGATGTTGACCACCCCGGCTGGTACGTCCGAGGTATCCAGCACTTGGTAGAAATCCGTTGCGGCCAAAGGAGCGGGTTGGCTGGCGGCCAAAACGCAGGTGTTGCCCATCGTAATTGCCGGTGCCATCACTGAAATCAAGCCCAGTAGAGGGGCCTCGTCAGGGCAGAGCGCGCCGATCACGCCAACAGGTTCTTTCATTGCCAAAGCAATGCCGCGGATCGGAACGCCATGGGCCTGGCCGTCATATTTGTCAGCCCAAGCGCCATAAGTGAATAGGCGTGAAATGGAGGCGTCGACCTCTTTGCGCCCGCCTGATGTGCCACTAAGATCACTCAGGCGTTGGGTGAATTCGTCGGCGCGGGCTGACAAGTTTTCAGCGATGTAGTACAGGATTTGCGCGCGCAAATGCCCAGTGGATTTGCCCCAAGATTTGGCGGCATGGGCGGCCTCGACTGCGTTGCGCACGTCTTTGCGCGACCCGTCCCCGACATGGCCTAACAACTTGCCTTTGGGGGACCAGATCGCGGTGGAATAGCCGCTGTCAGGGCGGGTCTGTTTGCCGCCGACATACATCTTGGCGGTGCGGTCCAGTCCTTGGGCGTTGGCGTCCGAGCGGGCCTCAACTGCTGCTGGCGGCTTAAGTGATTTGTTGTCTGATTTGGGCTTGGTATAGGCTGATAGCCCTTCCCAACCGCCTTCGCGGCCAAAACCGCTTTCGCGTACGCCGCCAAACCCGGCCGCCGCGTCAAACAGGTTGGCGGCGTTGACCCAAACCACGCCTGCAGCCAGTTTTGGCGCGATGTCTAGCGCTAGATTAATGTTCTCGCTCCAAACACTTGCGGCCAGTCCGTATCGGGTGTTGTTGGCCAGTTGCACGGCCTCGGCGGGGGTGCGAAATGTGGTCGCAACCAGCACGGGGCCAAAGATTTCTTCCTGCATCAACATGCTGGATGATTGCAGGCCGGTGATCAAGGTTGGCGGGTAGTAGTAGCCTTGATCTGGTAGGGTACAATTGGCGTGATAAACTTCACCCTCGGGTCCACCTTTGGCGACCATTTCAGTGACCATGGCATGTTGGCTGGGGTCGATTAACGCGCCGATGTCGATGCATTTGTCCAGCGGATCACCCATGATGAGGCCGTCCATGCGCAGGCGCAATTTCGCGTAGAAATTGTCGGCGATGCCCTCTTGGATCAGCAGGCGCGACCCGGCACAGCAGACTTGGCCTTGGTTGAACCAAATTGCGTCCACCAGCCCCTCGACCGCACTGTCGATGTCAGCGTCGTCAAACACGATGTAGGGGGATTTACCGCCCAACTCGAGTGTCAATGCTTTGCCCGCGCCAGCCGTGGCCTCGCGGATACGGCGACCAACGGCGGTCGAACCTGTAAAGGCAATTTTGGCAATATCGGGGTGATTGACGATCATTTCCCCCACCGCTCCATTGCCAGTGACGATGTTGACGACACCCTTTGGCAGGCCCGCCTCAACACAGATTTCGGCGAACAAAAGGGCCGTGAGCGAGGTGAATTCAGCCGGTTTCAAAACGCAAGCATTGCCCATCGCAATGGCAGGGGCGATTTTCCAGGACAGCATCAACAGCGGGAAGTTCCAAGGGATGATCTGACCGCAAACGCCCAGCGGTTCGGCATCTGGCAACTCGGATTCCATCAGTTGGGCCATGCCGGCGTGATAATAGAAATACCGCTGCACTTGCGGGATGTCGATGTCGCGGCTTTCGCGGATCGGTTTGCCGTTGTCCAGCGTTTCAAGCACCGCAAACAGGCGGCTGTGTTTCTGGATCAAACGGGCGATGGCATAAAGCACTTTGGCGCGCTCATGCCCTGATGTTTTGGCCCATTTTTTCTGGGCCTTGGTGGCGGCGGCAACGGCGGTGTTCACATCATCTACGCTGGCCTGTGTGACCATGGCCAACACGTTGCCAGTGGCAGGATTTCTGCTGGCAAATCCGTCGTGGTGATCGGTAAATTCGCCTGAAATGAATTGTCCCATTTTGCCGTTATGTTTGACAATCCATGCCAATGCTTCGCCGGCATTTTCGGGGGCGGGGCCATAGTCCATAGTGTCAAAAATATCTTTTACTGTCATGGTCTTATCCAATCGCGTGGCGGTAAGAGGCAGAGTAATTGCCGGTCACATGGTGTTCCAGCTGGCGTTCTAAATCGCCCAGCAAGGAGGACGCGCCAAAGCGGAACATGTCGGGGGACAGCCAGCGATCGCCCAACTCGTCTTTGATCAGGGACAGGTAGGTTACGGCGTCCTTGGCCTTGGAGATGCCGCCCGCCGGTTTATAGCCGACGCGAAACCCTGTGCGCATGTGGTAGTCGCGGATGGCGCGGATCATCACCAGCGAGACAGGCAGGGTGGCATTCACAGATTCCTTACCTGTCGAGGTTTTGATGAAATCTGCCCCTGCCATCATACAAACGAGCGAAGCGCGCGCGACGTTTCTTAGCGAGCCAAGTTCGCCGGTGGCCAAGATCGCTTTGACGTGGGCATCGCCACAGGCGGCGCGAAACTCTTTCATTTCGTCGTACAGCGCCTGCCAGTTTCCGGTTAGCGCGTGGCGGCGGGAAATTACGATGTCGATCTCGGCGGCACCGGCTTTGACGCTCTCACCGATTTCGGCAACCCGCAGGTGGAACGGTGACAGGCCAGCTGGAAACCCCGTGGAAACCGCGGCGACAGGCACGCCCGAACCGGCCAGCGCGTCAACGGCTGTGGCAACCATGTCGTGGTAGACACAGATTGCACCTGTGGTGATGTTTGGCATGCCCAATGCGCCCAGAATGTCAGCGCGCACGGGTTGGCGGGCTTTGGCACACAGGCGACGTACGCGCCCTACGGTGTCGTCGCCAGACAGGGTTGTCAGGTCAATCATGGTGATCGCCTTGAGCATCCACGCGGCTTGAAATTCCTTTTTCACGGACCGGCGACCGGGCAAGGTTTTGGCGCGGCGTTCGATGGCCGAGGTGTTGGCCTGTGCGCCCATCACCCAATCCATGTCCAAATCCATGCCAGTGTTGCGTGGTTCATGCACTTGGGGCAGGCCTGCGGTGGTGGTGGAGCTCAATGTGGGGTCTGATTTTGTCTGCAACGTTCTGGCTCCCTTGGTGCGCCATTTGGGCCGTCTGTGAGGGGTCACGGTCTCATAATATAGGGGGGTAGTGCAAGTTTTACCAATTGGTCAAGGTTGTTGTGCGGATTGCAACACTTCAGCAAGCACGCTGACCGATAGGGTTCGTGCATCGCGGGCAGACGGGATCAGACCGATCGGCCCCTTTAGGCGAGCGACGTCATTGGCGTCCGCGCCCAAGGCCGAGATCTCGTCATGGCGGGCGTCGCGGGCGCGCTGGCTGCCCTGTGCGCCAATGTAAAACGCTGGTGATTTTAGGGCGGCGGATAGGATTGGCGGCTCCCATTCGTGGTCGTGAAAGAACAGCAGGATGGCGGACCATTGATCGGGGGCTATGTCGGTGGGGTAGGCGGCCTGTTTCAGGTGTTGGGTCTTGCTGCCGTGGGAAGCGGCGAAGTCCAGGGTTTCGTCGTCCGGCGATAGCAGAAGGTTGGGGTAGCCAGCCGATTGGACAAGGGCGGCGAAGGTGCAGGCTTCGGGACCTTTGCCGAACACGTAGAAAAAGATATCGGGTTCAAACCGGACGTTGAAGTGGTCTCCGTTTGGGCCGGTTTCGCCGTTATCAGTGACCTGCATTGCACCGGTGTCGGGGGTGATGTTCAGGGTGCAGGGTCGGCGCGCGCTGCGATTATCGTCAAGGGCTTCGAGGGCTTGTTTGCAGGGCCGCGGGATCAACAGGATTTCGAGGCTGCCGCCGCAAGGCAAGGCCAAATCGGCGAATTTGGAGCCACGGCCGTAAAGCACACGCATTGGCTCACCGTTTTTCAGCGCGGTTTTGGCGTGATGCTCGATATCGGATTCAATACAGCCCGAAGAAAGAGTCCCGACCCTTTGGCCGCCAGCCAGTATCGCCATTGTTGCGCCGAGCGGACGATACGATGGGCCGTCAATGCCAATGATCACGGCCAAAACGCCATCTTCGGGCGCCATACGCAGGGCGTGGATCGGATCGGGATTTGGTGTGTTCATCAAGTGGGCCAGTCGAAAATGAAATCGGAGATTTGATCATAGGCGGATGAGTGGGATCGGCAAGGGGGCTTGACCAGATCAGGTTGGAACGGCACCTTCACCGTGAAACTGAACGCATCTCATACAGGGTACAAGTGACGATATGATCCAGCCACCTGCCAATATCGACGATACGATCGACCTGCTTGCCACGCAGAATTACATTTGCAATCGCGGGTTGGGGACCGTGGCGTTTTTGGCGCTGAGCCTTGGCAAACCGCTGTTCCTTGAAGGAGAGGCTGGGGTTGGCAAGACCGAGATTGCCAAGGCCATCGCGGCGGCGCTTGGGCGCAAATTGATCCGGTTGCAATGCTATGAGGGCTTGGATGCGGCGTCGGCGATTTATGAGTGGAACTTTGCCGCCCAGATGATCGCCATTCGCACCGCCGAAGCATCAGGGGCTGCGGATCGTAACGCATTGAAGGATGAGCTGTTTTCCGAGGATTATTTGATACGTCGACCGCTACTTGAGGCGATGGAGAGCTATCCCGAAGGTCCGCCTGTGTTGTTGATTGACGAGGTGGATCGTACCGACGAGCCGTTTGAGGCGTTTTTGCTGGAAGCCTTGTCGGATTTTCAGGTCACGATCCCTGAATTGGGCACCGTGCGTGCGCCAGAGCCGCCGATTGTGATTCTGACCTCGAACCGCACCCGCGAAGTGCATGATGCGCTAAAGCGGCGGTGTTTGTATCACTGGGTGGACTATCCGGACCATGAACGCGAGGTCGAGATTTTGCGCCAACGGGTGCCGGAATGTACTGCGACTTTGTCGGCGGAAATTGTCGCCTTTGTGCAGCGGTTGCGCGGGCAAGATTTGTTCAAGAATCCTGGTGTGGCCGAATCCGTGGATTGGGCGCGCTGTTTGATCGCGCTGGACGCGGTGTCGCTGTCGCCGGAAATGGTGTCAGACACCCTGGGTGCAGTGTTGAAATATCAAGACGATATTGCCAAAATCGCTGGCTCCGAAGCGACGCGGATATTGGATGATGCGCGGGCTGATATCGCGCGGATGGCCTGATCGTGGGGGACGTTCTACCGAAAACGGACGGACGGCTGGTCGAGAATATTGTGCATTTCGGGCGGGCGTTGCGCAAGGCCGGCGTGACAGTTGGCACCTCGCAGGTGCAAAACGCGATTGAAGCGGTGGAGCGGGCAGGGTTCACCAAGCGGGGTGATTTTTACCACGCGCTGCGGACCACTTTGATCACAAGGCCAGAGCATTTGGAAACCTACCATCAGGTGTTCAATTTCTTTTGGCGCGATCCGGAATATCTGGAGCGGATGCTGAAGATGATGTTGCCGCTGGTGCAGGCGATGGGGGCTGAAGAAGACCAAGACCCAAAGGCCGCCGAGCGCCGCGCTGCCGAGGCCCTGATGGATGACCAAGAGCGCGAGGGGCAAGCACCGGAGCGCGAAGAGGTCGAGCTGGATGCGCAGTTCACGGGGTCGGATGCCGAGGTGCTGAACACGATGGATTTTGAGCAGATGTCGGCAGCAGAGATGGTTCAGGCTGTTGCGGCGATCCAGTCATTGCGACTGCCGCTGACGCCGCTGAAGACGCGCCGCTATGTGGGGGCAAGTCACGGCAACAAACCTGACATTCGTGGCATGATGCGACGGTCCTTGCGCAAAGGCGGCGAAATCGACCGGATGTTGTTGAAAAGGCCACGGGTGCGGCCGCCCAACCTTGTGACGCTCTGCGATATTTCGGGGTCGATGACGGTTTACTCACGGATGATGCTGCATTTCCTGCATGCGCTGATTTGGGCGCCGAACCCTGATTGGGGCAAGGTACATGGCTTCACCTTTGGCACACAACTTAGCAATGTCACGCGTGCGTTGCATCTTAAGGATGTTGACGACGCGCTGGCGGCCGCAGGGCAGGACGCGCCGGACTGGCAGGGCGGCACGCGGATTGGCGCGGCGCTGCATCGGTTTAACCGAGACTGGTCGCGCCGGGTGCTGGGGCAAGGCGCGGTGGTGTTGTTGATCACGGACGGGTTGGAGCGTGGGGATACGCAGCAACTGGAGCGCGAAGCCGAGCGGCTGTCGCTGTCGTGTCATAGGTTGATTTGGCTGAATCCGTTGCTACGCTGGGACGAATTTAGCCCCAAAGCGCAGGGTATTCGCGCCATCCTACCCAATGTCGATAGCTTCTATGGCTGCCACTCGCTGAATTCGTTGGCGGAACTGGGCCAAACCCTTAGTGGTGCGGGTGAGAAAGAGCGGTTGATGCACTTGTTGTAAGGAAAAGCTGAGAAATCTAAGCCCCTTGCTTCGAATCGTAGCAGCGGTATGATGGGCACCTTAGGCATTGAAAGATTGGTATAAATATGGATATGACAGGTGAATATCAAATTACGGCCCCGCGTGACGTGGTTTGGACGGCGTTGAACGACGCCGAAGTGTTGAAGGCATGCATACCGGGATGCCAAGAGTTAGAGAAAACATCTGACACAGAAATGAACGCCAAAGTTGTTTTGAAAATCGGACCTGTGAAGGCGAAATTCAATGGCGAAGTTGAGTTGATCAACATCGAGGCACCAGCCAGCTACACCATTCAGGGCGAAGGATCGGGCGGCATTGCCGGATTTGCCAAGGGGCATGCCGACGTTGTGCTGGTTGAGGATGGTGAAGGCACCATTTTAAGTTTTACTGCCCATGCCAATGTGGGTGGCAAGATCGCGCAATTGGGCAGTCGGCTGATCGATTCAACGGCCAAGAAACTGGCCAACAAGTTTTTTGACAATTTCCACGATTATCTAAGCAATGACGACTCCGAGGAGGAAGAGCCGACGGGTCAATAAGAAATGGGCGGGCTGCACGGCGCGTCGGTCAGGGAGGACCATATGACAACGATAAATATGACAGTGAATGGCAAGGCGGTCAGCGGGGATGTCCCCGATCAGACGCTTTTGTCAGAGTTTTTGCGCGAAAACCTGCGCCTGACCGGCACCCATGTCGGCTGCGACACCAGCCAATGTGGCGCATGTGTTGTGCATATCAACGGCAAACCTGTGAAGAGTTGCTCGACCTTGGCCGCGTCATTGGACGGGGCGGATGTTAAGACCATCGAGGGGGTTTCCAATGGGGAACTGCACCCGATGCAGCAAGCGTTCAACGATAATCACGGCCTGCAATGCGGGTTCTGCACGCCGGGGATGATTATGACCAGTATCGACATGGTCGAGCGGTACAAGGCGGCGGGCAAGGACCTGACCTCTGACGCCATTCGGGCCGAGCTGGAGGGCAATATTTGCCGCTGCACGGGTTACCATAACATTGTGAAGTCCATCGAGGACGCCGCTGCGAAAATGTGATTGGCGCGCTGTGAACCGAGCCCATGAATTTGGGCTGTTCGGATCACGCGGCCACAACGAGGGAGATTGAAGATGAGTTCAGGAATTGGAGTCCCGGTAAAACGCAAAGAGGACAAGCGTTTTACGACCGGCAAAGGCAAATACACCGACGATATTCGCAAAGACAATCAGGCTTATGCAGCTTTTGTGCGCAGCCCGCATGCCCATGCCAAGGTGAAGGGCATTGACGCAAGTGCCGCCCTTGCCATGGACGGGGTGATTGAGGTGTTGGACGGCCATCAACTGACTGGCGACGGCATCGGCAACATCATTTGCGGCTGGGCCGTGAATTCCAAGGATGGCAGCCCGATGAACATGGGCGCGTGGTCGGCTTTGGCCACTGAAAAAGTGCGCTATGTCGGCGATGCGGTTGCCGTTGTTATTGCTGAAACGCAAGGGTTGGCACGGATTGCTGCCGAGGCGGTCGAGGTTGATTATGAAGCCCTGCCCGTCATTGCACATGTGATGAATGCGATGACCGACGGGGCTGTGCAAATTCACGAAAATGCACCGGGCAACCAGATTTTTGATTGGGAGTTGGGGGACGAGGCCGCAACCGATGCGGGTCTTGCTGGCGCGGCGCATGTTACGTCGATTGATATAACAAACAACCGGCTGTCGCCAAACCCGATGGAGCCACGTTCAGCTGTCGCCACCTATGACGATGCCGAGGAGCATTACACGCTCTACACCACCAGCCAGAACCCGCATGTTGCGCGTCTGGTATTGTCGGCATTTTACAATGTTGCTGCCGAAAACAAGCTGCGGGTGATTGCGCCCGATGTTGGTGGTGGATTTGGGGCCAAGATTTACATCTACCCCGAGGAAATCACTTGTCTGTGGGCGTCGATGAAGACCAACCGTTCGGTAAAATGGACCTCGGATCGTGCCGAGGCCTTTATCACGGATGCGCATGGGCGTGACCATGTCACCACGGCGAAAATGGGCTTTGATGAAAACAACAAGATCGTTGGGTTCAAGGTCGACACGGTCGCCAATCTGGGCGCCTATATGTCGCTGTTTTCCAGTTCGGTTCCGACGTATTTGTATGCGCCGCTGCTGTCTGGGCAGTATGACATTCAGAACATTCACTGCAACGTGCGTACCTATTACACCAACACGGTTCCGGTCGATGCCTACCGCGGCGCGGGCCGTCCCGAGGCGACCTATGTGGTTGAGCGGATGATGGAGACGGCGGCGCGTGAATTGGGTATGGATCCGGCTGAATTGCGCCGGATTAATTTCGTGCAAAGTTTCCCGCATCAGACGCCGATTTTGATGGCTTATGACGCGGGTGATTTCCCGAAAATTCTGGGCATGGCGCAAAGCGCAGCAGATGTTGCTGGCTTTGCAGCCCGCAAGGCCGAGGCCGCGAGCCGCGGCAAATTGCGTGGCATGGGCTACTCGACCTTTATCGAGGCTTGTGGCTTGGCACCGTCCAAGGCAGCGGGCTCATTGGGCGCGGGCGTTGGTCTGTGGGAATCCGCCGAGGTGCGGGTCAATCCGGTTGGTAGTATCGAGATTTTAACCGGCAGTCACAGTCACGGGCAGGGTCATGAGACCACATTCGCGCAGATCGTGGCGGACCGGTTTGATATCCCGATTGAAAGCGTGAACATCGTGCATGGCGACACCGATAAGGTGCAGTTCGGCATGGGCACCTATGGCTCGCGGTCGGCCCCCGTCGGCATGTCCGCCGTGGTCAAGGCGATGGACAAGGTCGAGGCCAAGGTCAAAAAGATTGCAGCGCACACATTGGAAGCCTCTGAGGATGACATCGTCATTGAAGGCGGCGAGGTCAAAGTTGCGGGCACCGACAAGGCGATGGCGTGGCACGAGGTGGGTCTAGCGGCCTATATCGCGCATAATTTGCCTGACGGTATGGAACCTGGACTGAAAGAAACCGCGTTCTTTGATCCGGTCAATTTCTCGTTCCCCTCCGGCGCATTCATCTGCGAGGTCGAGGTGGACCCGGATACGGGCGAAACCGAGATAATCAAGTTCACGGCGGCCGATGATTTTGGCACCATCATCAACCCGTTGATTGTCGATGGCCAAGTCCATGGCGGTGTCACCCAAGGCATCGGTCAAGCGATGCTTGAGCAGGTGATCTATGACGATGACGGCCAGCTTCTGACAGGGTCTTACATGGATTACACCATGCCACGGGCCGCGGATGTTCCAAGTTATGACGTCAGCCATATGGAGGATCAACCCAGCCCGAACAACCCACTTGGGGTTAAGGGCTGTGGCGAAGCTGGTGCGATTGGTTCGCCACCCGCTGTGATCAACGCGATCACGGATGCGATTGGCAACAATGATCTGGCGATGCCAGCAACCCCACAGGCCGTTTGGCGGGCAATTCAAGCCGCCAAACCTGTGGCAGCAGAGTAAGGGAGGATTAGATATGTATCCGGTAAAATATCATAAGGCGACATCAATTGCCGACGCCGTGGCCGCCCTTTCGGCTGGGGATGATGCAACTATTTTGGCGGGCGGGCAGACGTTGCTGGCCACCATGAAACAACATCTGGCAGACCCCAGTGATCTGGTGGATATCCGCAGCATTGACGGCATGGCGGGTGTTTCTGCTGCGGGCAATGTGTTGACCATTGGGGCGGCGACGACCCATGCTGATGTGGCGGGCAATGCGGATGTGCAAAAGCTCTGTCCGGCGCTGGCGGAATTGGCGTCCCACATTGGCGATCCGGCAGTGCGCAACATGGGCACCATTGGCGGCTCGATTGCCAACAACGATCCAGCGGCGGATTATCCGGCGGCGATGCTGGCGCTGAATGCCACCATCGTCACCAACACCCGTGAAGTCGCGGCGGATGATTTCTTTGACGGGTTGTTTGGCACGGCCCTTGACGATGGCGAGATCATCACCGCTGTCAAAGTCACCGCGCCGAGCAAAGCGGCTTATGCCAAATTTGCCCAACAAGCCTCACTGTTTGCGCTGGTCGGGGTGTTTGTGGCGGACGGGGCTGGCGGTGTGCGCGTGGCTGTGACGGGGGCGGGTGAAGACGGCGTTTTCCGTCAATCCGGCATGGAGGCCGCGTTGGCGTCAGGTTGGTCCGAAGCGGCGCTTGACGGTGTGGCGGCGTCCGAGGATGGCCTCATGTCAGATTTGCACGGCTCGGCCGACTACCGTGCACATTTGATCGGCGTGATGGCGAAACGCGCGGTGGCCGCGGCCTAAATAATAACCGCCGCCGTATCCGATTGGCTACGGCGGCGGCCTTGTTTTTGAGCGAAAAACTGCATGATCCATTTGGCAAATAAGGGTGCTATCTGGTGTCTGGGTCATGCCTTTGCGGGCGTGCTTGATAACGTCTGCAGGTTTCACTCCCTCAAGTTCGCCAATCAATGCCGCCATGAAATGAGTGTCTATTTCGGGGTGGTACTGGGCGGTGAAAACATGGTTGTCGATGGTAAAGCCACCAACGAGGCAGCCCTCCCGACCCATGTAGATTTTAGCATCATTTGGCAGTTGGCTGACCTGTTCCTCATGGGCGGTGTGGATCGTGAGCGGTCCGTTGAATCCCTCCATCCAGGGTGGCGGTGTGTGGACGTTGGTGTCAGTGGTGCCATATGACCAGCCTTGTGCATTGCTGCTGATTTCACCGCCAAGCGCCAAGACAATCGCGTGGTGGCCAAAGCAAGCGTCGAACAGCGGAATTTTGGCGGCTTCGGCCTGACGGATTGTGTCAGCCAGTTGATCCAGCCACGGGGCCTTCCCCAAAACGGATGTTGGGCTCCCCGTCACGATAAATCCGTCAAAATCACTTTGGGCGCGGTCGGGGAGTACGACGTCTTTCACGGCAAAGGGATTTGGTTGATCACGCGCCAGGCCGACATTTTGATGCTGAACCGTCAGCATGATTTGGTTTCCTCGGCGCAGGGCATCCGGATGGCAGATCAAACCTACGAAGAGTATCTGGCGCGGCGCACCTTTCAGGAGACCGTGATGCAAGACCCAATGCGGGTCGACCTTGCGCGGCCATCTTACCATATTTGTCATGTGTCAAAGGCGGCCCGCATTTGGGTCTGGGCATGCATATTGCACGGCTTGAAGTGCAGGCGCTGTTTGAGGGATTCGCCAAACGGGTGAAGTCGATAGAACCCGCTGGGCCGCATAAGTTCCTGCGCTCAAACTTTGTTGGCGGGATCAAATCACTGCCCGTTCGGGTTACCCTTTTACAGGCAAGGTAAGGGCTATGAGTGACCGTTTGCGAGCCATGTTTTGCGACCATCTGAGCATTATGTGCGGCAAATATTTGCCAGCATCCAAAATTGATGATTCTGGCACGTGGCTCTGCAGTTCGATCTTTGAGGTGCATTACGACAAAGACCTGCTGCCCGCGCCGGGTGGGATGATGTTGGAGGGTTTGCCGGATATGGGATTGCGCTGGTCGAGAGACGATATCCGCGACAGTTGGGATCAAGGTATAAAGATTGTGTTAGGCGATTTATACGACCATGAGGGCGCGCCTTTGGGGTTGTGCCCGCGTGGCGCATTAAAGCGCGCGGTGGCGGCAGTGTTGCAGGCGGCGCGATTGGGGCTGGAGGGGGTTATGATCTGGGCCTCGCGGAAACCGGCGAGGAGTTCGAAAAAACCAACGCCACGCAAGGCACAGCGGCGGATTTGAATACTCTCAAGGTTTGGAAACCCTGGCGAATCTGGATCGGTTGGCAGCTGCGCTGCGCGATGCTCTGGTCGAAACTGGACATTGCCCGCTGGGCGGCATCCGTGTGCGCGGTTTTCGCGCCGCCCATCAGGCGATTGCGGATGGGGGCGAGACCTATAGCAAACGCTGGCAGGACGAAGGCGTGATGAATCACATCGCGGGCAGCTCGGTTCCGGCCTCGGGTGGCGCATCCTTTGAAAACACCACAAGGGCGGTACTATTGGCATCTCGCCAACGCCGCGCACACCGTAAGGGTGACCGGGGTTGGGGATTTCCAAAATCACGGCTTCGATGGGCGGCAAATCAGAGGCCACCGGAATGCGGTAATCCAAGGAGTCTGGATTTTGCAGCCAGCCATCGTCGCCGTAAATATACTCCTCGTTCAAGGCCCAACCGATGCCCTGCACGGCCCCGCCTTGCATTTGCCCCTCGACATAGTCGGGGTTCACGGCTTTGTCTGCGTCTTGAAACACGGTGTGGAGCAGAATGGTGGTGAAGCCGGTTTCCGGGTCAACGTCCAAATCAACCAGATGCACACCAAAGCTGACGCCAGCGCCATCGGCATTGACTTCATGGTGGCCTGCAATCGGTCCGCCGGTGCTGTTGGCCATCGCGGCGATTACGGCAATCGACATGGGCTCAAAATCGCCTGCATTTGGGTTGGCAGGTTTTGCGAGCCCGTCCTTCCAGATTATCGCGTCCTCGTCTATGTCCCAAAGTTTGACAACCCGTTTGCACATCTTTTGGATGGCGTCCCGCGCCGCTTTGATGGTGGCCAGACCGATAGCAAAGGTTACGCGGCTGCCATCGGTGATATCGTTGTAACCCAGCGAACTGGTATCGGCGATGATGGCGTGCACGTGGTCATAAGGGGTGCCCAATTCCTCGGCTGCGCTTTGGTGCCTTTGCGGGCGGCGTTTTTCCGGCGCACATCTAGTGGATCCATATCTAGTTTGGTGCCGATTAGGCAGGCGGCCGCATCATCCACCTTTAATGCGGTGGCGACTACAGCGCCGATGGCCACTTGGGCCTCGGTGCAGATACGGTCCTTGTCCAACGCCAGCGAGACACCGGCCGAAACCACCGCGATGTCCATCTCGGTGTGCGGAATAAAGCGCTGATAGGCGTCCGAGGCGTTGACGGGGCAGGCGGGCAATAGGATCGAAGTGATGAACTCGCCTTTGGCAAGCGAATTGTGACCCGGGGCGACAGGAATATCTTGCACTGGACAGTCGCGTTCACCGCTTGGGCCGTTGACCCGTGCCACCGCGTTTGCAGCGATCATTGCAGGTACAGGGTCGGCGGCGGGAGAGGCGTTACACAGGTTGCCTGCCATCGTGGCACGGCCTTGTACTTGTGAGGACCCGATTAGTTCCAATGCTTCCACCACGCCAGGTCACAGGGCTTTGACGCCCTCATGTTCGCCAAGTGTTGCCCCTGATACAGCCGCACCAATCCGATAGCCGCCATCTTCGGGGGTGATGTCGTGGATGCCGTCGATATGTTTGATATCGACCAGTAGGTCTGGTTCAGCCAATCCGGCTTTTAGCTGGACGAGAATATCGCTCCCGCCTGCCAGAACTTTGGCTGCACCGGGTTCGTCGACCAGCATTTGGGTCGCTTGTGAAACAGAGGTGGGGGGCAGCATATCGCATGGCGGGTGCATCCTTTTAGGGCGCCATACTTAACTATGGAAATTTTGCCGCGACAAGCGGGAGAATTCTCAATTGTGCTGAATTGCCGGTGGGCGGGCTATTCCCATTCCATCTGGCTGAACACCTCTTGGGCGTTGCGGCCTGCCAATTGGTCAAAGTTTTCAAGGTAGGAAAACGCGGATTGATCAACCTTGACCGAGCCAATGATGTCGCCGCCGTTGTCAATATATTCCGCCATCTGGCTGCGTAGGTTGACGAGGTAGTCATAACTGTCGCGGGTCGCCCCTGCCAGATCAGTTGGGGTGCCGTGGCCGGGGACGATGTGGGTTGGTGCCAGTGCCGCCAGTGTTTCAAAGCTAGCGACCCATTCCAGCGCGTTGGATTGGCTGCCGATGCCCAAAATCCGCTCCATGTAGACGATGTCGCCGGTGAACAAGACAGAGCGATCTGCTAGCCAAACCGTGCTGTCGCCCGGCGTGTGGGCGGCCCCATCGTGGTGCAATTCCAGTGTCACATCACCTAAGGTTAGGGTGTAATCTGTGGTGAAGGTAATGTCTGCGTAGGCGGGCTCGGTGCCCGTGAGCATGTCGGCACCGATCAGAGCCGTAAGGCCGGTCAACTGCATGGATTCGCGGTCATGGTGGTCTGTGACAGCGGCCTCCGAGGCGATCACCTGGGCGCCTTGGGCTTGCCAATACCCATTGCCGATCCAGCGGTGATCTTGGCCACCTGTGTTGATCACATATGTCACGGGTTGATCGGTGATACCTTTGATCACCTCATGCAGGGCTGCGGCTCCCTTGTAGCTGCCGCCGGCGTCCATCAGGATCGCACCTGCATCGGTTACGACCAGGCCAAAAGTGGCATTGTTACCCAGATTTTCGGGGCTGCGTTGCGCCAGCGGGCCGACAATCGCATAGACGTTTTCCACGACTGTGATCACATTCAATGTGTTGGCGTTTGCGGGGACAGCAAATAGGGCAATGATGACGAACAGATGTTTCACGGGCATATCCTTTGGCTAAAGCTCGTGCAGCATATCATTCATATAGATGAATTGGAATGCGTCTGATCACGTCGGCAGATTTGCGGGCCCGTGCAAGGGTCCATGCGCCCTGAATGGTCAACAACAACAGCTCGGAGGCGGCATCGGCCTTGGCAGGATCCATTCCCAATCGGCGACCATGTTTGGCGGTTTGGGCGCTCCAACTGGACAGGATTTGGTCGGCGTGGTTGCGAAAATCGTCGTTGTCAGGACCGTCAAACAACATCGCGGAAATTGGACAGGCCTGCCAATGATCCGCGGTTTCAAACAGTTTGGCCAGTTTGTAACAAAAGGTTGTGGCCCCGCCGGCAAAGCTAGTTGCGTCACCAAAAGCGTCATCAATGATGCCGATCATGCCGTGGGATACCCAACTGGCGGCTGCCATTGCCAGATCGGATTTGCCGTCGGGAAAGTGATGATAGAGCGAGCCTTTGGGGGCATGGCTGTCATTTAAAACTTGGGCAAGGCCGGTGCCGTGATAGCCGTTTTCGCGAAACAGGCGGGCCGCACTGGCGATTAGGCGCGCACGGGTGGGCGCTGTGGAGGGGGCGGTTCGGGGCGTCATGGGGGCAGTATATCGGGGCTAGACCAATTGGTCCAGTCGTGTTAATAGACCGAATGGTCCACTGATGAAAGGCTGCATTATGATACATAATTCGGATATCCTACCGCAGGAATCTGGGATTGAAGACGTTGCGTTTCGGGCTGATCGTGCGCATCTTTCAGGCACGTTGCATCGTCCCGCTGGTGCGCCTATTGCGGCGATTGTGTTGCATGGCGCAACAGGGGTGCGGCACCGTTACTACCGCCATTTTGCGGCATGGTTGGCCGTGCAGGGTTATGCATGCCTCACTTATGACTACCGCGATTTTGGCGCGTCAGCGCAGGGGCCGTTGAAAGGCTCCAAGGCGACGATGACCGAGTGGGGTATTCAGGATCAATCGGCTGCACAACGCTATATCGAGGCTCGATTCCCCAAGGCACCACTCTGGGTCATTGGCCATTCGCTCGGCGGGTTGATGGTGCCGTTCCAAGAAGGGGCAAGCCGGATCAATCGGTTGATCACCATTGCCAGCGCTCCTGTGCATCTGAACGATCATCCATGGCCTTATCGTGGCGTGGCGGCGGCGTTTTGGCATGGGCCGGGCGCTTTGGCGACATGGTTGCTGGGCTATCTGCCTGCCAAGGTTCTGCGTATGGGGCCAGATCTACCGGCGGGTGTTTACTGGCAATGGCGGCGTTGGTGTACAACTCGCGGGTTTTTCCTGGGTGACGTCGGGCATGGTTTGCCCGTGCCGGACTGGCGGGCGTTTACTGGCGACATGAAGGTGGTCGCAATCAAGGGTGACGCTATGGTGCCGCCCGCTGCGGTTTGGCGCGGGATGTTGAATTACCCCGAGGCGCACAAGCGGCAATTGACGGTGCGCCCCGAAGATTTCGGCCTTAAGGATATTGGCCATATTGGTGCTTTCGATCCGCAAAATGCGGTGATCTGGCCCAACCTGATCGTTGAAAACTAACGCTTTTTACGCCCCTTCGCGTCGTCCATGACCCGTTTGTGGTAAAGCGTGGTTGCCTTGTTGCGGCTGCGCGATTGGGCCAAGGTTTCGCTGTTGCGCACGTCTTCGTGCAGCAGTTTTTGCCAGCGTTTCAGGCGGGTAGAGTCTATCCTTCCCGCTATGATTTCTGCCTGAATGGCGCAGCCGGGTTCTGCGACGTGGCTGCAGTCGCGAAACCGGCATTGTTCGGCAAGATCAGCAAGGTCACTAAAGACCTCACCGATGCCTTCGGACACGTCCGTGAGCCGTAGCGCGCGCATGCCGGGCGTGTCGAGCAACCAGCCGCCGTGTTGTGCCTGATAGAGATGGCGCGCAGTGGTGGTGTGGCGGCCTTTGGCATCATCATCGCGGATGCCTTGCGTGGTTATATCTTGCCCCGTCAAAGTGGCCGTTAGGGTGGATTTCCCCACACCGGACGACCCTAATAGCGCCGCCGTTTGCCCCTTGCGCCACCAGTCGGCCAGCAGGGCGGCCTGAGCCGGATCACGAGCATCAACTGTTAAGACCGGCAGGTCCGCGCCCAGCGTTTGAGCCTGTTGGGCGTATTTTTCAGGTGAATCGCAAAGGTCGGGTTTGGTCAGGACACAGACGGGCTGGCATCCTGCAGCGCTGGCCAGCACCAGATAGCGTTCAAGCCGCGCCAGATTGAAATCGCTGTTGCAAGAGGTGACAATGAACAGCACATCCACATTGGCAGCGATCATTTGTTCGCGGACGTCGTCACCCGCGGCGCGGCGGGACAGGGTGGTGAGGCGGTCGAGGCGCTGGTGGATCAAGCCAATTTCATCGACCAAAACCCAGTCCCCCACGGTGATGTTTTGGGTGTCGTCGGGTTTGGCCATCAGCCGGATTGGCCCTGTTTCGCACAGCGCGCTAAAGCCGTTTTTATGCACCGATATGATGCGGGCAGGGGTGAGGGCTTCCAGTTGCTTGATTGAGAGCTGCATCATGAAGTGGGACGACCAGCCAAGGTCGGATAGTGTGTATGTCATTGAAATTTTCCTGTCAGGGAACTGCATTCATCGTCACGCCGCGAAAACGCAGGCTGTGGGATGCGGATGGTTCAAGCAGACAGGCGGGGAATAACCCCGATTAGCCCTCTGCCTGAGGAAAGCATGCGACAATCATAAGATTCCTCCAAGGTCAGTGTGGTTGGGTGAGAGGCTGAACACGACCCAAACGGATCTCGTTACGGTTGCTCCCTTCCGGGCCTGGCCGGGTTGGCGAGGCGCTCGCCCGCGCCAACCTCTCAAGGGTGTATTTAGGGGGTTCGCTTGAGTCTTGCAAGGGGGCATAGGTATCAGGCTAAGCGCCAGTTTCCATTGTCGATGCCATCAATCGTCCAATCCCCAATCCGATAGCGGATCAGGCGCAAAGTGGGGTGGCCAATGGCGGCGGTCATACGGCGCACTTGGCGATTGCGCCCCTCGGTGATGGTGATTTCCAACCAAGAGTCAGGCACGGTTTTTCGAAACCGCACAGGTGGGGTGCGGGGCCAAAGGGTGTCAGGTTCGGGTATCGCCTGCACCTTTGCAGGACGGGTCATACCGTCTTTGAGCAGCACCCCGTCGCGCAGGGATTGCAAGGCGGCACGGCTGGGAATGCCCTCGACCTGAACCCAATAGGTTTTAGGCATCTTGTGTTTCGGGTTGCTGATTTTGGCCTGTAGCTTGCCGTTATCCGTCAGCACCAATAGGCCTTCGCTGTCTTTATCCAAGCGACCTGCAGCATAGACTTTGGGTACGTCGATAAATTCTGACAGGGTTTTGCGCGTGCTGCCTGTGCTGCTGGAATCGGTGAACTGGGATAGCACATCAAATGGCTTGTTGAACAGGATCAGCTTGGTGTCGCTCACAGAAATTCCGCCCGCATTTCGTCGATGATCTGACTAAAGAACGCTGTCACGCGTTTCGAGGGTTGGCGGATTACATAGCTTTCGGCATGGGGGTCTGGCGCGGTGATTTCACTGCCCGAGAGTTGCTCGATCACCGCGTGGCCGCAAAACGGCACATAGGATTCCGAATAGCCGCCCTCGTGTACCATGAGCAATTTGCCACCGCAAAGGTCGGCCGCAGCCACCATCATTTGCGCCGTCATTTGGCGAAAGGTGTCCGCAGTGCAGAGCATCCGGCCAAGGGGGTCATCAATGGCCGGATCATAGCCGCAGGCAATGATGATCACGTCGGGGTTGAAGGCGGTCAGCGCGGGGGTGACCAGCTTGTCCATCACTTCCAAATAAGTTGTGTGACCTGCTCCGGCGGGCAAAGGGATGTTCATGTTGAACCCAACTCCCGCACCTTGGCCGCGATCCGTGATGGCACCGGTGTCTAACGGATAGTTTCGATCCTGATGCACGCTGATGGTCAGCACGTCGTCACGGTCATAAAATATGGCCTCGGTGCCATTGCCGTGGTGCACGTCCCAATCCACCACCGCGACTTTTTTACATAAACCGCCTGCCAATGCCGATTCAATCGCGATTGCGATATTGGCCATCAGGCAGAACCCGTTCGGGAAGTCCGGTAAGCAGTGGTGACCTGGGGGGCGTGACAGGGCATAGGCGTTGGTGCAGTTGCCTGTTAATACGGCTTGCAACGCCCCTTTGGCCAGGCCCGCCGACAGGGCCGCGATGTCATAGCCGTCTTGGGCAAAAGGCGCGCGCAAGCCGATCTCGCCACCGCCATTTTCGGACATTTCCTTGAACCGGTTCAAATAGCCCTGCCGATGCACCCGCGCCAAATCGCTGGCCGTTGCGGGCGGCGCGCTGCGGGCGTCCAGTGTTGTGATCAACCCTGTTACATCCATCAGGTTCTTTAACCGTCGCTTGCTTTCCGAGGTTTCGGGCAAGCCACCGGCCACCATCGGTTGTACCAATCCACCGGTTGGCAGACGCGAGGCGTAGTTGCCGCCTGTGTGCCAAAAACATTTTTCATCCCAGAAAAATCCTGTGGTCATTTGTGCTGCTCCCGTTGGTTCAATTTGTCTGAGCATAGGGGGAAAACCAATGAATTATCCAGCCTCATTTAGAATGGATATTTTGGGGCGCGCTGGGCATACTGCGGCCAGCACAAGGAGCATAAGCAACATGAACAAGGGCGCACTTTCAGAATTAGCGGTTGCGGGGGCAATGCTTAATGTGCGGGTGACGCCCAAAGCATCGCGCATGCGCCTCAGTTATGTTGATGATGAAATCCGCGTCTATGTTACCACCGTTCCCGAAGGCGGCAAAGCCACGAAGGACGTGATCAAACTGTTGGCCCATGCGCTGGGCATCCCGAAATCGCGGTTGAAATTACTGCGGGGGACCACGTCACGCGATAAGGTGTTTGGCATCACCTCCTAGGGGGTGATCATCGGTTGTATCGGTGATAGGTTCGGCCAAAATTGCAACCCAAGGATACATAAATGCGTAAATTTGCGATGGCGATTGTGGCTCTAGCCTTTTCTGGCTGTGTCTCAACCAGCAGTCCTGACCCGAAACAAACGTCCCACCAAAAAATCACCACGGCCTCGGTGCTGCCACCAGTCAATCAAAGCGGCTCGGAACGTAGTTTCATGGAGGTTGTGCATCAGATGGAGCCGATTGCCGAACGTGAATGTCGGGCCCGCACACGGGGCGAAAATTGTAATTTCAAGATTGTTGTCGATAATCGCCCCGATCGACGTCCGAATGCACATCAGACCTTGGACAAGCATGGTCGCCCTGTGATTACCTTTTCGCTGTCCTTGATCAAAGAGGCTCGCAATCAGCATGAGCTGGCTTCGATTTTGGGCCATGAGGTGGCGCATCATATCCTTGGACACATCGCCAAAACCAGCGAGACAGCGCTTGAGGGGGCAGTGAACGGTGGTCTTTTGGCGGCAGATCTTGGGGCTGGGGCGGCTGATGTTAAAAGGGCGCAAAGCCGTGGCAAGTTTATCGGTGAGCGCCAGTTTTCCAAGAAATTCGAGCTGGAGGCGGATGCCTTGGGCACAATTATAACTGCACGTTCGGGCTATGATCCATTGATCGGGGTCATGTATTTCACCCGAATTCCTGATCCAGGCAATCGGTATCTTGGCTCTCATCCGCCCAACGCCAAACGCATTGCCATCGTGCGACGCACAGCCGCTAATTTGTAGGCATGCGCTGTGCAACAGTTTGAAAATGTCATCAGCGACAAGGGGTCTAAATATGCCGTCAGTGGTGGCCCGGTGGCGGACCAAGACGAGGCCAAGGCATTTTTACGTGTGCTAAAGCGCAAGAAAAAGTACGGCCGCGCCACGCATAATTCATGGGCCGTTTTGTTTCGCAACGAAGCGGGTGTGTTGGTCCCTATCAAGAATGACGATGGCGAAAGCGGGGCGGGCAATATGATTTTGCGCAATCTGGAACGCGAGGGGCTTGAGGGCCATATCATCGTGGTGACGCGCTGGTATGGCGGTGTGCATCTGGGTGGCGATCGGTTTCGCCATGTGCAGAGCTGCGTGAGGCATTATTTGGATCATTGGAAGGAAGTTTGATGGGTGATGTTATCGTTGTTACTGGTGCGACCAGTGGCTTGGGCTTGGCGTTGATGCCGGCGCTTTTGGGCGCGGGTTATACCCCTATATTGACAGGGCGAAATGCTGAAAAGGTGGCGGCGGCTTCGGCTGATTTGGGTGTGGCGGGGTATCAATTAGATGTTGCGGATGCGGGCGCGATTGAGGCGGTATCTGCGCAGATCGTCGCGGATCACGGACCCATTGCCGGACTGATCAATAACGCGGGTATTTGGCTCGAGGGTGAATTCGAGAGCTATGATCTTGCCGCAATTCAGGCCGTGATCGACACCAACACCACAGGCACGATTTTGATGACCCACGCCATGCTGCCAGAGATGATTTCGCAAGGGCGCGGGACGGTGGTCAACGTGGTTTCAACAGGGGCGCTTTATACGCGCAAAATGATCAGCGTGTATTCGGCCAGCAAATGGGCGATCCGAGGGTTTACAGGGTGTATGGAAGTAGAATGTGCGCCCAAGGGTGTGCGGGTGATGGGGTTCTACCCCGGCAAGATTTCATCCGATATGTATGAAACCGCAGGGGTCGGGCGGGATTTGGAAATGGCGATGACGCCCGAACAGGCGGCCGTAATGGTGGTGACGATGCTGCGGGATGAGGGCATGGTTTGGGGGCAGGTCAGTGGGCGATCTATTGCGGATTATCTGTAGGGCGGCGCGCTCGTCGCTCCCTTACGGGCGCTCCTCGTTATAGCGGAAAAAGGCGTCAGGTTTGTTGAGCACCACCTCACCAAATCCAGAACACCATGTCATCCGGCGGCAAACACACTTCGTCATTGCACGTCTGTAGCGTCAACTGTGCCCGCACCGGCCCCGTATCGGCCACCCCCAATGGAGCCGTCAACACAAACGCCTGCTCGTAGAGCGACAGGGGTGTTTCGCTGAACCCCAACTCTTTGATCTCAGCCTCAGGATACACCGCCGCGTCCACAAGTGCACCCGATACCGTCAATTCCATCCCGATCAGATAATCCTCAAGCGGTTCATGCGCGTTGATGTGCCAACCTTCGCGCAAATCCACCTTTAATATCAAATTGCTGCCTTCGGGGTTCAGGGTGGCAAACACCCGCACAGCCCCGCCGTTCGACACCCGCATCGCGCCGACAGGCCCGCTGCGCTGCACCTCCAAAGCCGTCAAAATCGCCGCGCGTTGGCCCGGTGAATTGATCGCATCAATCGCCAGTGCCGCCGCCAGTCGCGGGGCAGCTTCGCCAACGCGTGCCAGCCGCCGGTCCAGCCCAACCAGCAGCTCCAACGCTTGTGCATTGCCTGACGCGACCTCGTTATCATCCAGCGGGCGGAACGGGCCCAGCCCAACCGCGCCCGCGTTCATGCGCATCGCCTGCTCGGGGTCGGCGAACAGGCGCACCATGTCGGTGGCCAACAGGTCTGCCGACGCCAGCCAGTCCACGTCCTCCTGATCGGTGTAATCATACAAAGCGATCAGCGCACGACCCAGTGCGGCGTAATCTACCAACTGTGCTTCGACGTCTGCGTGGCCCTGATACCAGATGCGTTTCAGCCCGTTATCCGACCACATCTCTTCCATCAGAAATCCAGCCGCTTGTGCCGCCGCTTGTGCATAATCAGGCCGGTTCAGCACCTGTGACGCCTCGGCCAATGTCGCAATCATTTCGCCGTTCCATGCCAATATGATCTTCTTGTCCTTAATCGGGTTGGGCCGGTTTTTCCTCGCCAGCCGCAACGCTTCTAACGAGGCGTCAAACAGATCAATCCCGATCGGCATTTCGGATAAATGCAGCACATTTGCACCCTCGAACGTGCCTTGCTCTTCTATCGAGTAAGCCGTGATTATGCCGTCTGCGTTT
>DEIK01000088.1:30419-30589 GCA_002352425.1 Rhodobacteraceae bacterium UBA2776
CGCATATCGCGCAAAACGTAGTCAAACGTGCGGGTGGCGGCGCGGGCGTACTCGGGATTTCCGGTGGCGGAATAGGCGCGTAACAGCACCCGCCCGATCAGCGCCTGATTATACAGC
Source organism: Rhodobacteraceae bacterium UBA2776 (assembly GCA_002352425.1). Lineage (GTDB taxonomy): Bacteria > Pseudomonadota > Alphaproteobacteria > Rhodobacterales > Rhodobacteraceae > Profundibacter. The sequence goes on from DEIK01000088.1 coordinate 30,537, forward strand.
ATCTTTTCAAAATGCGGGATATTCCATTCAGGATCAGTGCCATAGCGGTGGAA
>DEIK01000088.1:30649-33876 GCA_002352425.1 Rhodobacteraceae bacterium UBA2776
GGTCACGGCCTCCAGCAGTTGCGCATCCCCCGTGCGCTCGGCCTGATCCAGCAGGAACAGCAACACGTTTTCGCGCGGGAATTTGGGGGCGGTGCCAAAACCACCGTTGAACGGGTCCAGATTGGCCAGCATCGCGGTGGCGGCGGCGTTGATGTCTGCGCTGGAAACCTCGCCCAGCACGGCTGTTTGATCCAGATAATCACGCAGGTTCTGGGCGATGGTAAACGCCTCGGTGCGCAGGGCGGCGTTATCGTCGCGCCAGATTTCGGTGATCGTGGTCAGCAGGGTCATAAACGCGTCCGGCGGGAAGTAGGTGCCGGCGTAAAACGGCTCGGCATCGGGGGTCATGAACACACTGTTTGGCCAGCCGGAGCTGCCAGTCAGGGTTGATGTGACGATGACGAATTGCTCGTCCAGATCGGGGCGGCGCTCGCGGTCGATTTTGATGTTGATGAAGTGCTCGTTCATAAAGGCGGCGATGGCGGTGTCCTCGAAACTTTCGTCCTTCATCACATGGCACCAATGGCAGGATGCATAGCCGACCGAGACGAAAATCATTTTGTTTTCCCTGCGGGCTTTTTCCAATGCCTCGTCGCCCCACGGGTACCAGTCGACGGGGTTGCCTGCGTGCTGCTGCAGGTAGAGTGAGGACTCACCTGCCAGCCGATTTTCGGCGCGGACTTGGCTGGCGATCAGGGCCAGAATGAGGGCTGTGATGAGGCGCATAATTGGGTCCCGAAATGGTGTTTTTTAGTAGCATAGCGGGGGGCGGGAGCGATGTCAGGTGACGTTTGGGTGAGGAGCGAAATGCGGTATATGAAAACCATATGACTCGCATATGAATTCCATATGAGCTTTTGACAGCCTTTGTTCACACGCTGGTCCGGCATTTTGCAAAAATGCCAGCGCCCGACCGCCCCAAGGCGGGCGCTTTTGCTAGGGTGGGTTTTAAGGAAAGGTTTGTGGAGTCATGGATGTTGTGATCTTGGTGACGCCGCACCCTGCGCCCACCCGGTCGGGCGCTGACATTTTTGCAAAATGGGGTGGGGTGTTTGAGTGGGGTTTTGCCGATTGGACTTATGGCCCACATATTGCTATCCATTCCACTATAGGTAGATGGATTTTAACTATGGTTGAGAGAAATAGAGAGGGCGCCCTTACCTCTGAAGAGAAGAGAATTGTAAAAACATTGCTCAATAAGGGCAAAAGAAATCAAGATATTCAGGCGCTAATAAATACAGGTCGGAAGGCCACGATCAATAGTGCTCGAATAACTGAGGTAAAACAAAACACCGCTATTCGCCCAGCAAAGCAAGAAGGTGTAGAGTTCTTCTACGCACGAAAAAGAAGCTATGACCCGCAGACGGGACTCAATCTTTATGATGATGAACGACTGATCCGATCAAGAGAAGCGATGCTGTTGGCTGTGCAGGTATTTAATAGCCCAACTCTGCGATTCAAAACTGAAGTGTTCTCGGTTTTCGCCAACATTGCTTGGACATACCTTTTGCACGAACATTATTCTCGAGCTGGTGTGAAACTTATTCAAGAAGACGGTCGTTCCTTACTATTGGGCAAGATGCTGAAACGGGGCGATTGCCCACTGTCACAAGGAATTAAAGATAACCTTGGGAGCATTAAGAAAATTCGAGATGAGGTTGAGCACCTTCTTTTGAGAAAAGCAGATATGAAATTCCTTTCAATTTTTCAGGCATGTTGTTTGAATTTTGACAAAGTGCTTTGCGAATTATTTGGTGAAGAGACAACACTTAAGAATGACCTTTCTTTTTCACTCCAATTTGCGAAAATGGATTTCGACCAACTTGTTGATGTCCAGAGCTATGATATCCCACCTGAAATTGAAGTGTTGGATCAAGCACTTGAAAAAGAGCTAGGTGACGAAAGACTGGGGGATATGGAGTATCGTTTTCGAGTGGTTTACACTTTTGAAAATGCAACGAAGTCGAAGTCTCATTTGAAGTTTTTACATCCTAATGATGAAGGTGCTGACGAAGTAAAAAATGTGCTTATCAAGCATGAAATTTCAGATAAGCTTTACCCGCATAAGCCGTCAATTGCAGCGAGATTGATTGCTGAAAAGTCAGGCAAGACGTTTACACAAAACAACCATACGCAAGCATGGAAAAAGTTTGATGCAAGGCCAAATAAAATGGTAGCGGAACCGCAAAACACAAACAAAGACTATTGCATCTATCATGTGGCCCACAAGGATTACACCTACTCTGATAAATGGGTGGATTTTATTGCTAGCTACATTTCAAACGACCAAAATTATGATGAGCTAAAGGCATTCAAAAAAGGTGGTAGATAGGCAAGGGTAACGCCACTCAAACAATCTTACCCCACAAATCATACTCTCCCGCCTCATCCACTTCCACCGTCACAATATCCCCGACCTTAACCCCCTCAAACCCTTCATCAATGAACAGGTTCCCGTCGATTTCGGGCGCGTCGGCCATGGTGCGGCAGGTGGCGGCGTCTTCATCCACCTCGTCGACAATCACATCCATCACCCGACCAACTTTGGCCTCCAGCTTGGCCTCGGAAATGCCTTGGGCTTTGATCATAAACCGCTCCCAGCGCTCTTGTTTGACCTCAGCCGCCACATGGTCGGGCAAAGCGTTGGAGCGCGCACCCGCCACGTTTTCGTATTGGAAGCAGCCGACGCGATCTAACTGCGCTTCGTCCATCCAATCGAGCAGGGTTTGGAACTCGGCTTCGGTTTCGCCGGGGTAGCCGACGATGAAGGTCGAGCGTAGGGTGATGTCGGGGCAGATGTCGCGCCATGCGGCGATTTCATCGAGGGTTTTGGCCCCCGTTGCAGGCCGCGCCATGCGCTTGATCACGTCGGGGTGGGCGTGTTGGAACGGGATGTCGAGGTAGGGCAGGATCAGCCCATCGGCCATCAAGGGGATCAAGTCGCGCACATGCGGGTAGGGGTAGACGTAGTGCAGCCGCACCCACGCGCCGAGCGAGCCCAGATCGCGGGCCAGATCGGTGATGTGGGCGCGGTGGCCTTTGGCCTCGGCATACTTCAGGTCCAGCCCGTAGGCCGAGGTGTCTTGGGAAATCACCAACAGTTCTTTGACGCCGGCGTCGACCAGCTTTTCAGCCTCGCGCATCACCGCATGTGCAGGGCGGGACGCAAGGCGGCCGCGCATGTCGGGGATGATGCAGAACTTGCATTTGTGGTTACAGCCCTCGGA
>DEIK01000046.1 GCA_002352425.1 Rhodobacteraceae bacterium UBA2776
GGTATGGCCTATGAGGCGATGAACAACGCGGGCCATCTAAAGAAACGCATGTTCGTGATTTTGAACGACAACGAAATGTCGATTGCACCGCCGGTTGGCGCGATGTCGTCCTATCTTTCGCGTCTTTATGCAGGCGAGCCGTTTCAAGAATTGAAATCCGCCGCCAAAGGCGCAGTGAGCTTGCTACCACCACCCTTCCAGGAAGGGGCCAAACGGGCCAAGGAAATGATCAAGTCGATGACCGTTGGCGGGACTTTGTTCGAAGAATTAGGTTTTTCTTATGTCGGGCCAATTGATGGCCACGATCTGGAGCAATTGTTGCCGGTATTGCGCACTGTAAAAGAACGCGCCACTGGGCCGATGTTGATTCATGTGATCACCAAAAAAGGCAAAGGTTTCGCCCCCGCCGAAAATGCACGCGACAAGGGGCACGCGACGGCGCAGTTCAACATGGTCACGGGCGAGCAGAAAAAAGCACCGAGCAACGCGCCGAGCTATACATCCGTGTTTGCCAAGGCGTTGATCCAGCAGGCCACCGAGGATGACAAGATTTGCGCGGTGACGGCTGCGATGCCGGACGGCACTGGATTGGTTCCTTTTGCCGCGAAATTTGGCAGCCGCTGTTTTGATGTGGGCATTGCCGAGCAACATGGTGTGACCTTTTCGGCGGCCCTAGCGGCTGGCGGGATGAAGCCCTTTTGCACGATGTATTCGACGTTTTTGCAGCGCGGGTATGATCAGGTTGTTCATGACGTGGCGGTGCAGCGTTTGCCGGTTCGCTTTGCGATTGACCGCGCGGGATTGGTTGGGGCGGATGGGCCAACGCATGCCGGAGTTTTTGACATCGCGTTTTTGACCAACCTGCCGGATTTTGTCGTGATGGCCGCCGCTGACGAAGCCGAGCTTGTGCATATGGTGGCAACGGCCGTGTCGATTGACGACCGCCCCAGTGCGTTCCGTTTTCCGCGCGGGGAAGGCGTCGGTGTGGAGTTGCCCGAACGCGGTGTGCCGCTTGAAATCGGTAAGGGCCGGATGATTGCCGAAGGTTCGAAAGTTGCAATCCTGTCTTTTGGGACGCGTTTGAGCGAAGTTCAAAAGGCAGCCGAAGCATTGTCTGCTAAGGGCATAAACCCAACCATTGCGGATGCGCGTTTTGCCAAACCGTTGGACCGTGATTTGATCCTGAAACTGGCGTCCGACCACGAGGCGCTAATCACCATAGAAGAGGGCGCTGTCGGTGGATTTGGGTCACATGTCGCACAACTTTTGGGGGATGAGGGTGTGTTTGATGCTGGCCTGAAATTCCGCAGTATGGTGTTTCCTGACACGTTTATTGATCATGCTGGCCCCACTGCGATGTATGCGGCGGCAGCGATGAATGCCTCTGATATCGAGGCCAAAGTTCTGGACGTTTTGGGGATTGCCGATATTTCGAGTAAACGCGCTTAGCCGCTCATCGGTCCAAACGGGCTTTTCGCGAAGAAAGCCGTTAGGCTTGATGAGCGGTTGGGTCAGTTCTCATTTTCCAGCAAGGCCTGCAGCCCGTCCCGATAGGTCGGGTAGCGCAATGTGACTCCCAGTTCAGCCTTGATCCGCTCGTTGTGAACCGATTTGGATTCCGCATAGAAACTGCGTGCCATTGGTGTCATTTCGGCACTGTCGTAATCCACAGCTATGGGAATTGGTAACCCCAATAGTTCCGCCGCATAGGCGATGACGTCTTGGGGCGGGGCGGGGTTGTTGTCACATACATTGTAGACGCGCCCGGGATCGGGTCGGTTGATCGACGCCAATAAGGTGGCGGCAATATCATCAACGTGGATACGCGAAAACAGCTGATTTGGTTTTATGATCCGCCGGGCCGTGCCTTTGCGCACTTTGGCAAATGGGCCGCGTCCAGGGCCATAGATACCGGCCAGGCGAAAAATATGCAGCGGCAAGCCAGTTTTTGCGGCAAGCGCTTGCCATTCGGTCTCGGCCTCGACACGCAATTGACCGCGGTTGGTGGCGGGGGTGAGGGGCGTATCCTCGTCCACCCAAGCGCCATCGTGGTTGCCATAAACTCCTGTTGTTGAGAGGTATCCGACCCAATCCAAATGCGGAGCTGCCGCTGTGATTTCCTCGGATAAGGCGTTCAGAACAGGGTCTCCTTCGGTGTTTGGTGCAACTGATATCAGCAGGTGGCTGGCATTTGCGAGCGCATCTGTAAGATCGTCGTGCGGCCACTGAATACTGACTGTGCTGGCGGGCAAATCACCCGCATCTCGGCTGGTGCCAACCACATGCCAGCCAAGGGGAATCAGTTGGCGCCCAAGCGCCTGCGCGGAATAGCCGTGGCCAATGGAGAGGAGCGATTTTTTCATATCGGGACTATTCTGGGAATGGCGGCTAAGTGCAAGTTTTCAATACATTACAAAAAATGAATTGACGGATGTGTTTTGTAACGTATTGTCACAGGCAGGAAACACAAGGACGCGGATATGTATTCACAAGGATTGATTGGGGCTGACGGCGGCTCTGAGGAAACTCAAGAGTTTCTGGACGCTTTTCAAGCGCGTATTGATGCGGAAGAAAAGATTGAGCCAACGGACCCGATGCCAGAAGGGTATCGGCGCACATTGGTTCGTCAGATCGGCCAACACGCGCATTCCGAAGTTGTCGGGATGTTGCCGGAAGGAAACTGGATATCACGCGCGCCGAGTTTGAAGCGCAAACTGGCTTTGCTGGCCAAGGTCCAGGATGAAGGCGGGCATGGGTTGTACCTGTATTCTGCCGCCGAAACATTGGGCGTAACACGCGAGCAGATGACCGAAGAACTGCTCGATGGCACTGCTAAATACTCGTCCATTTTCAACTATCCGACCTTGAGTTGGGCAGATATGGGCGCGGTTGGTTGGTTGGTTGATGGCGCTGCGATCATGAACCAGATCCCGCTGTGTCGCTGTTCTTACGGGCCTTATGCACGGGCAATGATCCGTGTCTGTGCCGAAGAATCTTTTCACCAACGGCAGGGTTACGAAATCATGCTGACATTGTGTAAGGGTACACCGGCGCAAAAAGAAATGGCACAGGATGCGTTAAACCGTTTGTGGTGGCCGTGTTTGATGATGTTCGGCCCACATGATGGTGACAGTGCGCATTCCGAGAAATCTATGAAGTGGAAAATCAAACGGTTCTCGAATGACGAATTGCGCGGCAAGTTCATTGCCGCCACCGTTCGCCAAGCCGAGTTTCTGGGCCTGACGATTCCGGACCCTGATTTGAAGTGGGACGACAGTTTGAATGGCGGCAAGGGTGGCTATCATCATGGCGAAATTGATTGGTCCGAGTTTTGGCGCGTGGTCAAAGGCGACGGCGTGATGAATGTTGAGCGTGTTGAGATGCGTAAGGCGGCTTGGGACGATGGAGCTTGGGTGCGTGAAGCAGCTTTGGCACATGCGGCCAAGCGGTCTGCAAAAATGGCCGCCGAGTAAACACTAGGGATGAGTAGTGGGGGTCAGCCCGTCGCCAACGGTTTTCGAACCGGTGGCGCAATTGCAGGCAACCCCACAAGGTATTTATAGCAAGAAGAAGGGACAAGGGATGAGCAATGAGACCCCGCTTTGGGAAGTATTTATTCGGCCACGCAATGGGTTGGCGCATAAACATGTGGGCAGCCTGCATGCAGCAGATGAGGCCTTGGCGTTGAGTGCGGCGCGGGATGTCTATACGCGACGCGAAGAGGGCACTTCGATTTGGGCAGTGCGCTCAGACGCGATTGTGGCGAGTGATCCGGCGCGGGCTGGGCAGAACTTTGATCCAGCCGAGGACAAAATTTACCGCCACCCGACGTTTTATGACATTCCCGAAGATGTGGGGCATATGTAATGGCGTTGTATCAGGCCCTGATTGAATTGGCGGATGACCATCTGGTGCTGGGGCAACGGTTGTCAGAGTGGTGTGGTCACGCGCCAATTTTGGAAGAGGATTTGGCGCTTTCCAATTTTGCGTTGGATGTGATCGGTACGGCGCGTTCTTTGTATGCCTATGCGGCCGAGGTCGAGGGCAAAGGGCGTAGCGAGGATGATCTAGCCTATTTGCGCAGCGAACGGGAGTATCTGAACTGCTTGTTGGTTGAGCGTCCTAATGTGGATTTCGCCCATACCATGCTACGGCAATTCTATTTCGCGTCCCTGATGGAGCCATTTTGGCAAGCTGCTGTAAACTCGGATGACAAAGTGATTGCAGGTATTGCGGGTAAAGCCGTCAAAGAGATGGCCTATCACATTCGCCATGCTGGGGAATGGATCGTGCGTCTGGGTGATGGCACCGAGGAAAGCGGCGCGCGGATGCGGGCGGCGATTGTGGCATTGCATCCCTATTGGGAAGAAATGTTTACACCCTGCGAGTGCGATGCGCTGCCGGATCGTGCTGCATTGCGTTCCGGCTGGGAGGCCAATGTTAAGGCCGTGTTTGCAGAAGCTGGGCTGGAATGGCCCGAGCCGGTTTACGGGCACGTTGGCGGTCGCAAAGGTGAACACAGCGAAGTTCTGGGCCGGATGCTGTCTGATATGCAATACTTGCAACGGGCCCATCCTGGGGCGACTTGGTGACTGTGGCTGACAAGGCATGGGCGGTGGCGGCGATGGTGCCCGACCCGGAAGTGCCTTGTGTCACAGTGGCGGAGCTGGGCATATTGCGTGAAATCGTTATGGATGGTGATGTGGTGGTGGCCAAGGTCACGCCGACTTATTCGGGATGCCCTGCCGTTCAGTTTATCGAGGATGCTGTCGCCGATGCGTTGCGGGGGGCTGGGTATCAGGCGCGGATCGAGCGGGTGATATCGCCTGCCTGGACCACCGACTGGATCACCGATGAGGGTCGCGAAAAACTGCGTGCCTACGGGATCGCGCCACCAGTCCAAGCCAGCAATTCCAAGCGGGCTTTGTTTGGTGAAACAACGGTAGCCTGTCCACGATGTGGGTCTGAAACCACTGAAAAACTTAGCGAATTTGGTTCTACACCTTGCAAAGCGCACTATCGCTGCAAGGCCTGTTTAGAGCCATTCGACTATTTCAAATGTATATGAGGAGAACGAGCAATGGCGTTTCATGAATTGGTGATTTCCGCGGTCCAGCAAGAGGGTGTAGATGCGAAGGCTTTGGTCTTTGATGTGCCACAGGAATTGGCGCAGAAATTTGCTTTTGTGCCGGGTCAATATTTGACCTTGCGAGGTGACATTGGCGGCGAAGATATACGGCGCTCTTATTCTATTGCTAGCGCGCCAGATGGGGCGTTGTGCGTTGGTGTGCGTCAGGTTGAAGAAGGTGTTTTTTCAACATATGCCCAAGGTTTGAAGGCTGGCGACCGGGTTCAGGTGATGGAACCTGAGGGACGCTTTATGCTGGCAGATCAAAAGGATGTGGTGTTGATTGCGGCGGGGTCCGGTGTGACGCCGATGGTGTCCATTGCGGCAACGGCACTGGCGCGCGGGGCGACTGTGACGATGGTTTACGGTAACCGCGACTTTGCCCATGTGATGTTTCGCAGTGAGCTGGAAGCGTTGAAAGACGTGTATATGGGACGGTTCACTTTGATCCATGTTTTGAGCCGCGAGGAGCAAGATGTGCCGCTGCTGAACGGTCGGATCACGGGGGATAAGATTGCGCAGATGGCCAAAGCTGGGGCGATTGATTTGGATGCGGCTGACGGTGTGTTTTTATGCGGCCCCGGAGAGATGATTTCGGAAGTTTCTGAAACCTTGGCGACGCTGGGCGTGGCGGCAGGTGACATTCACAGCGAACGGTTCACGCCGGATGGCGAAGCAGCCAAGGTGCGGTCCAAAGCGGCGCAAGTCGCGGCACAAAATGGTGTTGAGGTTGAGGTCATTTTGGACGGGACCAAGAAGCGGTTCATGGTTGAGGATGGCGATGAAAACGTTGTGGCTGCTGCGGCGCGACAGGGGCTGGAATTGCCGTATTCTTGTAAGGGCGGGATGTGTTGCACATGCCGCTGTCAGGTGACCGAGGGCACGGCTGAAATGGCGACGAATTACTCGCTGGAGCCATGGGAATTGGAGGCGGGATTTACGCTGGCGTGTCAGACACGACCAACGTCAGAAAAGCTGGTTCTGGATTTTGATGCGGCGTGATCACGAGTGATTTGCACTTAATGTAATAAGAGCAACGCCCTTCGCCCACTCTTGGGGTGAAGGACGTTTTAGATTTGTGCAAATGGCGACTGGGGGCCGGAATCGGGTATATGAAAACCATATGACTTTTTGTCGGGGGTGTTTCGAGTGATTTTCGTTAAAACAAAAAGAAGTAGTGGCTGACGTCCCATCAGCTTATTGTTCATGCATATGAGATTTTTAACGTGAGCACAGTTATTGACCTATTTTAGGTAGTTATTGACGATGCAAAAAGTAGTTCATCTCCGATGGACCCAATTAGATCTATTTCACACCCGCTAAATAGCATCAGCCATCCGTTAAGAAGTATTAGCCATCCCCTTGCGAGTATTACTCACCCACTGAATTCTATAATGACGCCAAACAGAGGTGTACAACGTATCCACGCAATGAATCAATTGCTAGATGAGTACTTCCCAGAGCCTTAACTTGGATGCGCTGTTATAGTGCCTGTAGCGGATGGTGGCATAGTCCACTTTGTTGATATTGGGTACTAGTACGAAATGGATTTTCCCGACCACAAGCCGAGCGATTGACGGGCCGCCGGGGTGGGCCGTCGATCGTCCGGCGGCTTCGCCTTGATTCCGGACAGGTCAATACATCCCTGCGAGGCCGATTTCGTTGGCTACGCGTTGTGTCCGAGCGCGGTTGTTTAGCCAGCTGTATTGAACACCCGCGTTGGGTGGAGCTCGCCGGATTTGTAGGTGCCGACGGCGACGGCTTGGCCATCCAGCGACGCCCATGCTTCGTCGCCATATTCGACGTCGGAGGTGATCACCATGCCGGGGTTGCCGTGGCGCAGTTTGACGGCGGCCTCGACTGTGCAGCGTAGTTCGGGGAGGTCGGCGAGGCCCTCTTCTAGAGGTCGGATATATTGGTCCAGTTCGCCGGATTTGGCGAGTTCGTCGACGAGTTCCATGGTGATGCCATCCTCTGCCTCGAATGGCCCAGACCAAACGCGGTGCAGGGTTTTGACGTGGCCATGACAGCCCAAAACTTCACCCAGGTCACGCGCGATAGAGCGCACGTAGCCGCCTTTGCCGCAGATCATTTCCAGCACCACATGGTCGGCATCTGTGCGTTCAACCATTTCGAGTTCTTCGACCCAAAGTGGGCGCGCCTTGATTTCGATTTCCTCGCCAGCGCGGGCTAATTTATAGGCGCGTTCGCCGTCGATTTTTACGGCGGAAAACTGTGGTGGGACTTGCATGATGTCACCGGTGAATTGCGGTAGGGCAGCGCGGATTTCGTCATCTGACGGGCGCGCGCCAGAGCTGGCGATGACTTCGCCTTCGGTATCATCTGTGTTGGTGGCTTGACCCAAGCGCACGATGAAGCGGTATGCCTTTTGCGCGTCCGTGATGTAGGGCACGGTTTTGGTGGCCTCGCCCAGCGCGATTGCCAAAACCCCGGTCGCTTCGGGATCAAGCGTGCCAGCGTGCCCCGCCTTTTTGGCATCCATAGCCCAGCGGACTTTGTTCACCACAGCGTTCGAGGTGATGCCGACCGGTTTGTTGATCACGATCCAGCCAGAAATGTCGCGGCCATTTTTGCGTCTGCGTCCCAAGGTATGCTCCCGTCACTGAGGTTAGATTTGAGGCGTGTAGTGCGCGCGGGCGTAAGCGTCAATCGCGGATGACGGTGCCAACCATCACACCAAGGGGAAAGCCGGTGTCGTGTCGGTCTAAGTCGGGGGCATAAAGGCGCGAGACTTTGCCATCGAAATAGAGCGCGTTCGGGGTTTTGAAGTGGTCTCGAAATAGCGATCCGAACTCGTGAAACGTCACGCGGTTGTCGGAGATCACGAATATGGCGCGGGTGCCGTCAGCCGTAACACCAACCCCGTTGCGGATGTACTGGGTGGTGGCGTCGATCAAAAAACGGGGGTGCAGCGCGCCATCAATCACCAGCATCGGGCCGGATTGGGTGGCGAATTTGCAATAGGGTTTTGCGGCGCGAAAAGCATTGGTTTCGATCACCGCAAAGGACTGTTTGCTGAAACAAAACACGCCATTGGGTTTGAGGCCGAAATTGCCGTATGTGCCGCCATCGGCCAGCGGTGTTTTTTGCTCGCCAAACTCGGTGAACAGACCAACCGGGGTTCTGTCGGGGTGATACATCCCTGCATTCATTGCAAAGCCGAGGCGCCAGTTTTCGTGGGCTAATGAGTCGTTGATTTGATCGAACCCGCCATACAGTTTGCCGCCGACGGCGGAGTGAAACAGGCGCAGGTCCTCGCCGAGTGTCACCTCGCAAATTGTATAATCGTTGGATTTGTAGGTCAGGACCTCGCAAGCGGATGCGACGTTTGGCAGGATCAGGAAGAGTGCAATCAGGATGCGGATCATTCGCCGCCTCCGTCTCCGTCGCCATCAGTGTCGTGGTTGGTGTCGCGCATGACGTCTTCTTGGGCCAGCATCCGGCGGGTGTCATCCATTTGATCGAAGGTTTCGTCGATCAAGAACCGGATTTCCGGTGAATATTTCAACGCCAAAGTTTTGGAGATCGCGCGGCGGATTTCATAGCGATTCTGGCGCAACAGCAACAAGGCTTGTTCCTTGTCCTTGCCGCCAAGTGGCAGGATGAACGCCGTGGCGACGCGCAGGTCGGGCGACGTGCGCACCTCGCCCACCGTGATCGACATACGGTTCAGGTCA
>DEIK01000124.1 GCA_002352425.1 Rhodobacteraceae bacterium UBA2776
GGGTTGGGGAGGTGGCCGTTCATCAGGCTGTTGCGCATCACCGAATAGGACGTGGTGTCGACGTCAATCGAGAAGGTCGAGACGGGTTCGTCACTGGTGATTTTGACAGGGTTGGCGTCGGCGTTGGCGAATTCTTCGGTGTTGGGTTCGGTTGGCGCAACCGTTTCTTCGGCGTCATATGCGACGATGCCACTCACAACGCCGCCCATTGGAGCAGGGGCAGCTTTGCGGGTGAGGTTGGGGGATGCGGGTGCAATTTCGGCGGCAAGCCCGTCAGCCAGGGCCTCTGTGGTGGTCGTTGCTGCAAAGCTCTCATCTTGATCGGGTGCGGTGTCCTCGCGCATCCGAGTGTCATCGGTTGGTGTGGCGGCAGCTGTCTCTTCGCTTCGGGTTTGAAGCAGCGGGTTTTCAACCACGGCCTCTCTGACGACGGGGCTGGATTTTGGTAGATCAAAGCTGATGTCAGTTTGCTGGGTGTAAAGGAAAACCCCAATGCCGATGGCGGTAATGGATGTGGTGGCGGCCAATGCGCTGCGGGTGGTGAGGGAATGAAACATCTGAAATACTCCTGCTTTGAACCGCGACATGATTGTCGGGCGATCAGGAGTATGACGGGCCTCACCGGCCGATCCTTGGCGAGAATTTTGCAAATCGTCGAAGTTTTTCATCGCGAGCGCCAGATGTGCGTCTTTGGACGCCGCATCGGGGGTGGCCGTTTTCATGGCGTCTTTTAGGTGCTTTAGATCATCGGTCATGTCTTTTGCTCCTCTTCATGCATCACACGCAGGTGCTTTTTCACCTCGGCCATGCGCCAACTTATTGTGCCCTCGGACACGCCCAAAATTTCGCCTGCTTCACGGTGTGTCATCTCATCCTCTAACGTCAGCGCCAAGGTGTCGCGCAGTTCGGGCGACAGGCTGGACATCGCTTGGGTCAGCCAGTCGATCCCGTCTTGGACCTCTTTGTTGGCGGCCACGCGGTTGACCTCCCAATCGCCCCAGCCCTCGGCGGCGCGCGCATGGGTGGCGGCGCGGCGGCGGCGGTCGTGGGCTGCGTTGACCGCCACACGGTAGAGCCAGGTTGAAAACCGGGCTTGCCGTTTATAGCTGGCCAATTTGGCGGGCAGGGCGGCGCAGATATCTTGGGTCAGGTCTTCGGCGTCAGAGCGTGTTCCGGTCAGTCGGAAACACAGGCCAAACAAGCGGTCATAGCTGCGGGTCAGCAACAACGAGAAGGACTCGCGGTCGCCGTTTGCCGCAGCTTGGGCAAGTGTTTCGTCTGTGGTTTCCATCCGCATTACATTTGATTAGACGGGCGCGGTTCGTCAATCCTTGGAATTTATTTTGCGAAAAAGGTCGTTAGGGCTGATGAGCGGACGGAGCCCACCGTAGACGCAGCGCATTTGACAGCACGAAAACGCTGGATAACGACATTGCGCCCGCCGCCAACATCGGCGACAACAGCACGCCGTAAAGCGGGTACAGCAATCCGGCGGCGACGGGGATCAGCACCACGTTGTAACCGAACGCCCAAAACAGGTTTTGCTTGATGTTGCGCATGCTGCGCTGGGAGATGTCAAAGGCGTTGATCACCCCGTTTAAATCACCCGACATCAACACCACGTCGGCGGCTTCAATGGCCACATCGGTGCCGGTGCCAATGGCGATGCCAACATCGGCGGTGGCGAGGGCGGGCGCGTCATTTATGCCGTCGCCGACATAGGCGATTTTGCCACCCGTACGCAGGGCATTCACGGCGTCAACTTTGCCGCCGGGCAGCACTTCGGCGACTATATGGTCGATGCCTAACTCGTGGGCAATCGCCTTTGCAGTGCCTTGGTTGTCACCCGTGATCATGGCAACCTTTAGGCCAAGGTCATGCAGGGTTTTAATGACGGCAGGAGTGGTTTTTTTGATCGGGTCGGACACGGCGATTAAGGCTACAGCGACCCCGTCGATGGCCACATAGAGCGGGGTTTTCCCCGACAGCCCCAGTTGGGTGCCCTGAGCTTGAAACGCCTCCTGCGCGATGCCTTCGCGGGTCAATAAACGGTCAGCTCCAATCAAGATTTGTTTGTCGTCCACCACAGCACGCACCCCATATCCGGTGATCGAGGTGAAATCACTGACCATCGGCAGGGTCATGTTTTTCTCGGCAGCTGCGTGTACAATGGCCTTGGCAATCGGATGCTCGGAAGCGGATTCCACCGCTGCCGCAACCCGCAGTACGTCGTCAAACAGATACCCTTTTGCCACGGTGTAGTCCGTCAACTCGGGCCGCCCTTCGGTCAGGGTTCCGGTTTTGTCGAGTGCCACGACGCTGGTTTCTTGCAGCATTTGTAGCGCGTCGCCTTTGCGAAACAGCACGCCCATTTCGGCAGCGCGTCCGGTGCCGACCATGATAGAAGTCGGTGTCGCCAATCCCATCGCGCAGGGGCAAGCGATGATCAATACGGAGACACCCGCGACCAAAGCAAAGCTGAGTGCTGGATCAGGGCCGAAGGTGAGCCAAAGCGCAAAGGTCAGCGCGGCGGCCACCAGAACGGCGGGAACAAAGATTGCGGTGATCTTGTCGACCAGGCCTTGGATAGGCAATTTCGCGCCTTGGGCTTGTTCAACCATTTGGATGATTTGCGCCAACACCGTGTTTGCACCGACCTCGGTGGCGCGAAAGGTCAGGGCGCCTTCGCCATTTATGGTGCCGCCGACTAGGGTTGCGCCTTCACGTTTTTGTACGGGGGCGGGTTCACCGGTGATCATACTTTCCTCAACAAAGGAATTTCCACTTAGAACCACCCCGTCCGTGGTGATTTTTTCACCGGGGCGCAGGTGCAGGATGTCACCTTGCACGATGTCGTCGATGGGGCGTTCAACAACATCCCCGTCGCGTTCGACCCATGCGGTTTTGGGTGTCAGGCCCGCCAGTTTGCGGATCGCCTCGCCGGTGCGCCCCTTGGCGCGGGCCTCTAAGTAGCGGCCCAACAGGATCAGTACAATGATCACGGCGGCGGCCTCAAAGTAGACGTTGTTGGTGCCGTTGGGCAGCAGTTGCGGCAGAAACGTCGCCACCACTGAATAGCCATAGGCGGCAGAGGTGCCGAGCGCGACCAGCGCGTTCATTTCAGGCGCGCCTTTGAGCAGGGCGGGGAGGCCAATGCGATAAAAGCGCAATCCGGGGCCGAACAAGACCAATGTGGTCAATGCGAACTGCAACAGGCGGCTGTTTTGCAGGCCGATGTTCGTCATGACCCAGTGATGTACACCGGGGATAAAGTGGCTGCCCATTTCGATGGCGAACACCGGCAGGGCCAGCAGCGCAGCGATCAGGGTGAGCCATCCGAGGCGTGTAATTTCACTGGCCTTGCGCAGGGCGCGATCATCGGTTTCAGAGGGCGTGTCGGATTTGGGTTTGGCGGGGTATCCGGCGACCGTGGCGATGGCTATGATTTCATCGACTGTGGTGGCCTTGAGGGCGTAGCGCACGGTGGCCGTTTCAGCGGCGAGGTTGACGGCGACATCTACCACCCCGTTGCCAGCGGCCAGGGCCTTGTCCAAACGGCCAACGCAGGATGCGCAGCTCATCCCCTCAATCTCCAATGTCACCTGTTGGGTGGCGGCGGGGTAACCGGCGCCGGACAGGGCATCGAGTATCTCGGTCGTGTTGGCAGGGGCAGAATAGGACACCTGCGCGACCTCGGCAGCCAAATTGACACTGGCTGTGGTCACGCCAGCGACCGCGTTCAACGCCTTTTCGGCGCGGCCTGCGCATGATGCACAGTTCAATCCTTGGATTTGGAATGAGCTTACAGTTTGATGGTTCATTTGAGGTACCGGTCTATGGAGTGATATTGCGGTTGTTGTGCTTGATGATCACATAGGGCTTCCGGTTACTGGAAGGTCAAGCCATCAATGTGAAATTAGCTGCGGCAGATTTGTGCGGGTAAGCGGGGTAATTGACTTGGGGTAAGGAATCCCCGACCTGACCGGCTTGCGTGTTTCTGCTAGGCAGGGTTGCATTAGAAAATTTTTAAACACCACATTTAAACATCTCGATACTTAAACACCACAACTTCTACACCTGAATTTTTTTGAACACTCATTTTGATAGGTCAGATTATGGAACATCTTATTTCCTCGCAAAGCGTTGTCGAGTTGGTCGGCGTTGCGGGATTCTTTTTGTACGTGATGAATTACACGCTCCTGACGTTCAGGGTTTTGACGGGCGACAGCCTGACATACTTCGTGATCAATTTTTGCGCGGCGTCATTTGTTTTGGCAGGGTTGATGAACAGTTTCAACCTGGCGGCGGCGATGGTCCAGATTTTCTGGATTTGTATGTCGACACTGGCCATCATTCTGCGTTTGGTGCGCCGCAACCCACCCGTTCGTTTGTAGGGCAGGGTTAGCGCCGTAACGTATCACCAAATTGCAGGCGGGGCTTCAGTTCGACGCGTTGCTCGACATCTATGCCATTGGCCCGCGCGGCGATGATTTCGGCGGCGATGCGGCCGATCTGGTGGCGTTCGGCGTCCATGGTGGCCAGTTGTTTTGGCAGACCATCCAGCAGCTCAACCCCGTTGAAACCAGCCAGCCCAACCTTGCCCGGCACGTCAATCCCGTTGGCAAGGCAATAGAGCAAACCGCCAGCGCCAATCATGTCGTTTGAATAATAGAGGAAATCGAGATCAGGCGAGCGTTTCAGGATCGTTTCGGTCATCTCGCGGCCTTTCACAAGGGCGGAGCCGCCGGAGTAAAATTCCTGATCGGCGATGCCGATTCCTGCCTTTTCCAGAGCTTCGGTGAACCCTTCAAGCCGTTTGCGCGCGCGGTGATCCAGCGGCATGTTGGTGCCCATGAACCCAATTTTGCGATAGCCCTGCGCGATGATGGCTTCGGCCATTTCGCGGCCCGCACGGCGTTGCGACACGCCGACGATGGCGTCAATCGGGTCGCCATCCAAATCCATGATTTCGACGATCGGAACGTCTGCGTTTTGCATCATGGCCCGCGCGGCGTCCGTGTGTTCAAGCCCCGCGATGATCACGCCAGAAGGGCGCCATGACAGCATCTCAAACAGTACGGCTTCTTCTTTTTCTGGCTGGTAGTTGGTGACGCCGATTACCGGTTGCAAGGGGGTTTCGTCCAGCACTTCGGAGATCGAGGTCATGACCTCGGGGAACACCATATTCGACATGGACGGAATGATCACCGCGACCAGGTTGACCCGTTGCGACGCCAGTGCGCCCGCGATTTTATTTGGCACATACCCCAGCTTTTTGGCGGCCTCATTGACCTTGAGGCGGGTCGCGTCAGAAACGTCGCCGCGATTGCGCAACACGCGGCTGACCGTCATCTCGCTGACGCCGGCGGCTTCGGAAACGTCGCGCAGGGTTAGCGTGCGTTTGGGCGGGGTATGTTGTGGATCCACGGGCGGGTTTCCTGATTGGACGTTTTCCCATTGATAACGTGATTTTACATCTTGTCCAAGGTTGTTGTTGCTGTTGTGTTACAAGTATGTTATCGCTAACATAATTATTGAGTAATTGTCGCAAATTCTGAGTTCTGTGGCGGGTACAGGTATAAAAGGGGAGCGGTGGGTCAACAGCGCTCCCCTTTTGAAATTTCAAAAATAGAACTGATGTCGTTTTCGTGCGCGATAATTGCTGTGTGATCAGTGCTATTACACGGTAACGCGCAGGAAATTTTGACGAATATTAAGGGACATCAGGATGAAAAACCTGTTCCAGGTCCGTTGGGCGCTTTGTAGAAAAATGTGGAAGCACCGTTTGACCAGGCCCGTGCTATGCCGTCAGAAATTTATACAACGACAGAATTTCATGATGCGGAGTTGGAGCATGTGTTCGGTAAGGAATGGTTTTGCATTGGCCGTACTTCGGCATTGCCTTGGCCGTGTTGACGAGGTGCCTAATCCGGGGGATTTTTTTCACCATCCAGTTGCTGAACGAGCCCTTGCTGGTGGTTCGGGGGGACGACAATCAGGTGCGAATTTCGTCAACCGTATGTCGTCACCGCAGGATACCGATCGCCGAAGGCGCAGGCAACGCCGCACGTTTTGTCTGTAGCTATCATGCGTGGACCTATGGGCGGGACGGGGAATTGTTGCGCGCAGCATGCATGAAAAATGCAGGTTTCGATCGGAAAAGCTGCAAGTGGCGCTCGGGTCTCGCAAGGCGGTTGCTGGACCTCTTGCCGGTGATGGTTATGAGGGCACGATCCGTGATTTTCAGCTTTGGTTGGCTGGGCAAGATCAGGCCAGCCCAGCCACTGTTTAAGGGGGTCGCCTTAACATCTACATCTTGAATACGCGGTAAATCGCAGGGATCACCAGCACCGTCAGGATGGTTGATGTGGCCAGTCCAAACAGCAATGATATTGCCAGCCCTTGGAAAATCGGGTCGGTTAGGATCACGCCTGCACCGATCATTGCGGCAATCGCCGTCAGCAAGATCGGTTTGAAACGGGTGGCGCCTGCTTCAATCAGGATGTCCAGATCAACGCGGCCTTTGCCCTCATGGCGGATGAAATCCACCAACAGGATCGAGTTGCGCACGATGATCCCCGCCAGTGCGATAAAGCCGATCATAGACGTTGCCGAAAACGGTGCGTTGAACAGCCAATGGCCCAGCATGATGCCAAGGAAGGTCAGCGGGACGGGGGTTAGAATCACCAGCGGCAATCGGAAGGATCCGAACTGCGCCACCACGAGAATGTAAATCCCGAGCAAGGCCACAGCAAAGGCCGCGCCCATATCGCGGAAGGTGACCCAGGTGACTTCCCATTCGCCGTCCCACAACAATGTGGTTGTGGTTTCATCTGTGGGCATGCCGTTCAGGCTGATCACCGGTTTTTCCATGTCAGACCAGTCCATTTTGTCCAGTTCTTCGGCCACGGCCAGCATGCCGTATAGCGGGGCTTCGAATTGGCCCGCCATTTCGCCCATGACCATTTCAGCAAAGCGACCGTTGCGCCTGAAAATCGGGAACGAGGCCTGTTCATGGGCGATGGTTACAACGTCGCCCAATTCGACGACGCCGCGGTCACCCGGCAAGACGTTGGTCGGCACAGGCGTGGCCATCACGCGTTCATCCATCACGCGGTCGCGACGGTCGCGACCGACCACAATCGGGATCGGTTGGCGGCCTTTGCCACGGTGCGAATAACCAACGGTGATTTGGTTGTTCAGCAGACGCAGGGTGTCCATCGCGTCGCTTTCCTGGACGTGGTAGAATTCCAGATCATCGGGCGACAGCACTGCCCGCATCCGGCGGGGTTGAATGCCAAAGCCGTCATCGACATCGACCACATAGGGCACGGCCTCAAACGCTTGACGAATGCGGCGCGCGGCTTCGCGGCGGGTGTCGGCGTCGGGGCCATAGACCTCGGCCAGCAGGGTGGCGATAACGGGCGGGCCGGGGGGTGGTTCGACCGTTTTGATGTTTGTGCCGGGCGGCACGTCCATTTCGGTCAGCAATTCGCGCAGTTCCAGCGCGATTTCATGGCTGGGGCGGCTGCGCTTGTCCTTGCCCTTAAGGTTGATTTGCACATCCCCAAGTTCAGGCGATTGGCGCAAGAAATAGTGGCGCACTAGCCCATTGAAATTGAACGGCGAGGCGGTGCCGGAATAGGTTTGCACCGAGGTGACTTCGTGCAGACCAAGCGCGATCCGAGCAGCCTGTTGGGCAACTGCGTCTGTGGCCTCGACCGACGAGCCTTCGGGCAGATCAATCACCACCGAGAGTTCGGATTTGTTATCAAACGGCAGCAGTTTTACGGTGACGTCACGCGTATAGATCACCGCCAACGAGCCGAAAGATGTCACCACCACAATCAGTAAAAAGATCAGGCTGGTCGACTTTTTCAGCAGCAACGGGCGTGCGATACTGGTGTAGATTTTATCCAGTCGGCCACCGGATTCGGCGTCCTCGTCATGGTGCATTTCGGCTTTGCCAGCGACCTTCATCATCAGCCACGGGGTGACCATGACGGCGATGAAAAACGAGAATATCATTGCGGCAGAGGCGTTGGCGGGGATCGGGCTCATGTAAGGGCCCATCAGGCCCGACACGAACAGCATTGGCAACAGGGCGACCACCACGGTCAAGGTGGCGACGATGGTGGGGTTTCCGACCTCGGCCACGGCGGCGATCGCTGCGCCAAAGCGGCTTTGACCGTTGGATTTCATGCCCCAATGGCGGGCGATGTTTTCGATCACAACGATGGCGTCATCCACCAAAATCCCGATGGAAAAGATCAACGCGAACAGGGACACGCGGTTCAAGGTGTAGCCCATCAACCACGCTGCAAACAGCGTCAGCAGGATGGTCATCGGGATCACCACGGCGACCACAATGGCCTCGCGCCAGCCAATTGAAATCAACACAAGTGCAACGATCGACACGGTGGCAAGACCCAAGTGAAACAGCAGTTCGTTAGCCTTTTCATCGGCGGTTTCGCCGTAGTCGCGTGTCACCTCGACGTTGATGCTGTCGGGGATCAGATTTCCCTCAAGGCTCTCGACTTTGTGCAAAATAGCTTCGGCGACCATCACTGCATTGGCACCGGCGCGCTTGGCGACGGACAGAGTGACGGCGGGCATGCGCTCGATATCATTGTCACCAACACGGTGCAGGGTGGCGACGTGCATTTCATCAAGATCAGTGACAAAGCTGACCTCAGCCACATCGCGCACATAGACTGGGCGCCCATCGCGCGAGGTCAATTTCAGGTTGCCGATCTGGTCGGGCGTGGACAGGGTGTCGCCGAGGATCAGACCAATTTGATCGCCGCCATCGCGCAGGGTGCCCGCGGGTGTGGTCGCGTTCGCACCCTGTACCTTGCCGACCAGTTGTTGCAGCGTCACGCCGTAAAGCGCCAGTTTTTCAGGGTTGGGCGCGACACGCAACGCATCAAAGGTTTCGCCGACCATATAGGTCAAGCCAACGTCGTCGATTTTGTTGATTTCGGAGTCGACCTCACGCACGATGCGCGACAAATCATTTGCCGTCATCGTGGTTTGGCCGGATTTTGGCGAAAACGTCAATGTTACGATCGCCACGTCATTGATGCCGCGGCCAACCACCAGCGGTTCGGGAATGCCCACTGGGATGCGGTCCATATTGGCGCGCAATTTGTCGTGGACGCGTAAAATCGCGGTTTCGGAGTCAACGCCAACGATGAAGCGCGCTGTGACCATCACTTGATTGTCACGAGTCGAGGAATAGACATGCTCGACCTGATCAATGCCCTTCACAATAGCTTCGAGCGGTTCAGTCACCAGCTTCACCGCGTCCTCAGCTTTGAGCCCCGCGGCCTCGACATGGATGTCGACCAAAGGCACGGAAATTTGCGGCTCTTCTTCGCGGGGCAGGCTGACCAGCGCGATCATCCCAACTGCAAGCGAGGCCAGCAAAATGAGCGGAGTCAGCGGTGATGCGATGAATTTTTGGGTCAGTTGACCCGCGATGCCGAGAGGGGCCGTTTTTTCGGGCTTGGCGTCACTCATGGTCAATCACCACTTCGTCGCCCGCCATAACGCCGGTCAAAACCTCGACCCAGATATCGCCAACCAGCGACACTTGTGCACCCAGAACCACGGCACGGCGCAATGGTTCGCCGTTGACCTGAACCGTGATGAAATCAATGCCGCCCTGCATCAATACCACGGATTGTGGCACCAACAGCGCGTCGCGTTCGCCTACCGGCAGGCGCACTGGGATGCGGCGGCCAACATAGCGGTCATCAAGGCCGATGACCTCGACATCAGCCAGCACGCGGCCGTTTTCGATCTGCGGATAGATTTTTGCGAGGCGGCCGATCTGGCCTTCGCCAATAGTGATTTCGTCGCCTTGGTTTAGGGCTGTTGCGTGCCGTTCAGGAACCGAGAGCCGCAGGAACGACCCACCGCCGCCGATAACGGCAATGGTTTCGCCCGGCGTGATGACCGAGCCCTTGGAGGGCGGCACGGATAGAACGATGCCGGCTTCGGGCGCCAAGACAGCCCCCTCGGAAACCTGTTGGTCGATCACCAGTTGCTGGGCCTCGACGCCGCGAATTTC
>DEIK01000029.1:0-488 GCA_002352425.1 Rhodobacteraceae bacterium UBA2776
GGTGAAGCTGTTTGTGACGGCGTCGGATCAGGTGCGGGCCGAGCGGCGCTATCTGGAGCTGGCGGGCAAGGGTGAAGACGTCACCCGCGACGGCGTGCTGGAGGATTTGCGGGCGCGCGATGCGCGGGACCGCGAGCGTGATGCGGCGCCTTTGATGGCGGCTGAGGATGCGGTAGAGTTGGATACCAGCGAGATGTCGATTGAGGAGGCTGTGGCCAAGGCAGTGGCGGTGATCGAGGCGCGGGTTGGAGCCTAAGAGATTTAGGGCCTGCGGCGCGGATATTTATGGAACAATGATAAGGGTGCCGGAGGGCTGTTTGCGTTGCGATAGAGCCTTGCTATGTGGGAGGATGCGGTCTATATAGCCCCCGTTGAAGGGGCCGTTAGAGTCGCTGGGCAATATGAGTAGGGTCGGGAATTGTTCTCCGGCCCTTTGTTATTGTTACAGTATTTCTGATGTCCGTTCGACCAATTGAAACCCAAAGACC
>DEIK01000029.1:527-33606 GCA_002352425.1 Rhodobacteraceae bacterium UBA2776
TATGGAGGACTTCGAAGCCCTTCTGAACGAAAGCTTCGAAATTGACACACCTGAAGAAGGTTCTGTTGTCAAAGGCAAGATTATCGCAATCGAAAGCGGTCAAGCCATCATCGACGTCGGCTATAAAATGGAAGGCCGCGTAGACGTTAAAGAATTCGCAAATCCGGGTGAAGCTCCTGAAATCGCAGTTGGCGACGAAGTAGAAGTGTTCCTGCGGATGGTCGAGAACTCCAAAGGCGAGGCTGTACTTAGCCACGAAATGGCGCGTCGCGAGGCCGCTTGGGATCGTCTTGAAAAAGCATACGCAGACGAGGAACGTGTTGATGGGGCCATCTTTGGTCGCGTCAAAGGCGGCTTTACTGTTGATCTGGGCGGCGCTGTTGCGTTCCTGCCGGGGTCTCAAGTTGACGTGCGCCCTGTGCGTGACGCTGGCCCATTGATGGGTCTGAAACAGCCGTTCCAAGTTTTGAAAATGGACCGTCGTCGTGGCAACATCGTTGTTTCACGCCGTGCGATCCTTGAAGAATCACGTGCAGAACAGCGCGCCGAAGTTATCGGCAAACTGGCCGAAGGTGATTCCATCGAAGGTGTGGTCAAGAACATCACCGAATACGGTGCGTTTGTTGATCTGGGCGGCGTTGACGGCTTGTTGCACGTCACTGACATGGCGTGGCGTCGTGTGAACCACCCATCTGAAATCCTGACAATTGGTGAAACAATCACCGTTCAGGTTATCAAAATCAACAAAGAAACCCACCGTATCAGCCTTGGCCTGAAACAGCTGCAGGATGATCCTTGGACCATCGTTGAAGGCAAGTTCCCGCTGGAATCAGTGCACACGGGCCGCGTGACCAACATCACCGACTACGGCGCATTTGTTGAGCTGGAACCAGGCGTTGAAGGTCTGGTTCACGTGTCTGAAATGTCTTGGACCAAAAAGAACGTACATCCTGGCAAAATCGTTTCCACCAGCCAAGAAGTCGAAGTCATGGTTCTGGAAATCGATCCGGTCAAACGTCGCGTATCTTTGGGTCTGAAACAGACCATGCGCAACCCATGGGAAGTGTTTGCAGAAACGCACCCAACCGGCACAGAAGTCGAAGGCGAAGTCAAAAACATCACCGAATTCGGTCTGTTCATTGGCTTGGACGGCGACATCGACGGTATGGTTCACTTGTCAGATTTGACATGGGAAGGCCGTGGCGAAGACGTGATCAGCGATTTCCACAAAAACGATGTGGTTAAAGCCGTCGTCACCGAAGTCGACGTTGAGAAAGAGCGTATTTCGCTGTCCATCAAAGCGCTGGACGGTGATCCGTTTGAGGGCGTGACTGATGGTGTGAAACGTGGCTCGATCATCACTGTTGAAGTGACCTCCATCGAGGATGGCGGCGTTGAAGTGACTTATGAAGGCATGAAATCCTTTATCCGTCGTTCTGACCTGTCCCGTGACCGTGCCGAGCAACGCCCAGAGCGTTTCGGCGTTGGCGACAAAATCGACGTTCGTGTGACAAACATCGACGCGAAAACACGTCGCTTGGGTCTGTCGATCAAAGCCCGCGAAATTGCGGAAGAGAAAGAAGCCGTAGAGCAGTATGGCTCGTCGGATTCCGGCGCTTCTTTGGGTGACATTTTGGGTGCGGCGCTGAAAAGCGGCGACGAGTAAGTCACACCAATAAGTGGTAAGATTTGGGCGGCCCTGCAGATTGCGGGGCCGCCTTTTTTGTGCGAATCGCTAGAGGATGGCCTGCTCTAGATCGGCGTTGATTCACAGCTTTGGCAGAGGCAACGAGGTTGATGATACGTAATATCACCCAAAATCAGCGCATTAGCGTGAAGTTTTTGTCATATTTACGCTGCATTCTGTTTCGCTAATTGCAAAAATGCGGCTATAGTCATGCGAATAGATCTGCGAGCTGCCTTTGCAAATCTATCAGCGCAATGAAATTTGTCGGGGGGGCAATACGGATGATTAGGTCAGAGTTGGTTCAGAAAGTTGCGGATGAGAATCCACATCTTTATCAGCGGGACGTCGAACGTATCGTCAACACCATCTTTGAGGAAATTATCGGCGCAATGGCTGATGGTGATCGGGTGGAGCTGCGCGGCTTTGGCGCGTTCTCGGTGAAAAAGCGTGATGCACGTGTCGGGCGCAACCCGCGCACAGGCGCATCCGTTGATGTTGAGGAAAAACACGTGCCGTTTTTCAAGACCGGTAAACTGTTGCGTGATCGTCTAAACGGAAAATAAGGCCTAACAGATGCGCTATATACGCTATGCATTTTTGATCGTGCTTGCGCTGGCACTGATCACTGTCGCTTTGGCCAATCGGGGCGCCGTAACCCTGCGCTTGCTGCCCGAAGAAGTCGCAGGATTTGTCCCACTGCCCAACACGCTGGAATTGCCGCTGTTTGTTATCATCTTTGGTGGCATCGTGGCTGGACTGCTGATTGGCTTTGTTTGGGAGTGGTTTCGCGAGCATAAGGTCCGTGCCGAGGGCGCGCGCGCGCGTCGGGATGTCAAATCGTTGGAGCGCGAAGTGACACGGCTCAAGGGCGATGTGGCAGACGACAAGGATGAAATCCTTGCCCTGCTGGATAAGAGCGCCTAAACGCCCTTATGGCATCTGATATTAGAGTGAAAATCTGTGGGTTGCGCGAGGCGCGGCATGTTGCGGCGGCGGCTGAGGCGGGCGCTGGCTATCTGGGTTTTAACTTCTTTGAGAAATCTCCGCGCTACGTGAACATCCAGCAAGCCTGTGATTTGGCGGTTGAAGTGCCGATGGGTGTGGCCAAGGTTGCCTTGGTGGTGAACGCTGATGACGCGGCGCTCGATGCAATCGTTGAAGGTGTACCGCTGGACATGTTGCAATTGCACGGCACGGAATCTGTGGAGCGGGTGGCCGAAGTGCGCGCACGCTACGGGCTGCCGGTGATGAAGGCGCTCGGGGTGGCCGATGAAGGTGATCTGGCGGCATTGGATGCCTATGGTCAGGTCGCAGACCAGCTGTTGGTGGACGCCAAGCCGCCCAAGGACGCGGTTTTGCCCGGCGGCAACGGGGTGGCTTTTGACTGGCGTTTGATTGCCAACCGGCGCTGGATGGCGCCGTGGATGCTGGCCGGTGGATTGACCCCCGACAATGTGGCCGAGGCGGTGCGCCTGACGGGCGCGCGGCAGGTTGATGTATCATCTGGCGTGGAAATCGCGGCTGGGGTAAAAGACGACGACTTAATCGCGAGCTTTGTTAGGGCCGCGCAAGGAGATGCAAGATGAGTGATCGGATCAACAGTTTCAAATCGGGCCCTGATGAAAACGGGCGTTTTGGCGATTTTGGTGGGCGGTTTGTATCAGAAACCCTGATGCCGCTGATCCTGTCGCTGGAAGAGCAATTCGAGATTGCCAAAACGGACGACAGTTTTTGGGCCGAAATGAACGATCTGTGGACCCATTATGTGGGCCGCCCCAGCCCGCTGTATTTCGCCGAGCGTCTGACCGAGCATCTGGGCGGCGCCAAGATTTATCTGAAACGCGATGAGCTGAACCACACCGGTGCGCATAAAATCAACAACGTGTTGGGTCAGATCATTCTGGCGCGACGCATGGGTAAAAACCGCATTATCGCCGAAACCGGCGCAGGGCAGCACGGGGTGGCGACCGCCACAGTTTGTGCCAAGTTCGGGTTGAAATGCGTCGTCTATATGGGCGCGCATGATGTTGAGCGTCAGGCCCCGAATGTGTTTCGGATGCGCCTTTTAGGGGCCGAGGTGGTTTCTGTGACTTCGGGTCGCGGCACGCTAAAGGATGCGATGAACGACGCGATGCGCGATTGGGTGACCAATGTGGATGATACGTTCTATTGCATCGGCACGGTGGCGGGCCCGCATCCCTATCCTGAAATGGTGCGCGATTTTCAGGCCATCATTGGCAAAGAAGCCAAGGAACAAATGCAAGCTGCCGAGGGGCGTTTGCCGGATACTTTGGTTGCAGCTATTGGTGGTGGCTCCAACGCGATGGGGCTGTTTTTCCCGTTTCTGGATGATCCATCGGTGAACATCATTGGTGTCGAGGCTGGCGGTAAGGGTGTGAATGCCAAGATGGAGCATTGCGCATCATTGACCGGTGGACGCCCCGGGGTTTTGCACGGCAACCGCACCTATTTGTTGCAAGATGATGACGGCCAAATTTTGGAAGGGTTTTCGATTTCGGCGGGGTTGGATTACCCCGGTATCGGTCCAGAGCACAGTTGGTTGCACGAAATCGGACGCGCGAAATACGTGTCGATCACCGATGTCGAAGCCTTGGAAGCGTTCCAATTGTCCTGCGAGATGGAAGGCATTATTCCGGCGCTTGAGCCAAGCCATGCCTTGGCCCATGTGATGAAAATTGCGCCAACTTTGCCCAAAGATCACCTGATCTGCATGAACATGTGTGGCCGCGGCGACAAGGACATCTTTACCGTTGCCAAAGCCTTGGGCGTGGACATGAACACCGGCGCTTAAGGGCGTATGCAACGGGCGCTATTCATAAACTTGCGTTGATTTCGGGGCTATTCCCTGTGGGCTAGGCCATGAAATTGATCACGCTTCATTTTATATTTTTAACGCAAATCAAGTGGTTATGTCTAAACCTTCGTTTAGGGCGACTTTTGTCGGCGTCCTAAACCGTGGATCAATGTCATTGTCAAACCTGATGTGATTTCAATCAACCATGGGCACGCAATGCCTGACGTTGAAACGAGACATCTTGAAAGGCGACACAATGAAAAAGATATATACCCTATCCGCAGCAGCTCTGTTGATGAGCGCGACTGCGACCCTTGCGATCAGTGTAAATGACGGGGTGAGTTCGACCAAAGACAAGGCATTTGCGCGGGCTGATTTCGAAAACGGGCGGGCCGAGTCGGATATGCACGGCCAGGGTGAAGGCCATGATCGGGCGTTGGAGAAAGAGGAAAAAGCCAGTGGCGGGAATGGAAACGACAATGGTCACGACGATGACGATGGTGGTGACGACGACGAAGGGGATGACGATGGTGGCGGAGACGATGGTGGCGGAGACGATGAAGGCGGGGACGACGATGGCCATGGTGATGGCGGTGGTAACGACGAAGGTGGTAACGACGAAGGCGGGGACGACGGAGGCGGGGAAGACGATGGCGGGTCGGGCGGTGACGAAGGCGATGGCGATAACGACTGAATGCCGCTAACATAACCCCAACAACAAACAACCCCTCCGCGCGTCGGAGGGGTCAGCAAGGTTTTGACGATGTTGAAACGCATAGTGATGCTCACGATATTGGCCGCGACGCTTAGCACCGTGGCGCCTGTGGTGGCTGGCACATTATCGGATGTGGCGGTGGCCCAACTGCGCACAAATGGGTTTACTAGAATATCGGTTCGACGAACGCTTTTGGGGCGTATCCGGATCGTGGCGGACAGTGATACGGTCCACAGAGAAGTTGTGATTCATCCACTTACAGGTCAGGTTTTACGAGACAATGTGGTGTCGAAAACGGGCAGCCCTATTGCGAATTTGCCGGAAGCACTGGATTTGAGTATCGGCCCGAAAGGCAACCGTGGCGAAGAGGACCCCAGCGGTGATGATGGCGGCGAGGACGGTGACGAAAGTGATGATGATGGCGAGGACGGCGGAGACGACGACGGCGGAGACGATGATGGCGGTGGTGACGACGGCGACGGCGATGGTGAAGGCGACGGCGATGGTGAAGGCGACGGCGATGGTGAAGGCGATGGTGAGGGCGAAGGCGATGGTGAGGGCGAAGGAGAGGGAGAGGGAGAGGGAGAGGGAGAGGGTGAAGGCGGTGATGACTAAAGCGTTCTTCCAAAACACAGGGACGATATTAGGTGTCTGACAAAAGCATTATTCTTTTAGCGCTTATCATTCAGGTGTTTTGCGCGACATTTTTCATCGCAGAAATCGCCTCAATGGTGTTTGATATCTACCTACTGCCCCGCAGCTGGCTGTTGTTCGAGCTGATGGAAATATTGGCGGCGCTTGGGTTGGTGATTGGTTCCGTGGTCTCGGGGATTGCGTTTTGGCGTGCCCACCAACGCCGCGAACGGGTTGAGTTACAGCTCAAAGCCGCCTCGGGTGCTTTCATGGAATTGTTGGACGAAAAGATGCTGGTATGGGGGCTGACACCGGCGGAGCAGGATGTGGCACTGTTTGCGATCAAGGGTTTTTCTACCAAAGAAATCGCGGAAATGCGCGAGACCAGTGAGGGTACGATCAAGGCGCAGACCAATGCGATTTACCGCAAGGCAGGTGTCAGTGGGCGGCCACAATTGCTGAGTCTGTTTATTGACGATCTGATGGGCGACGCGTTGGTTCTCTAGGGAAAAACGCGTTAAACCCCCTCTGCAATCGCACGGAAAATTTCGACATTTTGCTGCGACACGCCGGCTTCGCGGAACCTTTTGTCGGCCGCTGTGGTGGCGATCACCACGCTCTTTGCGCGGTTAACATAGATGTATTGCCCATAGATGCCGCGGGCCATGTATTCGCCGTCAACCGCGCCCTGTGGCACCCACCATTGATAGCCATATCCAATGTGATCCGGCAGGGTTGGGGCCGTCGCGCGCGTTGACAAGTTTACCCAGTCTTCTGGCACGATTTGCTGACCGTTCCAGCGTCCACCATCCATAAACATCTGCCCAAAGCGCGCGTAATCGCGGGTGGTGACGTTCAGCCCGCCCAGCACAAAGGCCACGCCTTCGCCATCGGTGAGGTAATAGGGCGCTGATTTCATTCCCATCGGTTTGATGATTTTTTCTTCAAGCAAATCCGCCACGCTTTGACCGGTGGCGCCGCGGATCACCATGCCGATCACGTGGGTGTCGATCGACACGTATTGCCATGTTTTACCAGCTGTGTTCTGGCGTTCTGTTAGGCCCGCCGCAAAGCCGTCCATCGACCAACCCAGCGCCAAAACGCGGCCCATGCGGTTAATGTCGGAATTGAAATCGAGGTAGTCTTCGTTAAAGCGCACCCCGCTGGCCATGTTCAAAACATTGCGGATCGTCGCGCCGTCATAGGCGCTGCCCACCAGTGAAGGTGCGTATTTGGTGACCGGATCATCAAGCGAGCTGATTTTCCCCTCTGCCATGACAATGCCAAACAAGGCGGAAAGGAAGCTTTTGGCCACAGACCAAGAAATGCGCAGATCATCGGCTTTGGTTTCTAGGAAGTAATCTTCGGCAACGATATTGCCGTCTTTGAGCACGACAATCGAGGTCACGCTGCGGGCTTTGATCCAGTCCTCGACAGGTTGGGGCAGTTTAACGGCTGTGCCGATGGGCAGCGGGCTAACCTCTCCGTCACCGCGCGCTAAAGGGCGGGTCAGGAACATGCTGTCCATGTGGCTGAAATTATTGACAATTTTTTCCTGCGAGAACAGGCTGTTTACGGCCATCAGGCGGGTGATTTTCTCGCGTTGCCAAAAGGCTACGGCGGCCAGAACAATGGCCAGCAGCACTACGCCCCTGACGAAGTATTTGAGAAATTTGCGCATAACCGCCCCTTTTTATGGTTGGTTTTAGAATGCCCAATGATGGGCAAAGTGGCAATCCTGACGTTACGGCGTGAATCGGGCGAAAATGCCTTGCCAATTTTGGGGCGTGCAGACAGGGTAGGGCAAGAATTGTAAGGCGACTGGATGTCGAAATCACTGGACCATGACCCGATCTTTGACGTTGCCATTATTGGCGCGGGCGTGGTTGGCTGCGCGATGGCCCGCCGATTCACACTGGACGGGGCCAAGGTGGTGGTTTTGGAAAAGGCTGCCGAGGTTTTGGATGGGGCGTCAAAGGCCAATTCAGCGATTTTGCATACAGGGTTTGACGCGCCGCCGGGCTCGGTTGAGCAGTCTTGCGTTGCGGCGGGTTATGCCGAGTATCTGGATATTCGCGACGGATTGGGATTGCCGGTTTTGAAGACCGGCGCGATGGTTTTGGCGTGGAATGATGAGCAATTGGCAAGCCTGCCAGCCTTGGTTGAGAAGGCGCATCAGAACGGCGTTTTGGATGTCGAGTTGCGCAGCCGTGAGGCCTTGCTTGAGGCGGAACCTGCATTGTCACCGAACCTGAAAGGGGGCTTTGTGGTCCCTGGTGAATACGTCATTGACCCTTGGGCCACAGCGCACGCATATATCTTGCAAGCGATTGCCAACGGGGCCGTGTTGCGCCGCAATGCCGAGGTTTTGGGCGGTGTGTTCGAGGACGGCATCTGGGATTTAGAGGTGACATCGGGGGCTGTGCGGGCCAAGCAGGTGATCAACTGCGCGGGGTTGTATGGCGACGTCACTGACGCGCGATTGTTGGGGCAAGCGGGGTTCACGATCAAACCGCGCAAAGGGCAGTTTGTGGTGTTTGACAAACCGGCCTCGGAATTGGCGGGGGCGGTTTTACTGCCGGTGCCAACCAAGACCACCAAAGGCGTGGTGATCTTTCGCACGATTTTTGGCAACCTTGCGGTTGGCCCCACGGCCGAGGAGCAAGAGAGCCGCACGGAGGCCACGACGGAGACTGCCAGCTTGCATGACCTGCGCGCCAAGGGCATCGAGATGTTGCCCGCTTTGGCGCAGTTTGAGGTCACCACGGTCTATGCGGGTTTGCGCCCTGCGACGGAACATCAGGACTATCAAATCAGTCAGGATGTGGCGCGGAATTATGTGTCAGTGTCGGGAATCCGTTCGACCGGATTGAGTGCTGCATTGGGCATCGCGCGCCATGTGGCCGCTATGAATGTAGGGGTGGCGTTTGACGGTGGGCCGATCAAAAACCCGATAATTCCATCCGCTGACAGGCTGTCGAATTACCACGGTCGCGATTGGGAAGACGCGGGTCATGGCGGTATTATCTGCCATTGCGAACTGGTGACCAAACGCGAGATTTTGGCAGCGCTGAATGGGCCGATGGCGCCAACGACCTTGCAAGGTCTTAAACGGCGCACGCGGGTGACGATGGGGCGCTGTCAGGGGTTCTATTGCACAGGCGCGCTCTCGAGTTTGACGCAAGGCTACCTTGATCCGCCGATTGGAGAAGACGATGAGTGATGTGCTGAATTGCAACGTCGCCATCGTCGGCGGTGGCACCGCAGGCTTGGCACTGGCGACCGCGTTGCGGGCGCAGGGGGTCGCGGATGTCGTGGTCTTGGAGCGGGACGTGGAAGCCGGTGGCGTGCCGCGTCACTGTGGTCATTACCCTTTTGGAATCAGAGAGTTGGGCCGCGCTTTTAAGGGGCCGGATTATGCGCGGGCGTTGGTGAGAAATGCCAAGGCCGCAGGCGTTGAAATTCGCAGTGGTGTGACTGTGACGGCGCTGCACCCCAATGCGCGGCTTGGTTTGAATACGGCCGAGGGTAATGTGGAATTGCAAGCCAATCGCGTTGCGCTTTGCACCGGAGTGCGTGAAAGCAGCCGTGCGCAAAGGTTTCTTTCGGGGACGCGCCCGCAGGGGGTTTTGACCACTGGCGCGTTGCAGGCGATGGTTTATTTAAACGGCAAACGACCGTTCAAGCGGCCGGTTATTCTGGGCAGCGAGTTGGTGTCGTTTTCGGCCATTATGACCTGTCGTCACGGCGGTATGCGGGCGGCGGCGATGATTGAGGAAGGCCCACGTGTGACAGTGCGCAATTTCATGCGGCCCTATGCAGCGTTAAAGGGGGTGCCGTTGTTTACTGGTGCCCGTGATTTGCGCATCCACGGCCACCGCGAGGTTGAGGCGATTAGTTTTACCAACCGGCGTGGCGTGACTGAAATGATCGAAACAGACGGCGTCATCATTTCGGGCCAGTTTCGCCCCGAGGCTGCGCTTTTACATGCCAGCCATCTGGACGTGGACGCGGGCACTGGCGGCCCTGTGATTGATCAATATGGCCGCGCGACCGACCCCAGTTATTTTGTCACCGGCAATCTGTTGCGCCCTGTTGAAACCTCGGGTTGGTGTTGGCGCGAGGCCGGGGAAACGGCGCGGCGTATGGCACGCGATCTGAGTGATCCGATTGGGCGGGTGCCGTTTGTATGCCAAAGATCGGTTGATCCGGCGCTGCGGTTTGTTTTGCCACAACGCATCGCCCTGACGGACGCGGCGGGGGCCATGACGCAAATGCAAATGCGGGTGAGCGAGCCGGTTTCGGGTCATCTGGTGGCGATGGCGGCGGGCAACACGGTGATGAGCCAGTTCATCGACAGCCGCCCAGAGCGGCGCATCCTGACCCCAATGGTGTCGCTGTCCCGCTTGGGGCAAGCACAGGACGTTGAGGTCAAGATTTTACGCTGAACAACGGGTCGTTATTGCTGGTTGTCCTTTGCGGCCGGATCCTCGGGCAAGATGTCTTGGGCGGCCTGTGTGGCGGCGGCCGAGATGGCGGCTTTGTCCTCTTCGGTCAGTTTTGTGGCATCCATTGAGGGCAAGGCGACGCGGACTTCGCGGCGGGCAAACTCCAATCCGTTTTCCTCAAAGGCGGCGTTCACGCGGTTGAAGATTTCTTTGCGAATTGTGAACTGCGTGCCGGGCTTGGCCATGAATTTTCCGCGGAATACCATGCCGATATCGTCGATTTCCAGCATGCCTTGGGATTTGAACGGCTGGAGGAAATCCTCGGCAAATTCAGGCACTTCCAGCATCTCCTGACCGATCTTTTTGAAAATCTTTTTGACCTTGTTGGGGTCGGTGCCAAACGGAACGGTAAAGCGCAGTTTCATGATAACCCAGTCACGGGAAAAATTGGTGATTTTCGGGATTTCGCCAAAGGGAATGGTATGGACCGGCCCCTTATGGTGTCGCAGTTGCAGCGAGCGGATCGAGATTTTCTCGACCGTGCCCATGGTTTGATCAATGGTGACATATTCACCGGTGCGAAAGGCATCATCAATCAAAAAGAAGATGCCCGAGACCACGTCTGTCACCAGCTTTTGTGCGCCAAACCCGATGGCCAAACCGACGATCCCGGCCCCGGCCAACAGCGGGGTGGTGTCGACGCCGGCTTGGCCCAGGGCCAGCAGCAAGAACACCACAATGATCGTCGCGCGGCAAACGCCCAAGATCAACGGCAATACGGTGGACAAGCGTGAGTCACCTGCACCGCCGCCGTCGCCGCCACCGATTTCCTCGGAGTCGGGATCAAAGCCCGCTGCCGTTTGTTCGGCAGCCAGTTTGTTGTTGATGTAAAGTGAAACGGCCTCGTAGAGCATGTAGCCGATGGACATGATGAACAGGAATTCGATCACTGAATTGGCAAACCGTGGACCAACCCCCGCCGAGGCGATGTTGGTTGGGGAAAGGCCCCAGAACCCCGCAGTGATCAAGACCGAAAAGCCAAAGATCAAGACCCGCCCAATGCGAATATACGAGCGTTTGCCCGCCAAATAGGCGCGTTCAGCGACAATGCCCTCGCCCTTGATCGGAGGTGACAGATGGCGCACCAGCCCACGGACTAAGGTGTCCAATGCAGGCGCGAACATGACCAAGGTCATTGTTTTGTAATGCGGCACCGTCGAGAGGAGTGCAAAGTTGCCGTAACTGGCGACGATTTTGACCAACCACCAGACGGCGACGATAACGAAGATTGCAAAGTATGGATAAATCCGTGCGGCGAGGTCCTCGGCTGGGCTGATGTCAGGATCAAAGCCGCGCATCATATCGGAGATAGCGGCACGATAGGTCCAAACCAGCCAAACCAGATAGGCATGCATCGCCGTGTTTAGCCAGAACGCGATCCTCAACTCACCTTCAACGGCCCCATGCATTTCGTTGAACGCCAAAAGCGCGCCAGAGAAACCGAGCAGGAAAGCCATCCAGAACTGATGTTTGCAAAAGGCCTTGGCGGTCGGGGTATCGGCGTTCAAAAGCCGATATTCAGGATTTTGCGGTGCAAAGAGGAAAAAGGCCAGTGACAGCGCCAGCCGCGGGAAACCGATCAAATAGGGGCCAATCAACGAAGAGATGGGATGCAAATCTGACGGCATGATCATTCGGCTAACCATCGCGGCCACAACCATAAAGATAATAACGGCCACCACTTGGGTGGAGAGGCGCTGAAACAGCAGTTGAAGGGTCTCGCGCAGATTGATGTTGTCGGGGTCGGCGGGGGGCAAAATTTGCCAGTTTTTGGTGAGGCGGCGAAAGCCTATTTCAGCAAGTGCAGCCGCGCCAAATACGATGATCATATAGCCCAAAAAGATCAACAGGGCCGTGCCGCCACCGATGCGCTCATAGAATGTGGCAAAGACTTTGGCCTCGCCGTTGAACAGTAGGGGCAGGCGTTGAGCCGAAACGATGACCGTATTCGCAGCCCCGGAAGTGGCGTGATAAAAGAAATCAGACAGGCTAGTTCCATTGGCGTCTTGGGCGGCAATAGTTTGTGTGTTCAATTGGTCCAACAACAGCGCGCGGACTTCGCCGTCCGAAAGGCGCGAGATCAGCGCATTGGCGGCCTCGGGTGTTAGGGGGTCGGGCAGCACGGGTGTTGTATCGGTGGGGGCGCTGGTGGACAGCAGCGATTGCGCGGTTGCAGGGCTGGCCAAAGGCAGGGCCAGAAGCATGAGTAGTGTTAACAGTTTTAGAAAATTCAATATACGTTCCCCCACAAAGACCATTGTAACTATGTGAACGAGAAACACATAAAGGTTCAAGGGAATTTCGTTCATGCAGGCTGGCTAACTTCTGCGCCACCATTTTGGGCCAGCTGAAATTGACTGTCTCGTTGATCAAACCCAGACCACGTCGACCGATAAGTCGTGCATGTCCGTCGCGGTCTGAAGTTTTGTGGCGGCGTGGTATTGGCTGGTGTCTGGATCGTATGGGTTGACCTAGGTCCGAGGCTGGTACGGGGCTATAAAACGCGGCCGATTGCGGTTTGCAGTTTGGAAATTATTTCGTCGATGTGGTGATTTTGCATGATGAAGGGCGGTGCCAGCAGAATGTGATCGCCTTGTTTGCCATCAATGGTGCCCCCCATCGGGTAGCAGATTAAACCAGCCTCGAAGGTTTCTTTCTTGAGGGCCTTGTGAAGGGCGCGCTCCGGTGGGAAGGGGCGCTTGGTCTCGCGATCCTCAACGAACTCCAGCCCGCGAAACAACCCGCGTCCGCGAATGTCGCCTATGTTGGGGTGCTGCCCGAACGCCTGTTCCAGCCCCGCCTGCAATCGGTCCCCCAAGTCGGCGCATCTTTCGACAAGCCCGCCATCGGTAAGTTTGGTCAAAACGGCCAATGCGGCGGCGCAGGCGGTGGGGTGGCCGACATAGGTGTGGCCGTGTTGGAAGAAGCCGCTGCCGACTTCAATCGCTGCGTATATTTTGGCGGAACACAACATCGCGCCGATGGGTTGGTACCCAGCGCCAAGCCCTTTGGCCACCGCGATGATGTCGGGGGTGATGCCCTCTTGTTCACTGGCAAACAGCGTGCCGGTGCGCCCCATGCCGCACATGACTTCGTCTAGAATCAACAGCACGCCATAGGTGTCGCATATTTCGCGGATGCGCTTGAAGTAGCCTTTAACCGCTGGAACCGCGCCCGCGGTGGCGCCAACGACGGGTTCGGCGACAAAGGCGAATACACTGTCTGGGCCAAGGCGCTTGATCTCGGTTTCCAGCTCATTGGCGACGCGCAATCCGTAGGCGTCGGTGGTTTCCTCGGTGCGTTTGCCGCGATACTCAAAACAGGGCGATATGTGGGTGGTGTCGACCATGAGCGGCGCAAAAGGGGCGCGGCGCCATTCATTTCCGCCCGTTGCCAAAGCGCCAAGCGTGTTGCCGTGATAGCTCTGCTTTCGGGCGATGACGTGACGACGCTGCGGCTGGCCGGTTTCAACGAAATACTGCCGCGCCAATTTCAGCGCCGCCTCCATTGCCTCGGATCCGCCTGACACCAGATAGACGCGGTCAATGCCCTCGGGCGCGTGGGCAATCAATTTGTCTGCCAGTTGCTCGGCCGGGTCTGAGGTGAAAAAACTGGTGTGGGCAAAGGCCACTTTATCCAGCTGATTTTTTATCGCGGCGGTGACGTCGGGATCATTGTGGCCCAGACAGGACACGGCTGCGCCGCCTGATCCGTCGAAATATTCTTTGCCCGATTGGTCGTACAAATACACGCCTTTCCCCTGTGAAACAGTCGGGAGCGAGGACTTTGTATGTCTCGGGAAAACATGTGACACGGGTGGCTCCTTTGGAGCAGTGGCTGAAGTTATGTAACATATGAAACATATGAATCTTGCGTTGACAAGGCAGGAAACAAATGAAACATTCGCCGGATGTCTGTATTCGGGGGGCATTTGTGCGACCAAGGTTTGAGCAACAACTTTCTGGTAAATACACCTCTTTGAGCATCAAGCTGAAAGAAGCTGCTGATTTTGTTGTGGCCAACCAAATTGATGTCGCGACCCGCAGCCTGCGTTCAATTTCAAAAGAAGCAAAACTGTCGCCCGCCACGTTCTCGCGCATGTCCAATGCGCTGGGCTATAGCAGCTATGAGGATTTGCGCGATGTATTGCGCGTTGGGATCGAGCAACGGTCAAATTCGTTCTCGCATCGGATTGAGGCGCTGCAACAGCGTCACAATGACGGGGATCAGAACTTTCTGGATCAACATATTCTGGACTGTTCCACCAATCTGCAAGAGTTGGGCGCAACCATCGACAGCGACACGTTGAACACCAGTATAGAGCACCTGCACGAGGCGCGGCGTGTGATGGTTCTGGGCGGGCTTGGCTCGACCGGGGTGGCCGAGTATTTGGCCTATATGGCCAGCTTTATCGCCGACAACTGGTCGATGGCCAACCGGATGGGCGCGTCTTTGGCCAGCGGGATGGTAGGGATGTCTGCACTGGACGTGTTGATCATTGTGACCAAGCCGCCGTTCGCCAAGAACTCGATCGCGGCGGCCCAAGAGGCGTATTTGGCGGGGGCATTTGTCATTGTCATCACGGACACGCACACCTGTCCCGCCCTTGTTCATGCTTCGGCGCAGTTTATTGTGCCAACCAATAGCCAGCACTTCTTTTCGTCCTACGCCTCGACGCTGGTTCTATGCGAAATTCTGATCGGCATGTTGGCCGCGCGTGCAGGGTCACCTGCGCGGGCGCGCATTGCCGATGTTGAAGACAGAAACCGTCGTCTTAGCGAAATCTGGGACGATAAACACGACAACATTTCATCAACTCAGGGAGAGTAAAAAATGTCGAAGAAAATGAACCTATCTGTTGTGGCGTTCGCCGTAGGGGCCATGATGGCACCTGCCGCATATGCCGA
Organism: Rhodobacteraceae bacterium UBA2776; assembly: GCA_002352425.1. GTDB lineage: Bacteria > Pseudomonadota > Alphaproteobacteria > Rhodobacterales > Rhodobacteraceae > Profundibacter. Next base: position 15,793 of record DEIK01000029.1, read on the forward strand.
AGAGTTCATCACAATTGGGACCGGTGGCGTGACGGGCGTTTACTATCCAACAGGTGGCGCGATCTGCCGTTTGGTCAACAAAGGCCGCAAAGAACACGGCATTCGCTGTTCTGTCGAATCCACAGGCGGTTCGGTTTACAACATCAACACCATTCGCGAAGGCGAGCTGGAGTTTGGTGTGGCGCAGTCTGATTGGCAGCACCATGCGTATAACGGAACATCCAAGTTCGAAGAAGCCGGCGCATTTGAAGGCCTGCGGGCTGTGTTCTCGGTTCATCCAGAGCCTTTCACTGTTGTTGCCCGTGCGGACGCTGGCGTGACGAACTTTGACGATCTTAAAGGCAAGCGCGTCAACATCGGGAACCCCGGTTCCGGCCAGCGCGGCACGATGGAAGTTCTGCTGGAAGCCAAGGGTTGGACAACAGCAGATTTCGCTTTGGCAACCGAGCTGAAAGCGGCTGAGCAATCTGCAGCACTGTGTGACAACCAGATTGATGCGATGGTTTACACCGTTGGTCACCCGTCCGGTTCGATCCAAGAGGCTACAACGGCTTGTGATTCCGTTCTTGTGACGGTCAGCGGTGCTGAAGTTGACGGTCTGATTGCCGACAACCCGTTCTACCGTGCAGCAACCATTCCTGGTGGCATGTATCGCGGTAACGATGGCGACACGATGACCTTCGGTGTTGGTGCGACTTTCGTGACCTCGGCTGATGTGTCCGAAGAAGCGGTTTACACAGTTGTGAAATCCGTGATGGAAAACATCGAGGATTTCAGAAAGCTGCACCCTGCATTTGCACATCTTGATCCAAAAGAGATGGCAACGGCTGGTTTGTCAGCGCCACTGCACCCCGGTGCTGCGAAGTATTACAAAGAAGCTGGTCTAATCGACTAAGCCGATACAAAAACTTTAGAGGGGCGCATGTCGCCCCTCTCATTCATGACGATCACGACCCAAAACAATAAAAATGCAGCAAAGCTGTACTTCAGGGGGATACCGAACATGGCCGATAAAACATCCGAGAACCGACCGTTAAGCGAAGAAGAACTTCAGGACCTAGTTGCCTCTTCTGATGCGGGTGCGCGCGCCCCAGTCGGACCCGTTGGCACGTTGATAGCGGTCGTTGCCGTTGTCTGGTCCCTGTTTCAGGTTCTTTTAGCTTCGCCATTGGCAAATTATATTATGCCAGGCGATATCATCAATAATTCACGCCAAGTGCATCTGGCTTTTGCCGTTTTCCTGGCTTTCATGGCCTATCCGGCCTTTAAATCCAGCCCGCGAAATTACATTCCTATGGCCGATTGGTTCCTTGGATTGTTGGGCGCGTTCATCGCGATGTACGGGTTTGTTTTCTATCAAAAGATCGTTGACGCTGGCGGGCTGGCCGATGACATGGACAAGTGGTTCGCTCTTGCGGGTCTGTTGATCCTGTTTGAGGGCGCACGCCGCGCGCTTGGCCCTGCTATGGCGATCATCGCCACGATCTTTCTTGCCTATGTGTTCTTTGGCTCCTCCGAGATTGTGCCCGACGTTATTCGTTGGAAAGGCGCATCATTGAAGAAAGCCATGAGCCATATGTGGATCACGTCCGAGGGGGTCTTTGGGATCGCACTGGGTGTGTCTACCAAATTCGTGTTCCTGTTCGTTTTGTTTGGCGCTTTGCTGGATAAGGCGGGGGCCGGGAACTACTTTATCAAAATGGCGTTTGGCGCGCTTGGACACCTTAAAGGGGGCCCTGCAAAGGCCGCTGTTGTTGGGTCCGCTGCGACGGGTCTGATCTCGGGCTCTTCCATCGCCAATGTTGTGACAACCGGTACTTTCACCATTCCGTTGATGAAACGGGTTGGGTTTTCATCGGAAAAGGCGGGCGCGGTCGAGGTTGCCTCGTCTGTAAACGGTCAGATTATGCCACCCGTTATGGGGGCTGCGGCCTTTTTGATGGTGGAATATGTCGGCATTTCCTATGTCGAGGTGATCACGCATGCCTTCCTGCCAGCGACGATTTCCTACATCGCCTTGGTTTACATCGTTCATCTGGAAGCGGTGAAGAGCAACATGCCCACCTTGGGCAATCGCGTTGTGTCGATGGGCAAAACCATCGGCGGCATGGCGGCGTTTTTCGTCGGCTTTGCGGCGCTTTGTTACGGCGTGCAATATCCGGTTCGCTGGATCACATCTATGGTTCCCGGGGCTTCGGCGCTTGTGATGTCGATCTTGGTTTTCGTCGCTTACGTTGGCTTGCTTTGGTTGGCGGCGGGCGTTGAGGATCTGGAACCAGATGATCCGAATGCCGCAGAGGTCGAACTGCCGGTTGTGGGCGAAATCTATAAATCCGGTCTGTATTTCCTGCTGCCGATCATCGTTTTGGTTTACTTTCTGATGATCGAGCAAAAATCACCCGGACTGTCAGCGTTTTGGGCAACCATGTTGTTGTTCGTGATCTTGCTAACGCAGCGGCCGCTAAAGGCAATCTTTCGCGGTCAAAGCGAAATGGTGGAGCATTTCAAGGTTGGCGTTGCCGATTTGATCCAGGGTCTGATTGACGGCGCGCGCAACATGATCGGTATTGGTCTGGCCACCGCCACGGCGGGTGTCATCGTTGGCACGGTGACGCTGACCGGTGTTGGTCAGGTGATGGCCGATCTGGTTGAATTCATGTCTGGCGGCAATCTGATCTTGATGCTGGTCATGGTGGGTTTGCTGTCGCTGGTTTTGGGCATGGGTCTGCCGACCACGGCGAACTATATCGTTGTGTCATCCTTGATGGCGGGTGTTGTGGTTGAACTGGGCGCGCAGTCCGGTTTGATCGTACCACTGATCGCGGTGCATTTGTTTGTGTTCTACTTCGGGATCATGGCGGATGTGACGCCGCCTGTTGGTTTGGCCAGTTTTGCCGCCGCGGCTGTGTCAGGTGGCGATGCGATCAAAACCGGGTTCGTTGCGTTCTTTTACAGCCTGCGCACCGTGGCCTTGCCGTTTGTGTTCATCTTCAACACGGACCTGCTGTTGATCGACGTGACGTGGTATCAGGGCATATTGGTCTTTATAACGGCCTCGATCGCGATCCTCGTCTTTACGGCGGGGACTATGGGCTGGTTCCTGACCAAAAGCCGCATGTATGAAAGCGTGGCCTTACTGTTGGTTGCCTTCGCGCTGTTTCGACCGGATTTTGTGATGGATCGCATTCAGCCACCCTTTGCGCAGATTGAACCATCCGGCTTTACCACTGCACTTGGCAATGCCACCACGGGGGACGAAATGCGCATGATCGTTTCCGGGCCTGACTATGACACCGGCGAGCCCAAGGAAACCACATTGGTTCTGCCCATCACCGAGGGTACGGGTGATGAACGGTTGGCGGCATCGGGTCTGATCCTGGTCGAGGAAGGGGGCGTTGTGAAAATGGACGAACCTTCTTTCAGCTCACCCTTCGTTGACTCGCTCGGCAGCTTTGATTTCTACGGCGACAATCCGGTTCAGATTGCATCGGTACAGGCGCCCGCAGATCAAATGCCCAAAGAACTTGTGTTCATTCCGGCGTTGATCCTGCTTGCGCTCATCGCCTTCCTGCAACGCGCTCGTGTCTCTCGTGAAGGAGTTCCAGCATGACCAATTCTGTCCTATGTGCCGTCGACGTCAGCAATGGTGACGAAGACATCAACGTAATCCAAACCGCGGCGCGGCTGGCCAATCTGGACGGCGCGCAACTGGATGTTGTCGCGGTGGTGCCTGACTATGGCATGAGCCAAGTTGGAGCGTTCTTTGACAAAAACCATCATGACAAGATGATGGAAGAGGCCAAAGAAATCCTCAACGCCTTGGTCACCAAGGCGCTCGATAGCTCTCAAAACGAGAAAGTGCGCCATGTGGTTGCCACGGGGCGTGCCTATGACGAGGTTCTAAGCCTTGCCAAAAAATCAAAGGCGTCTTTGATCGTTGTTGGCGCCCATAAGGCTGACCTGACGGATTACTTGCTGGGCCCGAACGCCGCGCGGATTGTCCGGCACGCAACATGCTCGGTATATGTTGTGCGCTAAATGCTAAACGAGTGGCAGCGACAGGCGAAAGCTTGGTTGCTGCCGCTCACCGATGTGGGTGACGCTGAGGCACGATTTTTGCACAGCTATCCTTGTTGTTTTTCAATCAAAACACCTGGACCACAGATTTTTTTAATCCTGCGGCCACTGGTCTGTTTGCGATCAAATAGCACCGAAAAAAGCTGGCCGTTAGATTGATTTAAGGTTTTTGCGCCATCCTTGGGACGATGGCTGGTGACTTGACGCAGTCTTTCCAACAATGCGTTACTTTTTATAGGAGTTTCAAAATGCGCTATTTGCCTCTGGTTTTTGTGATATTTTTGGTTCCTTTGGGCCTGTTGTTGGCCAAGTCCGCACCCTTTTGGGGCGGTGTGATCTCTAGCATCGCAATTCTGCTATCGGTCTTGGGGTTGTTTGATTTGCTGCAAAACAAAAGCGCAGTTTTGAAGAACTACCCGTTGGTGGCGCGGTTGCGGTTCTTGTTGGAGCATTTTCGCCCCGAAATCCGCCAGTATTTTTTGGAAAGCGATCACGAAGAGACCCCGTTTTCACGTGAACAACGTGCTTTGGTCTATCGGCGCGCCAAGGGTATGGAGGGTTTACGCCCTTTTGGGACCCTGCGCAATGTGAACGAAGTCGGGCATGAGTGGATCAACCATTCGGTGGTGCCAAAACATCTGCCCAAGGATCCATTCACCGTTACCTTTGGCGGCCCTGACTGCACGCGGCCCTACACGGGCTCGGCCTTGAACATCTCGGGGATGTCATATGGTGCGCTGTCACCCAGTGCGATTGAGGCCTTGAACCAAGGCGCGAAACGAGGCGGGTTTGCCCATACCACGGGCGAGGGGTCGATCTCCAAGTTTCACCGTAAGCATGGGGGGGATTTGATCTGGCAGATTGGCAGCGGGTATTTTGGATGCCGCACGTTGGATGGTCATTTTGATCCGCAGAAATTTGCTGAAACTTCGGCGGATGATCAGGTGAAAATGATCGAGATTAAGCTGTCGCAAGGGGCCAAACCCGGGCATGGCGGTATTTTGTTGGGCCCAAAAGTTACCGGAGAAATTGCTGCCGCGCGTGGGGTCGAAGTGGGTGTCGATTGCGTCAGCCCAAGTGGCCACAGCACGTTTTCAACCCCGCTTGAATTGTGCGAATTTATCAGTCAACTGCGCGCCCTTTCCGGTGGAAAACCCATTGGATTCAAGATGTGTGTCGGTCATCCGTGGGAATGGTTCGCGATTGCAAAGGCGATTAAGGAAAGCGGCATCAGCCCTGACTTTATCACCATTGATGGGGCCGAGGGTGGCACGGGTGCGGCGCCCGTTGAGTTCGCTGACCACAAGGGGGCGCCGCTGCGCGAAGGCTTGATGTTGGCACACAACACGCTTGTCGGGCTGGGCATCCGTGATCAGGTTAAGCTGATCGCGTCCGGCAAATTGATCAGTGCATTTGACATGTGCCGCGTCTTTTCTTTGGGGGCAGACAGTTGCAACGTGGCGCGTGGTTTCATGTTCGCGCTTGGCTGCATTCAGGCGCAAGCCTGTCATACCGGCAAATGTCCGACTGGCGTCACCACGCAGGACCCTGGGCGATACAAGGCCTTGGTGGTTGGTGACAAAAGTACGCGTGTTGCGAATTTCCACCATAATACGATGACGGCACTGCGCGAGGCGGTGGAATCCTCAGGGTTATCTCACCCGTCGGAATTTACACCGCACCATCTGATGATCCGGATAAACAGTCGCGAAGCCCGTTCTGCGGCCAGCCAATATCTGTGGCTGAAGGCTGGCGACCTTGAAGTCAACGACGCTGTGCATCCAGCCTTTGCCAAGTATTGGGATCGTGCGCAATCCAGCACCTTTGCCGGCGCGACCTAGGGTCAACACATGGATGATGCCGCTAAGAACGCGACGACCATCAACCCGTGGCCCCCCGTGAGAGCGCGGAAAGTAGGGCTTTATGCGCTCGATCTGTGTTTCTGAAAGCCACTAGAGAGGCGACATTTGCAGGTTTTTTGTATTGGTTGAATCAGAAATCAAACCATTTGGGACTCCCCGTAATTAATAGGGCCTGACCCTGGAAAGCGCATTTATGCCTTCAAGACAAGTTCAGGAAAGCCATTTCCTTAGCCGTTGATCAAGTGACTGGAAAGGGGCGCACTGTAGCCGATCGAAAAATGAGATAAACGATAGGGTAGTGGCGGAGCCGAAGTCCGTATGCCCCCTGTTCTATAGGGTTCGCTTTCATTCGATGCCGTCTATAGAATTGTTTACTTTCAATGTGTTAAGTTCATTCTTGATCATTGACGTTCAAGGCTGTTTGCCCTAAATCTAACTCAAGTGTGGGAACAGATGTGGGAACGATATGAAGTTAAGCGCTCGCAAAGTGGAAACGGCAGGGGTTGGGCGTCACGGCGACGGGCGTGGACTGTTCCTGTATGTGAAACCAACTGGGGCGCGGTCATGGGTACTTAGATATCAAGTACAGGGGCGACGTCATGATCTGGGATTGGGCGCGTACCCCGATGTGACCTTGGCAATGGCCCGACAAAAGGCAACAGAAGCAAGGCGTTTGATCTTGGAAGGGGATGACCCGATTGCAAAGCGTCGCCAAGTCCAACTAAAAACATTTAAAGACGCCGCCTTGGAATTGATCGAAAGCAAACGATCAGGCTGGAAGAGCGCCAAACATGCAGCGCAATGGACGTCCACGCTAGAGGCATATGCATTCCCGAACCTCGGCCCTATGCAAGTGACCAAAATTGCCACTGCAGATGTGGTCGGGGCGCTAAAGCCGATATGGTCCCAAAAGCCGGAAACCGCCAACCGCGTGAGGCAACGAATCGAAGCCGTGCTAGACTATTCATCCGCGCTGGGCATTCGTGAGGGCGACAATCCGGCGCGTTGGCGTGGGCATTTGGACAATCTGTTGCCAAAGCCCACGAAGGTCAGGGCGGTGCAACATCACCCAGCCCTACCCCATGCTGACATTTCAGAATTTATGAATGCGCTATCGAACCGTAGCGGTGTTTCGGCGCGAGCGCTGACATTTACCATACTGACAGCGGCGCGGTCAGGCGAGACACGCGGAATGAGATGGGCGGAAGTGGATTTGGATGGCCGTGTTTGGACCATACCCGCCCAACGCATGAAAGCAGGCAAAGAACACCGCGTCCCCCTCACGTCAAATGCCATTGCCCAGCTTGGTCCAAGGCTAGATGATACAGAACTTGTCTTTGGCAGCGAAACGAAGGCAGGCAAACCAATTTCAGATATGAGCATGACCGCCCTTTTGCGTCGCATGGAATACAACAACATTACCGTTCATGGGTTCCGTTCTTCATTCCGTGACTGGGCAGGCGAAACCACCAGCTTTCCACGCGAAGTGATCGAAGCGGCTTTGGCCCATGGGATCAAGGACAAAGCAGAAGCCGCTTATGCGCGGTCTGATCTTTTCGACAAACGTCGCGATTTGATGCAGGCTTGGACGCGTATAGCCACCCCCGAAAACTTGGGCGCGAACGTGATTGCACTTTCATGAACCTGTCTGATCATGTTTAAGGGGGCAAGGCATTTACCCTTGGCAGATATCGGATCCTATTGTGCAAGACGAAATCAATAAAAACAAAACCATCACCGCCAATTCCGAACAATTGGCAGCGCTCAAGGCCCAGTTTCCGTCTTGCTTTGACAAAGATGGTCGCTTTCGCCCTGACAAGCTGGAAGATATTGTGCGGGCGAGCGGGGCGGATATCACGCGCGAGGGGTATAAGCTGGACTGGCTGGGCAAGTCCTATGCAAGATTGCTGGCGAACCTGAAAACTGAAACCTTGCTCGCCCCCAATGCTGCGCACAACGGCTTGCCTGAAAACGCCAGCTCGGAAAACCTGTTGATCCAAGGCGACAACTTGGATGTGCTTAAACACCTTGTGAATGCCTATTCTGAAAAAGTGAAAATGATCTACATCGACCCGCCCTATAATACGGGATCGGACGGGTTTGTTTATAACGACACGCGCAAGTTTACTGTCGAAGAATTGCAGCGGTTGGCAGGGGTGGACGGAGACGAAGCCAAGCGCATTCTGGACTTCACCAACTCTTCCAGCAATTCTCATTCGGCATGGCTGACGTTCATGTATCCCCGCCTCTACGTCGCAAGAGAATTGTTGCGCGAGGATGGAGTTATCTTCATCTCGATTGATGAGAATGAACAAGCTCAGTTAAAGCTGTTGTGCGATGAAGTTTTTGGGGAGCGAAATTTCTTAGGGCATATTCTTTGGAAGAAAAAAACCAATGGGAACAATATGGGGAACATTCCTCCAGTTCATGACTATTTGGTAGGCTACGCAAAATTTCAGAACTCCGAAGACTTGCTACATGGTTTCCCAGCCAGTGAAGAGTACATAGCCAAAACGTACACAAACCCTGACAACGACGAGCGCGGTCGATGGACTACTATGGACCTTTCAGCCAACCACGAAGGGCCATACTTTAAAATTACGAACCCCAATACGAAAAAAGACTATTACCCATCAAAAGGCAGATATTGGGTGTTTAACGAGAAGGAAGTCGCCAAACGGGTAGCAGACGGGCGAATTATCTTTGGAAAAACTGGTAAAGCAGGCCCCATACAGAAAAAATTCTACAACCGTGTTATCGAAGAAAAAGGGGAAATCCGTTTCAAGCCTGAAAGTTGGTGGGATAAACACGGGTACAACTCTGATGGAACAGACGAATTGTACGAGCTTTTTGAGATCCCAAAGATTTTTGTAAACTCGAAGCCCACTTCTTTTTTAAAAAACGTCCTGACCGTCTCCACGAAAGACACTGACATAATAGTCGACTTCTTCTCAGGTAGTGCATCTACAGCCCACGCCGCTATGGCCCTCAACGCCCAAGACGGCGGCAACCGCAAACACATCTCCGTCCAACTCGACGAACCAACGGATGAAAAGTCAGAGGCGCGCAAGGCGGGCTACAACACCATCTTTGAAATCACCCGCGAACGGATCAAACGCGCGGCGGCAAAGATCAAAAAGGATCACTCCGAGGCCACTTGCGACTTTGGCTTCAAAGAGTTCAAAACAATCCCCGCCAATGAAGGCCAGTTTCAAGGCTATCTCGATGATGCGGCCACGCGCGAGGATTACGAACCCTTCAATGGCATGGCACTCGATAATGACGGCATACAAGCGCTGTTGACCACTTGGGCCGCCTATGACGGGCTACCGCTTCACCACAAACGCTGCAAGAGGTCGATTTGGGCGGCTACACGGCCTACATGGGCGGGGATAAGCTTTACTTTGTGAACAGTGGCCTTGGCATAGAGCATATCGCCGCCATGCTTACTCGCATTGACGATGACGCTACATTCACGCCGCGCAAAATTGTAGTTTTCCATTATCGGTTTAACGACAAAGAGTTGCGCGAATTTTCCGAAGCCGTAAATGCGCCGAACCGCAAGCATCTGCAGCTCGACTTCATCCAGCGGTTTTAATCATGGGCTTTGTATTTGAAAAAGACCTGCCCCACCAAACCCGTGCCGTACAGGGCGTTCTAAGCGCGTTTGACGGGTTTGGCCTAACAAAAGCCAATCGCGGCTCACAGAACCCCGTTTTGAGCTTGCATGGGCAGGAGGCGTTGTTGCGCACAAACCTAGAAGGCTTGCGCAAGGAACGTGGTTTTCAGCAAGCCTATCAGATTGACACAAGTGAACGGGTTTTCGATATCTCGATGGAAACGGGTACGGGCAAAACCTATGCCTATACCAAAACCATGTTCGAGCTGAACAAGCAGACAGGCATTGCAAAGTTTATTGTTGCAGTCCCACGAGTGGCGATTAAGGCTGGCACTGTCGGTTTTTTAAAATCTGATGCGGTGCGTGAACACTTTCGCGATGAATTTGGCCGCGACATCAAAGTCTATGAGGTGCAAAGCCAAAAGGGCAGCAAGGCCAAAAAAGACCACATGCCCCAAGCCATTGCGGACTTTTGCCGCGCCGATATCGCGATGAACACAAACGCCATCCATGTAATGGTCATTAACGCTGGCATGATCACGTCAAAGACCATGAGCAAGATGTTTGATGTGGCCCTATGGGATGAATTTGACCAGCCCATTGCAGGTATCGCGCACACAAACCCCGTGTTGATTGTGGACGAACCCCACATGTTTCGCCGTGGGAACAAGACCTACAGAGAAATGATGCGCTTCAAGCCACAGTTTACCTTGCGCTATGGTGCGACCTTTGATGGCGACCTGATCAACATGGTCAATGAGCTAACGGCAGTTGAAGCCTTTAATGGTGATTTGGTCAAAGGCATTGTCGCCCATGTTGAACGGTTTGATGAAGGCAACAACGTCACGCTTAAACTGACGGATTTGACGGGTGATGAGGCCAAGTTTGAACTGGATGATGCGGGCCGGAAAACAAGACACGCGTTGGGCAAAGGTCAGAGCTTTGAAACCATTCATGCTGAAATGTATGGCTTAACCGTCGCTGCAATGAACAAGTCCAAATTGGTGCTTTCGAACGGCTTGGAACTGTCGAAGGGATCAAAGATTAACCCGTTCAGCTATGCTGAAAGCCTAAGCGACAAGATGATGCAAAACGCTATTCGCGTGCATTTTAAAAACGAACGCGACCTGTTTTTGGCCAGCCCACGGATAAAGCCACTTACGCTGTTCTTCATTGATAACATCGACAGCTATCGCGACAAAGACGGTGCCATGCGTGTGCACTTTGAAGCGATGGTGAAGGCGCATATTGAGGCGTTGCTAGCCGTTGAAACAGATGGTGCCTATGTTGCCCACCTAAAGACTGCATTGGCAGATATTGCAGCGCTGCACGGTGGCTATTTTTCAAAGGACAACTCCGATAAAGACGAAGCGATTGAAAAAGAGACGCTGGAAATTTTGCACGAAAAAGAGCGTTTGTTGGATTTTGCCAACCCACGGCGGTTCATCTTTTCCAAGTGGACTTTGCGTGAAGGTTGGGACAATCCCAATGTTTTCACAATCTGTAAGTTAAGGTCCAGTGGGTCTGAAACGTCCAAGCTGCAAGAGGTAGGCCGTGGTCTGCGTTTGCCCGTCAATGAGTATATGACGCGGGATAAGGGCAAGACCTATTATCTGAACTACTTTGTTGATTTTACAGAAAGCGATTTTGTCGAACGCCTAGTGTCTGAAATCAACGGCAAGTCGAGCGAAGTGTTTGATATGAACAAGCTCGATGACGCTTTGAAAGAACGATTACTGAAGCAATACTCCCAGTTCAACAGTGATGAGGATGAGCTGTTAGAGGCGCTTGTCAGTGCGGGAATTATTTCCATCTCACAAAAGTTCAAAGATGGTGGATATGAGACACTTAAAGCCAGCTATCCCGATGCATTCGGCGCTGGGCTTAAAAAAGGCAAGATTACGAAGGGCGGCGACAAACCCAAAACCACAATCCGCGCTGGGCGATATGCAGAGCTGAAAGAGCTATGGGAAAAACTCAATCGTAAGGTTGTACTGGAATATCAATTCGACAGCCCAGAAAAATTATCTGAATTGTTCCTAGAATATCTGAAAACCGATATCGAAGATTATGTGCTTACGGGCGCAAAGACAGAAATCATCACTATCAAAAAGTTGGGGAAACAGGTTGGGACGCAAAGTTCAGTATCCGAAACGCAATTCACTGCCTTGAATGTGATGAGCTACAAAGCGTTCCTGGAAGCGCTATCTGAAAAGGTTGCCCTGAGCGTTGCTAGCTTACACGGTGCGTTTTTGGCCGTCCAAACGGATTTTGATATCAATGCCTACTTGAGCCAAACAACCATTCGGAAAATGCAAAAAGGTTTTAACGACTATTTGCTGCATAAAGTCTTTAGTGAATTTAAAGTGGGCTATCGCGAGACAAGCAACAAGGTCCACCCAACCGCGTTGACCGTTTCAGACGGCAAGCCAAGGGCCGAAATTGAAAGCGGCAATGTCGGCGTGTTACATGAAGCAGGTGATACGCCTGATAGCTACCTGTTCGAAGAGGTCTACTATGATGGCCAGTTAGAGCTGGAAAACATCCGAACCGACATTCTGGAGGTCGTTGTTTACTCCAAGATCCCAAAAAACTCAATCCGCATACCCTTGATCGGAGGCGGGTCATACTCACCTGACTTCGCCTATGTTCTGAAATCTAAAGACGGTCGGTCGCAGTTAGGACTTGTTGTTGAGACAAAGGGAAAGACTGGAATTGACTTGGCAGAACTTGAAGCCCAAAAAATTAGACACGCGGAGTCATATTTTGGGCTGGAAACTAGTGGAATGGATGTGCGGTTTGAAACCCAACTTACTGGAAAGAGTATTCAAGACATCGTCAAAGACGCACTCTTACCAACCGCTTAATAAGTAGATAGCAAAACGCGAAATTGGAAGTGAGTGGATATTTCAGCCACCCATGACTTGCATCACACGCCCGTGAACGCCACATATAGGCATTGAAACAATCAAAGGCACAATTCATGGCTTCGTTCAGCGGCTTTATCCGTAAATCCCCCGACGCACGTTTGGCATCGTTTCTGAACGCAAAGGGGGTTCATGCCCCTGACGCCTTTAATTGGAAAAGCGAAGGTCGCGGGACTGCCCTTGTGAATGATATTACCAGCCTCATTGCTGATTTACCCGACCTTGGACAAGACAAGGTCAAAGCAGAACTGGACCATCTTGCCAGCTTGGCCAACCCGCAAACCATGATCGCAGCGGAACAGATATGCAGCGCCCAGCGCATTGATTTGGAAGGTTTACAAGGCATTCAGGACGTGTTGCTTATGCTGGCCATAGATCACCCCAAGATTTTGGAACGTGTGGCCGTACAGGCGTCTTTGATGCAGCGCACGGGTGGCAAAAACTGGTCTGCTTTTCAATTCGAAGATGACGGCAAGCCTTGGGCGCTGGGCGATGACACAGCCCGCGCGGGCTTTGTGGCGGATGCAATCGCTATTCTTGAATTACCGGAACACCGCAAACGCGAAGCTGACTGGTACACCTCTATGCGAGTGCACCCCATCACGGGCGAAGAAACGGAAATCGTGCAGGCCACCATCTATGTTGAGGCAAGCGCGGAAAGTGAACTTACTTTTGGGCCATCCGAAGGCTTGGAACGGCAAGTGGTTCAACGGGTTCTAGAGGTCGGGATTGCCTGCAATGCCAAAGAACGGATTGTGGAAATCTGCGCCCGTGGCGGCAAGAAAATGCGCGATGAATACGCCGCATCGTTTTCAAAGCACTTTGCCCCCCCAGTCTGCGCCACCAGTCGAAACACCGCGTCGAGATGTGTTGCTAATCAACTTACGCTCAAATCCCAGCTTTCCAACCGAACCAGCCGATAGCGTTGCGAAAGTCGAAGTATCGTCCCTTGAATTTTATTCTGTTGGCGGTGGCTTCGCACGTTTTGAGCATCGCGGTGATGATGAAACCATCTACCAATTCCTTGAACGCCAATTTGGGGGACAATCACCAATACATGCAGCGGGTTGGACGATAATCGGTGCTACGCTTCGGATTTTGCAAGCGCCCGAAGATGGTAAGCGGGCCAAAACTTTGACTGTGACATTGCGCAGTCCCAACACGACGACCATTCCAAACAAAACAGACGCGGAACGCCAGTTTGTGATGACCCTATTGGATCGCTGGAAACTGATCGCACCGCCCCCAGAACCGTTTGACGTGATAGAGGTGGCATAATTGAATGCATTGGACCTTCTTGTCACGCTTTTGGCCCAGCGTGGACGGGTTAGAAACTTAGAATATTCATGCCTTCCGGCCTATGATCAGTTGATCAAGGCAGGGTTAATCGAAGAATCCGGTGTTGTTTCATCCATTATTTGCGATGAGTGCGACCAGCCCCATGATGCGAAGGTCGCTTATGAGGATAAGCAATACGGGTATTTCTGCCCTGATTTTGGTTTCATTCCAAAAGAGCGTTCGGAACTGATCGCGACGCAACCGAACCTATCTGTTTTAACAGCACAGATTGCGGATCACCTTGATTGCAAACGACGTAAATCAACGCCTCTAGACAGGGACATGTGGCGCATTGGTGCGATTGATAGCAATGAAGGGGACGTAGTGTTGTACCTAAAACCAACCATGCAGGATGCGCAGGACATCAAAGACCTTGAAAGTGCCTTGGCGGGCGAAATTAAATCCAACTTTGGAATTGTCCTAACGTCAAAGGGAACCTTATCAGTGGCCCGCTACGCAACGGTTCACCTGCAAGACGTTCTAAGCCTTGAACCCTTAGTTGCTAAACTCACAGTGGTTGGCGACCTTAGAGCCATAGCGGGTGTTCCAGAGCAACGCACAGGCGGGCGACCCAATAACTACAGAACACCTTTAAGTGAACTTATCGCAATTCGGGGCAGCCAAGGTCGCACATTGAAAGGCCGCAACGATGAAGCCAAAGCACTGTATTTGGAATTTAAAGCTAAGTATCCTGACAGAAAATGCCCATCATTGCCGACAGTTAAGAAATACGTTTCCGAAGTCAGAGGTGGATCGTAACTGGATCAAAACTCACTATCTGTTTTGATCCACCCTACGTCCGCCAAAGTTCACCTGTCACCAATTGATGGAGTATGAACAATGACACATTCGAAACAATCCGCCCACTCAACACCCCCTATCGCCGTATCACCCGATGAAGCCGCACGGCTCGCGGGCATTGGGCGGACAAGCCTTTACGCCGCCTTGGCCAAAGGTGATCTGAAAAGCATTAAGATAGGCACACGTCGTCTGATTAAGATTGAGGCCATCCACGAATGGCTTGCATCATATCAAACGGATACGGAGTAATTCGCCGTGCCAAAGCAAGCCCGTCTAAGCGGGATCAAGTCTTACCATTGTTATACAAAAGCGGAGGCGGCGGCACTTGTCGGCGTTTCCACACGCACCATTGGAAACTGGACACGGGATGGATTGCACCTGTTGGACGCGTCCCATCCACCCCTTATTCGCGGAGACGACCTGCGCAATCACATTACTGCCCAGCGCGAAAACCGGAAGGTGAAAACAGGTCTGTGTGAGTTTTATTGCCTGCGATGCAGAAAGAGCCGTCCACCTGCAGGCGAAATGGCGGACTGCAAAATTCAAGGCAACAAAGCCATGCTGACGGCCCTGTGTGACGTCTGCGAAGGTATCGTCTGCAAACCTGTATCATTGGCCCGCATTCCTGAAATCCGTTCCAAACTGGACCTCACAATAGAACGGTCGGAAGTGACATTATAATGGTGGACACATGCCCCCCTGTATTTCCCATTGGGTCACTACCCAGCGTGGTCGTCAAAAGCCACCCGCCCCGCACAGTTTTGAACCTTCTTTTCAGACCACCGGACACGCTGCGGATGATGCGGGAATGGCAGGTGTTTTCTGATTGCCAAATATTCAGAATTTCCCCGCCGGATGCACCATCGAACACACCAAAATGCGCCAACCAAAACTCGAACAATTCTTAGGAAGATAACATGACCAAACGCCCCAATGAGAAGAACGAACGCCTGAAACGCCGGTTTCTGGAGTATCGCAAGTTCGCCCGCCAGCTTTCAGATAAGACGCTGGATCGTGAAATTGCAGCCCTTGAACGCTTTGACGTCTGGAACGGACGAAAAGACTTTGCCCGCTTTCGTATTGAACAGGCCATGGGGTTTCGCACCCACTTGGAACAATGCAAGACAAAGACTGGAAAGCCCTTGGGCAAATCGACAATGCGGTCTGTCTTGGCAACCTTGCGAGAATTTACGCTGTGGCTTTCTCAGCAAGATGGGTTTCGCAGCCGTATCAGAGCGGCAGACGCGGATTACTTCAATCTGTCCCGTCGCGATGAAGCAGAAGCCCGTGCGGCCCCACCCCGCCCTGCACCCAGCATAAACCAAGCCAAACGCGCCCTTGCACTTATGCCCAACGCTACACCGCACCAGAAGCGCGATAAGGCAGTCTTTGCCCTACTTTGTCTCACGGGCGTTCGCGTCGCGGCCTTGGTATCGCTCAAGATCAAACACATTGATCTGCGGGAAAAATCTGTCACCCAAAACCCACGCGAGGTGGCCACCAAATTCGGCAAGGTCATTGATACTTTCTTTGCCAAAGGATTTGATGACGCAGAAACCGCCCTTGCGGACTGGATGACCTATTGTGACGAAGTGGCCCTTTACGGTCCCGATGATCCATTGTTCCCTGCAACCGCGATAGCTGCAAAGTCAAATTCAGGCTTCGCAGCAAACGGGTTTACGCGGGAACATTGGAAAACCACCGAATCCGTGCGCAAAATTGTTCGCATAGCGTATGAGGTTGCAGGCGTTCCCAACTATGGCCCACACGCCTTTCGTCACATGCTGGCCCGCCATGCGGCCAAACATTGCACATCTGTAGCAGAATTGGTCGCCACGTCTCAGAACCTTGGACACACAGATGTTTTGACCACTTTGCGCAGTTACGGCCAAATTAGTCGCGATGAACAACGCAAACTGATTACGGGAAACACGTCTGATGAAGACTAAAGTTGCCCAATCTAAGCAACCGCAAGGTGTGGGAACAAAAGTGGGAACGAAATGCGGTGAAGAAGTAATTCTTAATTAAAATCAACGCCTTATCAAGGCGTAGTGGCGGAGCCGAAGGGATTCNNTACTCCCTTAGCAGGGGAGCGCCTTCGACCACTCGGCCACAGCTCCGTCGACGGGTTTAGCGACGAGGATCACTGGGGGCAAGAGGGAAATGTAGGAAAATCCGGCTAACCGCTGATCATGCCCATACAGGCACTCGCAGCGAGAAGCTCCCGCACGGGAGCGAAGAGCGTTTGGCGGGATCAGGTGTTGAACAAAAAGTGCATCACATCGCCGTCTTTGACCATATAGGTCTTGCCCTCGACGCGCATTTTTCCGGCCTCTTTGGCGCCGGCTTCACCACCCAGCGACACGAAATCATCATAGGAAAATGTTTCCGCCCGAATGAAACCACGTTCAAAATCGCCGTGGATCACGCCAGCGGCCTGCGGGGCCAAGGTGCCCTCTTTAATGGTCCAGGCGCGGGCTTCTTTGGGGCCAACGGTGAAATAGGTCTCAAGGTGCAGCAGCTCATATCCCGCGCGGATCAGGCGATCCAACCCAGCCTCTTGCAGCCCCATTTCAGACAGGAACATTTCGGCCTCCTCGTCGTCCAACTGGCTGATTTCTTCCTCAATCTGCGCTGAGATGATCACATGCGCGTTGCCCTCGGCAGCTGCCATTTCAGCGACGGCGGCGGAATGCTCATTGCCCGTGGCTGACGCCGTTTCTTCGACATTGCAGACATATAGTATCGGCTTGGTCGTCAGAAGTTGCAGCATTTTCCATGCCTTAACGTCGTCCTCGTCCACCTCGACATAGCGTGCCGCTTTGCCACTATCCAACATCTCGGCGGCCGCTTTCAGCAAGCGTTCCTGCTGCACCGCTTCTTTGTCGCCGCCGCGCACTTTGCGCACCAACCCTTGCAGGCGTTTTTCAATCGATTCCATATCGGCTAGCATCAATTCGGTTTCAATGGTTGCCGCATCCTCAACCGGATTAACGCGGCCCTCAACGTGCGTGACGTCGCCATCTTCAAAGCAGCGCAGCACATGGGCAATCGCATCGACTTCGCGAATGTTGGCCAGGAACTGGTTGCCCAGCCCCTCGCCTTGGGAGGCACCCTTCACAAGGCCTGCGATATCGACAAAGGTCATGCGGGTCGGGATGATCTTTTGGGAGCCAGCGATTTCGGCCAA